>CP054838.1:387500-735000 GCA_028768545.1 Desulfobacter sp.
TTCGACTTGCATGTGTTAAGCACGCCGCCAGCGTTCATTCTGAGCCAGGATCA
The DNA here is from genome assembly GCA_028768545.1 of Desulfobacter sp. Taxonomy (NCBI): domain Bacteria; kingdom Pseudomonadati; phylum Thermodesulfobacteriota; class Desulfobacteria; order Desulfobacterales; family Desulfobacteraceae; genus Desulfobacter; species Desulfobacter sp. The sequence goes on from CP054838.1 coordinate 387,554, forward strand.
AACTCTCCAGTTATAATCCTTTTACTAAAACTTGCGGTCACAGCTTCCAACGAAGCCGGACCTGCTCTTTTCTTCTTCACTGACCAATTTTCAAAGATCAAAAAAAATCTTCCCGGCAGAACCCGTAGGAGTTATCCCGTGAAGACCGACGTAATATGCATTAATTTTATTTGTGTGTCAACGATTATTTTAATCTTTTTTTAACAAACCCGTTTACATTCTGTTGCGGATTTTTGAGAAGTCCAAAAAATCAGAAACTTACCCCTTGCTTTCCTTAAAAAACAAAAGGCATAAACCTAAAAGGTTACAATTCAACAAAAATGACACAGCACTGCAAGTGTATACAAAAAAATAATTTACCTTTATAAAAAAGGTCAACATCTGTTCTCCAGGTTTTAAGACCAGGGATGGCTGCCCGAGGGCTTCCATATTATAAAGCAACTGGAACCCAAGGGCCCGGGCATGATATATATTGCCCACAAAATAAAGCTGCCGTCCCCAGCGCGGCAGCCTCTGAATTTAAATTTTATCCTGGATGGAATGAATCATGATTGATTTGAGAAGCGATACTGTTACCCAGCCTGTCCCCATGATGAAAGAAGCCATGATGGCTGCCCCAACAGGGGATGATGTCTACGGAGAAGACCCCAGCATCAATGAATTGGAAAAAAAAGCCGCCCGGATTACGGCAAAAGAGGCCGCCCTGTTCTGCTCATCCGGTACCCAATCCAATTTACTGGCCCTGATGACCCACTGCCAACGGGGGGATGAGTATATCGTGGGCCAAACCGCCCATACCTATAGATATGAAGGCGGAGGGGCTGCCGTTCTGGGTAGTATCCAGCCCCAGCCCCTGGAATTTGAGGCAGACGGCAGCCTGAATCTTGATCGGGTGGCCCGATTTATCAAACCCAACGATTTTCATTTTGCCAGGACTAGGCTTTTTTGCCTTGAAAACACCCAGAGCGGCAAGGTTCTGCCCATGGATTACCTTAAAGCTGCCCACAGTTTTGCGGCCTCCCACGATCTTGGATTCCACCTAGACGGAGCCCGGGGCTTTAATGCCGCAGTCAAACTGGATGTGGATGTCAGAAAGATTACCCGCCATTTTGATACGGTGTCCTGCTGCCTGTCCAAGGGCTTAGGCGCACCTGTGGGATCTGTTCTCTGCGGTCCCCAGGCCTTTATCAACAAGGCAAGAAGATGGCGGAAAATGCTGGGGGGAGGAATGCGCCAGGCCGGAATTCTGGCCGCTGCGGGCAGTTACGCCCTGGACCACCATATTGACCGCCTGTCAGAGGATCATGAAAATGCACTCAGGCTGGCCAAGGGATTGTCCGACATAGAAAAAATTGGAGTGAATCCCAATGAGGTTCAAACCAATATTCTCTTTGCCTGCATCGGGGACAAGATTGATGCTTTAGCCGATCACATGGAAACAAAAGGCATCCTGATAGACCGGGCCCAAGACCTTCGCCTGGTCACCCATCTTGATGTGGATCAGGACGGCATAGACCAAACCATCCGGGAATTTCGTTCCTTTTACAGATGATGGCCTTTAAACAATCGTTTTTTTAGACACCTCATCCTTTGCGCCTGGAAAAATTCACCAAAGAAACCGCTGGGGAAAATCAGTGATAATACCGTCAGCCCCGACATTGACAAACCGCATATAATCATGGGGGTCGTTTACGGTAAAAAGGTTCACTCGCTTCCCCCGTTTTTTAAGCGTTTTAAGCTCCTGGGGAGTGATCAGTTTTGCATTGATATTGAGAACCGGAAACTCTTCAGAGGTAAACTCAGGCGCTGAAAAATCCAAGGGGATATCATCATCATCTCCCACAAGGACATGAGTTTCAATATTTGGCATTCGTTCTTTTACCCATCTGATCCATTGGTGGTTAAAAGAAGATATCGCCACTTTTTAGATATCCATGCCCGCCCTTGCCAGTTCTGCCAGGGTATGGGAGGCTGTATAGTATAATTGAGGATCATTCCCATGATCCTTGAGTTCCAGATTGACTTTCCAGTTCAGCTTTCGGGTCAGCATCAGTCCCTCAAAAAGAGTGGGGATGGATTCTCCCTTAAAAGCTGCCAAATCCTTTGGATCGATTGCCTCAACCGTTGAAAAGGGATTATTCTTTTCAAAATAGCTCCCGGCATCCAGAATTTCAAGATCTGCCAGGGTATGGGAGTCCAACCGGTCTATGGTCTGCGCAGGCAGACCGGGCCAGAAGGTTTTTTCCGGATGATCCGGGTCATACCCCAGCACCTCAGGGGCATTGGTGCACCGGGTCAGCACTGGGTCATGAAATAGCACCAAACCGCCCTCCCGGGTCAGGGAAACATCGGTTTCCCAACCATGGGCACCGATCTTGTGTGCCAGGCGGGCTGCTGCCAGGGTATTTTCCGGGGCAAGGCTCCTGGCCCCCCGGTGGGCAATGATTTCAACCATTTTTCCTCCGCAAATACCGATCAGAACTCCTGGCCGGCATTCCGCTGTCCAATGGGGGTATAGTCATGGATAGTGGCCCCGGTATAGATCTGCCTGGGCCGGGAAATCTTCATCTCAGGATCCGCCATATCCTCTTTCCACTGGGCGATCCACCCGGGAAGGCGGCCAATGGCGAACATGACCGTGAACATATCGGTGGGAATGCCCATGGCCCTGAGTACAATACCCGAATAAAAGTCCACATTGGGATACAGATTTTTATCTTTAAAATAAGATTCCTCAAGCGCGGCCTCTTCCAGCTGCCTTGCAATATCCAATAAGGGGTCATTTCGTCTGACCTTGGAGAGTACAATATCACACATTTTTTTCATGATCTTGGCCCTGGGGTCATATGTCTTGTAGACCCGGTGCCCAAACCCCATGAGCCGGAACTCATCGTTCTTGTCCTTGGCCCGGGCAATACATTGTTCAATGGTAAGTCCTTCTTTTTGGATTCTCTCGAGCATCTGAATCACCGCCTGGTTTGCCCCCCCATGAAGGGGTCCCCACAAGGCAGATATACCGGCTGAAATTGCGGCATAAATATTGACCTTGCCCGATCCGACCACCCTGACGGCGGTTGTGGAACAATTTTGTTCATGATCGGCATGGAGAATCCAAAACACATTCAAGGCCCGGACCAGATCATCATCAATGCGGTAGGGCACCACTTTGGAGTCAAACATCATGTTAAGAAAATTGGTGCAATAGCAGAGATCAGGCCGCGGATACACCACCCGCTGGCCGATGGAAATCTTATATGCCATGGCTGCCATGGTTCTTATCTTGGAAATAATCCGCAAAAAGGTTTTGTCCATTTCCTCTTCAATGTCTATGAGTTCGGGATAAAAACTTCTCATGGCATTGACCATGGCGGCCAGGATCCCCATGGGATGAGACCGGGACGGATAATTCCGGTAAAAAGACTTCATGTTTTCATGAAGGGCGGAAAAATCATTGAGGTAAACAGAGGTTCTTGTCAGTTCCCCCCGTGTGGGCAACTTGCCTGTAATCAGCAAAAAAGCGGTCTCCACAAAGGTGGAATGCTCTGCCAATTGCTCAATGGGAATCCCCCGGTATCTGAGAATCCCCTGTTCTCCGTTCATAAAGGTAATCTGGCTTTTACAGGCACCTGTATTCCCGTAACCCGGATCAAAGGTGATGCAGCCAGTCTCCTGCCTGAGGCGTCTGATGTCAATGGCTTTTTCCCCTTCAGACCCTGTAAAAACAGGCAGAAAGATCTCTTTTCCGTCTATGATAAGTTTTGCCGTCTCTTCCATATAACCTCCTTAAGGCGGGCTGCCGTATGTTCGCTGATCACTTTGGTATAAGGGAAATGCTCTCCGAAGGGAGAACCAGTCGATTCAATAAAACTTATTTGGCAACAGGGAACGCCAATGGGAGCCTACCCCTTGGTTGCCCCCGGTACGGTGTAGGTTTTGCAGGTTCCGCTGGAACAGGTTCTCTCCTGGGTATGAACCCCCTTTGATCCTGCGCCGGGACCCGAATCGCCCATGGCATAATTGGTGGCGGAAACCACCCGCTGGAATTCCTGGGATTTGCATTTGGGACATTTAATTTCCTTGTCATCACCTGACCCCATGACAAGGACTTCAAAAAACTCTTCACACTCGGTGCACTTAAACTCAAAAATCGGCATTCTTACTCCTTGGATATACGCTTTGGTACAAATTTACAATAGCTTGCTAATATAATCATTTTTCAGGGGTTGTCAAGCAGGGGCTGTGGAAAGCCAGGGCTCACGCATGTAAATATTGTAAAGTGCCTATAGTTTGGGAATGTTCAGAATTCTGTGTCACGGTTTCGGTTCCCGGATCTGTCTCGGCGCCAGCGGAAGTAAAAGCCAGGTCCGAGAATGGGCCTTCAATCTGCCACGTCGGAGGAGTTGGCTTTTGCTGGAGCGGAGTTCCTGGAACCATCTTTTCCATCTGTAAATAAATCCCTATCAAATTCCCAGCTCTTTATCCAGCCGGCCTTCAAAGAAAATTGCCAACTGGGAAATTGTCAGTGACCAGTTTTGAACCGGCATTGTCCATTTCTTACTGGCGTTCTGGATCCCCATGTAAAGCAGCTTTAACAGGCTGTCCTGGTTAGGAAACGATCCCTTTGTTTTGGTCAGTTTTCGAAACTGTCGATGCACAGCCTCAATGGTATTTGTGGTGTATATTATCCGTCGGATCTCTTCTGGATATTTAAAGAAATGACTGAGGCGTTCCCAGTTGTTCCGCCAGGATTTTATCACAATCGGGTATTTGTCATTCCATTTATTTTCCAAGATATCCAGTTCTTCTTCGGCCAGATCCTTATTGACCGCTTTATAAACACGTTTTAGATCTGCCATAAATTCCTTTTTATTTTTGGAACCAACGTATTTCAATGAATTTCGGATCTGGTGGACTACGCAGAGTTGAACTTCTGTGTCCGGGAATATGGTCTCAATGGCCTCGGGAAAACCTTTTAGACCATCAACACAGGCAATCAGGATATCTTTTACCCCTCGGTTTGAAAGGTCTGTTAACACCTGCAGCCAGAAGTTCGCACCCTCATTCTCGGATATGTACAGCCCAAGAACCTCTTTGCGGCCCTCGATATTCACCCCAAGAATTGTGTAAACGGCTTTGCTGCCGACCTTTCCGTTTTCTCGTACTTTATAATGTATGGCATCAAGCCATATGATTGGGTACACATTTTCCAACGGCCTGGCCTGCCATTCTTTGACGGTATGGATGATTTTATCGGTAATGGTGCTCAGAGTGGCATTTGAAATCTCAAGTCCATAGATTTCCTGTAAATGGGAAGCCATATCATTATAACTCATGCCCAGGCCGTAAAGGGCTATTATCTTTCTTTCAATTTCATCGCTGAGCGTTGTCTGATGTTTTTTGACGATCTGTGGAGAGAAGGTTCCGACCCTGTCACGCGGGGTTTCCAGCTCAAATTTACCATCCAGGGATTTAATGGTCTTTTTGCTTTTTCCATTACGGCGGTTGGCAGAAACTTCCTGCCCAAGATGGGACTCCAACTCTCCTTCAAGAGCAGCTTCAGCAAGATTTTTGATTAATGATGTAAGGACGCCGCCCTTACCTGTGAAGGGTTTACCTTCCTGGATGCCTTTAAGGGCTTTTTGAAAATCAAATTCGGTGTTTTCTTCGGTCATGTCAGTTCTCCTTATTTAGCTGAGTATATCAGCTTTCATTCAACTGACACAGAATTTTGAACGCCCTTTCAGGGAACGCAATATCCAATACCCAATGCACTGAATTTTCAATTCCCCAATGCCTCCTGACAGCATTACCAAAAATATTGGGGTCGCTATCCAGGCTCGATATATAATATCGCTTTTCATGACTGATCTGGCCGTCCATTTCCCGGGTGGATTCAATCATTCCAATACTTTTCAAACCTTTCCAACTTTTTTTATCTTCAAACCAATCAATATCAGAGGTTATCACAGCCCTGCGCGTTTCGACTCGACCGTGCCCTCCGTCAACACTGGTCTGTTCATTAAACTGGTACCCCTGATTTTTCATTTCTTCCATTTTATTGAAAAAAAGTACCGCTTCATCATGCAAGGTTTTATGATTTTCTTTCAGGGCAAGGACATAGTCACACCCTTTGTTTATTATGGTTTCAGCGATTTTCTTTTGAGTGCCCATGGCATCAATGGTTATAATGCAGCCCGAGATATCTAAAAGTTTTAAAAGATTTGGAATGGCCGTAATTTCATTTGATTTTTCTTCGGTTTTTAATTGCCCTAAAACCACTTTATTAGACGAAGCCCACGCACTGATCATATGAATGGCTTTCTTATCATTGGAGGTATCGTGTGAACGCCTTAGAGTTTTGCCGTCGATTGCAATGACTTGACCTTTGGTCATCTTTGCAACCGACTGAACCCAGTGCATAAAACTGCTCTGAAATTCATTCGGGTTCATCCTTTCAAAAATTCTGCCAAAGGTGTCATGGGAGGGTATCCCATGGGGAAGGCTTAGAAATTTTGACAACCACCTTTTTCTCTTTTTGCCAAAGTTTTCAATTTGCTCATAAGTGTCTGCGCCAGCAACTACCGCACAAATTGCGATGATGACGACATCAATTAAATTATGAAGCTTATTGTGGTGTCTGGGGTCCTGAATATTGTCAAAAAAAGTTTCAAGAGATTTTTTTTCGTTCATTGGCAACTCCTTGTGTTTATTGCCATATATATCGTATCTGTGCAGCGATGTCTAGGAAAATTTTGTTCGATGCTCATATACTATAGCAAGCCAGGAGAGCCAGGCTGGGATAGGGTGAAGGGGGTGGAGTGGCGTAAATGAGCGGCCCGCCAGGACGGCATAGGTCCGATCATTTCCGCTTCTTAAGCGGTCAGGACGACCGCTTAAGATTTAACGGAATCCCCCTCACCTATTCCAGCCGGGTAAGGACGAATCTTAATAAAAGTTACATGCGATGACCCTGACGGCGTTCATTCTCTACCTTGTAACATCCAACGCATTGAAGTCAAAAAACATATGGGAACAGCTTATGGCTATTTTCGTCATTGTTCCTTTTCTCATGCGACTATTTTTCATCAAGTAAGGGAGATGCAACATGACGATCAACCATAAAAAAACAGGTTGGGGGATACTTGCGCTCTCCGTGCTCATAAGTGTTCTGCTGACCATAAATTATGTTAAGATGTGGAAGGATGACACCATCATTCCCGGTCCGGGCGTGACCCAGATTAAATGGCTCAGTGACTACCTGCCGGAACTGAAAGGAACCCTGGGAGATACCCGGGTTTTTATCATGGAGGGGGAAAAGCCCGGGGGAACATTTCTGGTGCTTGGCGGAACCCACTCGGACGAACCCTGCGGCTGGGGTGCGGCCCTGATACTGGTGGAACATTGTAAAGTGGCCGCAGGCAGGGTTATTGTTCTGCCCCACACCAGCAACACAGGCTTTACCAACAACTACCCCCAGGAAGCCCACCCTCAGTTTATCAGCTTTTCTCTGCCGGACGGCAGCAAGCGAAAGTTCCGTCACGGCTCACGCCTGGGTAACTCTGCCGAGCATTGGCCTGATCCGGAAGTATTTATCCAGTATCCCAGCAAGCAGAAATATTCCGGCGAGGAATTCCGCAACCCCAACCGCGCTTACCCGGGCCGTATGAACGGCACCTTTGCCGAGCGCGTTGCCTTTGGCATCCAGCAGCTGGTTCGCACCGAAAAGGTGGACATGCAGGTGGACATGCACGAAGGGCAGCCGGAATATCCCTTTGTCAACGCCCTTAGCGGTCATCGCCGGGCCCAGGATCTGGTTACCATTGCGACGCTTGAAATGCAGATGGCTGACCTGGCCATTGGGGCGGAAGTATCTCCCGATTCCTTTCGGGGGCTGAGCAACCTTGAGATGGGGGACATGTTTCCGAATCTTCTGGCCGTGACCTCTGAAACCGTTAACCCCACCCAGGGCAAAATGCGCGGTATCACAGATGAACATCTGCCCGTGGACGGCATTGATGCCTTCTATGACAAGGCTGCAGAACTGGGTTATCTGTTTACGCCCTGGGAAAACGGCAGCCCTCTGAAAATGCAGGTTGGCCGTAATATGCAAGAATTGCAGGCCATGTGTGTTGCTTTGGAGGAGGTGGCAGAAAAACAGATTGTGTTTGAAAAAATTCCTTCCTATGAAGATCTCATGGAAAACGGTGTGGGTTACTACTTAAACCCATTGCCGAAACAAGGTGTGCCCGATCCCGGGTTTCGTGCCCTGCCAGGTATATGGCGGCTGATAACCCAGGGGTAAGACTTTTTTTTTGCCTCCATAAAAGGTGCCCGGCCTATCCTAATCTTTTTGGACGGGCACCTTCCAGGGAGATCTTATGCTGTATTGGATTTGTTTTGTTTTAGTCATTACCCAGCTTGTGCTGGAGCGCTTAAAGCTTTACCGCAACCGCGCAAAGGTGCCGGTGCGCATCCATGTACACGGCACCAGGGGCAAGAGCAGTATCACCAGAGAACTTGCAGCCATTCTGCGCTCCCAGGGCCTATCGATACTTGCAAAAACCACAGGAGACAGCCCGGAATATATCCTGCCGGATGGTGCCATTATCCCTGTACCCAGAGTCAGCCCTGCCCGCATACAGGAGCATATCAGCATGCTGGACAAAGCCGCTTCCATGGGGGCGGATGCCGTTGTGGTGGAGGGCATAGCTCTGCAACCTGAAACCGTGTACCTCTCTGAAACAATTTTGCAGGCCAGCCACGCGGTTATCGTAAACATGCGGCCTGACCATGCCGAAACCATGGGGATAGGTCGCAAAGGCGTATTCCAGACCCTGGTACACATGATCCCGTGTTCGGGAAAACTTTTTACCGCAGAGGAAGCCGGAGCGGATTTTCTCAAAGAAGAGACCACCCGAAAAAAAATTGACTGCTCTGTTTTAAAAGCATTGCCCACAAGACAGGTCACGGTGCTGGCCCAGGCTGTGGCAGACGCTGTACTTTTGAAAAAAAAATTATCCCAGCCCCAAGGCCCCCTGGGTTTTTCAAAGCTTTCCCCTCCTTTTAAAACAGAAATTTTGGGAATACCGGTAGGGATTTATGATTTTCTTTCGGCCAATGACCTTGTTTCTTCACAATTGCTGCTGGAAGATTGTTCTTGGGGTGAAAATTTTTTAAGGGTGGCGCTTATTGCCACCCGGGGGGACAGGCCCCTTCGCACCCGGGATTTCATGAACTGGATACTGTCCGACTCCCGTTTTAACGCTGTTGCGATTATGGGCAGCCATGCAGGATATGCCCTGGTGCACGGTCTGCTCAACCCTAACCGCAAAAAAATTTTGCGGGCATGGCCCTGGCTTTCCCCGGATCATCTTTTAAAAACCATGGACAAAAAAGCCCTGAACCAAGGCAAAAAAGGCATGACAATAGTCGCTTTGGGTAATTTCCACGGCTATGGTGAACAATGGCGGAAGGCTGTACAGAATCCGACTATTTTCCCCCCTGTCCCTGATCAGGGTGCAAAACAGAATTTAGAAGATAAACATGCTGATTGAAGCCATTGCCATTGGTCTTGTCTATGGTTTTTTCTTTTTAGAGTGGACAGGACTTGTTGCCGGCGGTCTTATCGCTCCAGGCTATTTTGCCCTGGCCTTTGACCAGCCCTGGGCTATTGCTCTCTGCCTGCTGACAGCCCTGGCTAGCATGATTGCGGTGCGCCTTCTTTCTTTTGTCACCATCCTTTACGGGCGGCGCCGTTTCATTCTCAGCGTTCTGGTGGCCTTTGCACTGCAATGGAGTGTGGGGGCCATGGTCATGGGCACGGAACTGGCCCAGGGCAGGGTGGAAGTGGTTGGGTACATCATCCCCGGGTTAGTGGCCCATGAAATGGATCGCCAGGGAGTAGGGCTGACATTGTTGTCGCTTCTGGTTCTTTCCTGCCTGGTCTTTCTTTCGCTGAGGGGGATAGAATGGATGCGGATTTGATGAAATCTCCCCTCTGGGCGAAGAAACCCGGCCCCAAGTGCCTCTGGGTAATTTTTTTTATGGGGCTTACCTCTATTATTTTGACGTTTGCCGTATATTTGCTGACCCCTCCTGTCGTGTTAGACGCAGATGCCGGAAAGGCCATCAGGCAAATGGAAAAGGGAATAAAAGAATTGAAAGCCATGCGCCAGAGCATGGGCATCCCCCTGGAACCGAAACTCGATCCTGCCCTGTCAGGCCTCATTGGTGTTGATTATTCGGACATTACAAGCACCCTGGGGGATTTACGCGCCAAACAGACTTCCCTTAATCCACAATTTGCAGGACTTCTGGTTGTGTGGCTCAAGCAGGCAGGGATAAAAAAAAGGGACCGGGTGGCCCTCTCCTTTTCCGGCTCCTTTCCCGCCCTTAACCTGGCAACCCATTGCGCCTGCGACGTGCTGAACCTGAACACTTTCATCATCAGTTCCGTTGGGGCTTCCTGTTACGGGGCCAATATTCCCGGCTTTACCTGGCTGGATATGGAGTCCCGGCTGTTTGACAAGGGACTGATCCGTACCCGTAGTTGTTACGCCTCTCTTGGCGGCATCATGGATACTGGGGGAGGAATTGATGAAACCAGCATAGAGGCAGGGGAAGCGGCCATTATGCGGCACGGGGCCAGGTATCTTCGGGAAGGCACACCCCGTACCGTGGTCTTCGATGTGAAACGCCGCATGGATTTATATACAACAGGGGGACTGCCCAAGGCCTTCATCAATGTGGGCGGCAATGTCATGTCCATGGGCTGGGTAAGCGAGGCAGCCCTGCTGGACAATGGATTGATCAAGCGGATTCCTGATAGTTCAAGCCCTCAGAGGGGAACCATCTTCCGCATGTTTGAAGCGGGCGTACCCGTTATCCATCTAATCAATATAGAACGCCTCGCAGCTGCGTATCATCTGCCCATTGCTCCGGTAAATTTGACCCCGGGGGCAGACCTGGGCATGGATATGGATACTGGGTGGCGCGGGCATCTGTGGCAGCTGGGAGTTCTTTTGGCTGCATGGTTTTTTATAGGTTCTCTTTTTTTATTCTATGAACTTTCGCTCTGCCGCAAAAAGGCGGAGTAAAGACGAATATCCCTTTGAGGCCCCGGTCAACCATGTATTTACCGACGGTCAGGGATCCTGCCGGCTCCTTTGCCGGGGCTTTCAATACCATTGAAATCATCTGGACAGCCTTGCACAATGAAAATTCAAACACCAGTCTGTTTTTGGACTGTCTTAATCAACTGCCCAGGCCGTCATTAAGTAAATTGCCCTTGAGTTCAAGACCCAGGTGTGAGTCTTTCATAGGCTGTATTATGTCCTTTCTATCAGTTCCAGCTGCATTTCTCGGGTCAGGTTCACAAAAGAGTAAATTCACATAGGCGGACTATGGTGTCAACGGGTTTCTCCCGGGGATCTCTTGCCCGAGGAACCTGTTTCACATTAAAGGCAATGTTCTTATCCGTGTAATGGGGATTGAGTCCTGCCATATCCCGGATGCTGCCAGACAATTTTTCGAGGCCGAAGGAGGGTGGGATCCGGGTGGTATGATCAACAAGAAATTGCTGCTGAAGGGCAAAGGCTCCCGTAAAATTCAATGCCGGCCAGATCAATCAAACACCCGGGGATTGACCAAAAAGGGAACCCGGCCTGTTCTATAAAATTCAACAATATTTTCTGCCGCCCGAACGGACATATTGTCCCTGGCCTCCTGGGTGGCAGAACCCACATGGGGAAGGATGCAGACATTTTCCATGGAGAGCAGTGGATTGCCCCTGTCCATGGGCTCGGTATCGGTGACATCCAGCCCCGCCCCCCAGACCTCCTTTAATTCCAGGGCCTGTAAAAGATCTGCCTCATTATGAATCGGGCCCCGGGCCGTGTTGATAAAAATGGCAGAGGACTTCATCCGGGCAAAGGCCTGTCCATTAAAAATGCCCCGGGTTTCAGGGCTGAGCACTGAATGGACAGAAACCACATCACTTTGGGCCGCAAGGGTGTCAAATTCAACCCATTGGGCGTTGAGCAGATTTTCTGCCTCCATATTCCTGGACCGGTTATGGTAGATCACCTTCATATCGTAGGCTGCCTTGCAGAGCCGGGCCATTTGCATCCCGATCCTGCCCATGCCGAAAATCCCCAGGGTCTTATTCCGAAGTTCCATGCCAAGATTGGCCCTGGGCCTGAAAAAACCCCATTCCCCCCTTAAAATTTTTTTATGGAGAAAAAACATTTTCCTGGCCGTGGCAATCATGAGGCCAAAGGCAATGTCAGCCGTGGCCTCTGTCATGGTATCCGGAGTGAATCCCACGGGAATCTTAGCCTTTGTGGCAAAATCCACATCAATATTGTCAAACCCCACGGCAAACTGGGAAATCATCTCAAGCTGGGGATTGGCAGTGATAAAGGCCTTGTCAATTTTCTCTGTCAGGGTGCAGACCATGGCCTGGCAATTTTTGGCCCGTGATACCAACTCCCGGGGAGTCATGGGTCTGTCCTTTTCCCATGGATCCAGGTCAAAGCCGTTCCGGTCCAGAATTTCTAGGCCGGCCCCGGGAAAATCACGGGTGATCAGCACTCTTATTTTTCCATTCATCTGGTTTTCCTTTTAATCTCTGAATGAATGTTTAATTTATCTCCAAAATGGCCCATAAAAAACAAGGTTAAAAACATCCGCCCTGCACCAGGCAGGTCCAATCACCGGGCGTTTAGATCCAGGGTCATGAAAAGCACATCAAAGGGAAGATGGTCAAAAACCTTGGTGCCTGAAATCTCAAATCCCAGAGAAAGATACCAGTTTTTTAACGATTTATGGGCCTTGATAATACCGATACTGACCTGTTTTTTCTCATCTTTTCGGGCCCTATCAATAACATGGGAGACCAGTTTTTTGCCAACGCCTTTATTCTGAAACCCGGGTAAAACAGCCAGACGGTTCAGGTAGGCAATCTCCGGCTCAGGGCTCTCGTATGCCACACATCCCACGGCCTGGTCCCCCATCTGCCCCAAAAAATAGGCCTCACCCCTGTCCATGCCCGCAATGATCCACTCCGGGGTGCCAAAAGACGGATGGGAAGGGGCATTGTCCTGAAAAATTATTTTCCTGGTATTTTTACCCACCCTCTGGTTAAAGTCCAGTCGATTTTAACCAGAGGGAGATATCTTTGGTTAAAATCTACAAAATGGGTTAGAATGTGAATCATGAAACCCAAGCAAAATATCCTTGTTGCAGGCCAGGGCCCGGGATGGCTCTGCGTTGAAAAGCCCTCTGGCCTGAGCGTGCACAATCAGCCAGGCTTTGACCTTGTCTCCCGTCTCAAATCCTGCCCAGACCTTGAGTTTTCCATGATCCAGCCGGTCCACCGCCTGGACAAAGAGACCTCGGGGCTGTTGCTGATGGCCACAGACCCTGCCGTGCTTTCACGGCTTTCGGATCTCTTTGCCCGAAAAAAAATCCAAAAAAGGTACAAAACCCTGGTTCACGGGAATTTTGATCTGCCTGACCAGGCCCAAGGCCTCTGGGAGACCCCTTTGTCCAAACAGGCCGGGGGCAGAACCAATCCCGGGGGAAAAGGAAAAAAAGTCAAGGCAATGACCCGGTATCAAGTAGAGGCCCAGACCCCTCACTATGCCCTTTTGGACATTGAACTGATGACCGGTCGAAAACACCAGATCCGCCGCCATGCAAAACTGGCAGGCCATCCAGTTATCGGGGATACCCGGTACGGCTCTGCCCGGTCCATTGAATTTTTAAAAAAGAAAAAACAGGTGTACACCATGGGCCTGCACGCTTATTTCCTGGAATTTTACGATCACGATCAAAAGATCACCCTTGAAATTGAGGGCATTACCCCGGACATGGCGCGTCTTTTAACAGAAGAGGGGGAACGTGGATGAACCTTTTGGCAAAAGCGAACACTTATAAACGGCTTGCCCGCATTCCAGAACGATACTTTTTGATTACCCGAACCTTTCACTCGGGCATATTATCCGAGGCCATATACCGGCCCACCATTTCAACGATTAAGCTTTGGCAAGCATCCAGGTCCACAGCAGATTTATCTGCAATCCACTGAATTCCGACCCCATCCAGCATCCCCTGAATCACAGCAGAAAGAGCCTGGCCTTCTCCTTTGGGCATACCCTCCATTTGAATAAGTTTATCAAGACGCCGCCTGCACTCGGCATATTCCTGGGATCCGAAAAGCGAGTGCTGACTCATGGTATTCAGGTTGAACCCCACTTCCATAAGGATGCTGAATTTTTTTTGATTTTTACGAATAAAATCAAAATAGGCTTTCACATAGGCATTGAGCTGGCCTTTTCCCGGGGCCTGCTTTTTCATCTGCCCGATGGTAAAACTCCGGAGTTCTTCAAGCAGGGTCAACCCCGTTTGAGAGATAAGGTCTTCTTTATTTTTAAAATAGTAAAAGATCACCCCCTTGCTGAATCCGGCCTCCTTGGCAATGGCCGCCATAGTTGTCTGCTGATAACCGTTTCGGGAAATCATATCCACAGCAATGTCTAAAATTTGTTTTCTGCGGTGGATCTCAATGAAGGATCTGTTTTCTTTAGTTGTATTTCTCATTTTATTTCAAAAAATTATAATCTCACAGTATTTTTTTTGACCAACGTTCAATTTATAAATGCCAGGCAAAATCTTGTCAAGCCTTATGTAAAAAGGATGCCGAGATGGCATTCAATGCCAGTCGTTGATTCTTTTTAATAAAAGCTTGACAATTTTGATTGTCACTCATAAATTTAACCAATGGTCAGTTTTTTAATTTGGGGTATTTTTTATGACTGTCGTATTGAAGTTCTAAATCAACCCATTTATGCGAGAGGGTAAAATGAAAGCAAAAAGATTTTTATGGCAATATGTAGAACATTGGGCTTCAGTAGATCCTGATTTCACGGCCATGCGTTGTGATAAAAAATCATATACGTATAGTGACTTTGACGAAATGACGGAAAACATGGCCACGGCATTCCTGTCCGCCGGTATTAATCCGGGAGACATGATCGCCACCCTGCTTCCGGCCAGCATAGAGTATATCACAGCACTGGTTGCTGCGGATAAGATCGGGGCCGTTGTTACGGCTTTGGATGTGAAGTACAAAAAAGCGGAGTTAAAACGATTCCTTTCCCATGTCCGTCCTAAAGCAATACTTTCTCTGGCCAGAACCCAAGACTTTGACCTGGAATCGGCTTTGGAGTCCGTGATCCAAGACCTGGAATCGGAAGATACCATTGCTTTATACATGGTGGGAAAAACGTCTATCGGCCAGCCCTTTGACACCCTTTACATGTTGGATCCGGAACAACGAACCCGGCTTTTGGAATGCAAAGCTCGCCAAAAGCCTGACGACGGTCTTTTGGTTATATTTACGGGCGGCACCACTGGTGTCCCCAAGTCAGCGATGCTCAGCAAAGAGAATGTAACTGCCATGGCTGAAGCTGAAGCCCGGATATTGGCCAATTCAATGGAAGGCATTGGCATCAAGGGGAGAATCAAAAGCCTGGCCTATCTTCCCCCCAGTCATGTCGGCGGCTCTGTGGAGATGATCTGCAGCGCAATTGCTGCCGGGAATGAAATTATCATCCACGACACTTGGAGCCCGAAACGCTTTTTGGAAACCATTGAGAAGGAAAGCATCCCCTGGATCGGAGGTGTGCCTACCATGTATGCCATCATCCTCCTTTTACCCGAACTGGACAGCTATGACCTCTCTTCTTTAAAACTTGCAATCTTGTCAGGTGAAAAGGTAAAACTTGACCTGCTCAATCAGATCAAATCACGAATCTGTCCTAACATCATGATTGGATATGGCAGTACAGAGGCCGGTTCTGAGATTAGCTTTACCAGGCTGGACGATCCCCTTGAAAAAATTGCCAGCGGAACGGATTGCAGATCCAGACGGCAATCCTCTGCCGGCCGGAGAAAAAGGAGAAGTCCAGGTCCGGGGAAAGCTTACCATCAATTCTTATTTTAAAATGCCCGATGAAGATGCTGCCGGGTTTACTAAAGATGGATTCTGCAAAACCGGAGATCTCGGTATCCTGACCAGGAAAGGGAACCTCTATATCCATGGCCGCCTCAAGCATATCATTCGGGTCGGCAGTTACACGGTCATGCCATCCGAGGTTGAGGAGGTGGCAGTCCAGCATCCACAGGTCGGAATGGCTGCAGCCATTGGTATACCGGATGAAATATACGGCGAAACGGTCGTACTGGTGGTTTCGCCGGCACAGGGGCAGACCGTGGACGCCCAGGATATTATCACCCATTGTGCAAGTCAGCTGGCCAAGTTTAAAGTTCCCAAAAAAATAATTGTAGAACCCAATATGCCTGTCACCCGGGTCGGTAAAGTCCATCGTGTTGAAGTCCAAAACCGTATCACTAACTTATTGAAAGGTAACGCATAATGTCTACACCTGTCCATTACCAGACAAAAAATCGTATCGGCACCATTTCTCTGGGCAATCCGGAACAGTCCAATCGGGCGCATTCCCATTTTCCCGGTTTTAAAAAGGCCTGTCTTTTAGAGCAAAAAGAATGATATCCTCTGTTACGCTGAAATGAACATAAATGGATTGTGCTAATGAAGAAAGCTGAAGATTGTAATACTGTTGATGAAGTCCTTGCATGCCTCAAAAAACTGGAAGAAGATCCAAATCGCTTGGTTCGTAACGCTAACGAATTAGAACAGATAGAGCAGGAAATCCTTGAATATACAAATCGGATAAGCGCCTTTTTTTTAAAAAAAAGATCCAGGCCTCAGTAGATTCCTCTGAACAGGTCGACCAAGAAAAAGAATTGATGTCCAATTGGCCGGGACGGATGAAAAGCGAAGGGCTTGAGACAGTTTGGATTCAGCTTTGTACAGATAGTTCGGTTGATATTCATGTTCGATACTATCGAAGGTCCTGTGACCGCCGAAAAGGAAAAAGATATAAAGGTGCATACGCTGGTTTAATCCTTCTTGGAATCCATGATCGCTGCTCGCCTGCTTTGGCTTCTATGGTGAGTTCTTGGTCAGCCTTATTAAGTTCTTTTGAAGAAGTCCGTCAAGTGCTTTGTGACCGTGGGATGACGTTGGGTATAAAGGTCATCCGTAAACTGACCTATCGGTACGCAGAGCGGGCTCGAGCCGAACAACAAGCGGGCCGAATCCCATTAAATGATGGAGATTTACTTGAAGGGCGGCGAGTCGTTATCAGCACTGATGGTGGCCGCACTCGGCTCAGAGAGAAGAAAAGGGGACCAAAAACCCAAAAGGATAGAACCCGATTTCGTGGGGCATGGCGAGAACCCAAGCTTTTGATCATTTATGTAGTGGACGCCCATAGAAAACAAGAAAAAAGCTTTTCACCATTTATTGATGGCTGTTTCAATGGACCGGATGGTGTATTCCACTTGTTAAAGGGTTATTTGAACTCCCTTCATATTCAGAACTCAGACAAAATACTGTTTGTTGCAGATGGGGCACATTGGATTTGGAATCGAATCCCCGGACTGCTAAAAGCATTGGGTTTGGCTCCTGAGCGTGTGTATGAACTTCTCGATTTCTACCATGCAGTTGAGCATCTGGGTACAGTAGCAGGCTTAAGGAAGACCTGGTCATCCAAGGAACGCAAACGCTGGGTATCGAAGCAGCGAGGTCTTCTGCTGAAGGGAAAGGCGATTGAGGTGGTACAGGCCGTCCAGAAGCTTTGTAGAGGCAGAAACAGTAAGGCTATCAAGACGGAACGGGATTATTTTGTGCGCAATGAACTGAGGCTTAATTTTTCAACTGTAAAAGCGTTGAACTTACCTATTGGCAGCGGTGCTATTGAAAGTTCGATTCGGAGAGTCGTGAATTTACGTCTTAAAGGTCCATGCATCTTTTGGTATCGGGAGAATGCAGAAAAAATGATTATGCTGCGATCATTTTATAAAGCAGGGCGTTGGAACTGCCTGAAGCAGATGGCAAACATGCACAATCCAGTGCCAGCGGTATAACCGGGAAAATGGGAATGCGCCCGTCCAATCCGTTTGATCTCACCACGCTCACCGACCTGGTCCAAGCATTTAAAGAGAGCAGAGCCCAAAAAGATATCTGTATGATCTACCGTGCCCAGGGAAAAAATTTTACCTTTGGTGCCAACCTCAAGTACACCAATACACTCATAACAGAACCCGGGCTGGAATCAGAGGCAAACCGCTTCCTCTGGGCCTGGCAGGATGTGACTTCAGCCATGACTGAGCACCCCGGGGTTATTATCGTCGGATATCACGGCTGGGTTGTCGGGGGGGGGTCGAACATACTCTGGGAAGTGATTTACGAATTGCTGCTGACAACACCAGGATACTGATGCCTGAACTGGATATGGGAATCTTTTTTTCAAACGGTTCCATAAATATCCTCCCCCGTTTGATCGGGGAAAGCCGGGCCAAACAGATGATGCTTCTCGGAGAAGAGATTACGGCAGAAAAAGCCCTGGAATTCGGCCTGGTTACCGAGGTCTGTACACCTGAAACCCTGGATGACCACCTGCGTTGCCGTGCTGAGAAACTGGCGGCCAAGGATCCGTATGCTTTAAAACTTGCTAAACAGCTTATCCACGGGGCCAGGGAGGATACGCTGAACGGCAGCCTGTATAAGGAGGGCTGTGCCATGGTGGACACCGGCCGCTCCAAGGGGGCCAAGTCAAGAATTCAGGCATTTTAAAACAATAATCTTCCCACAATCAACCTTTTTTAACACAGGAGGTGCCATGCCAGAAAAACTTGAAAGATCCATTTCCCTGATGGGGGCTGTCGGATTGATCGTTGGTTTCGTCGTCGGCGGATCCATTTTTGTCCTGATTCCAAGCCTTGCAGGCATGACAGGCCCCAGCCTCTATCTTGCCTATGCATGTTCGGCCCTGCCCGCCTTATTTGCCGCCCTTTACCTAATCCAGCCGGGTTCGGCTCTGCCCGTGACAGGGGCGAACTATATTGCCATTACCCGCTGGGTTTCTCCTGTGGCCGGATTCACTTCATCTCTGGCGGTTTGTATCGGAATTATCTGCACCAACTGCCTTGTAGCCTGGGGATTTGGGGAATACCTTTCCGTTTATTTTCCCCAGATACCGGTCATTGTTTATGCGGTACTGGTGATTCTTTTTCTTTCCCTGATCAATTGGCTGGGAGTGGGGGTGTTTGAAAAGATCCAGGTGGCTATGATGGCCATTTTTATTTTGGCCATGCTCATCTTCGGCATTGGCGGCTGTCTTAACATGGACCCCGGATTGCATACCGAACTTTTTCCCAAAGGGATGGGGGCCTTTATAACGGTGGTCGCCATTGCCTCTTTTTCATGGGGCGGGGTTATTGCCGTTGTCAAGGTGGCAGGTGAAGTGAAAAATCCCAAAAAAAATATCCCGAGAAGCATCATTATCTCCATGATTATTATTGGAACCCTGTACGTCCTGCAGACCTATGCCCTTACCGGTAATTTATTGTGGAGTGAGGCCTCGGCCCTCGGGTCCACTGCCATACTGACGGCGGCGGCAACCTTTCTGCCCCAGTGGGGCGTTAATTTTCTTGCCTTAGGAGCGCTGCTGGCCATGGCCACGACTGTGAACACCATGATTCTCATGGGAGCCCGAGAAATATTTGCCTGGAGCAATGACAAGCTGATTCCGGAGGTCTTCATGAGAATACACCCAAAATACAAAACACCGGAGATGACAATCTTTCTCATTACTTTGCTTTCCATTATTGGGGTTCTGTTCTCGGCAGATCTTGAGAAATACGCACTTATGGTTGTTTTTGGCCTCATGGTGATCCAGTTGCTCGGTGCTTTTGCCGTATTTCGTATGCCAAAGGTTGCCCCGGAGGTCTTTGCCCGTGCGGGTATTCAATTTTCGCCCTTCTGGCGCGGGTTTACCTGGATCGGTTGTTTTATTGTATTTTTGGGAATTTTCATATTCGGATTCCTGGCCGACTACGTCACCGGTTTTGTCTTCTTAGGCATTTGGTTAAGTTCCATACTGTATTGGTTTGTCCGAAAAAAGTATCTTGAAAGACAGGGAATAAAAATATCTGATACCCTAAGGCAAAAACTCCCACAGACTTCACATACAGAAACATAGGTATGATAAATGACTTATCCGAAGAACAGATCAGAACAATGCTGCATCAGTGGTTGAAAGCCTGAAACCAATATGATCTTGTGGGAGACCCCTTTGTCCAAACAGGCCGGGGGGCAGAACCAACCCCGGGGGAAAAGGAAAAACAGGTGTACACCATGGGCCTGCACGCTTATTTCCTGGAATTTTACAATCATGATCAAAAAATCTCCCTTAAAATTGAGGGCATTACCCCGGACATGGCGCGTCTTTTAAAAGGGCGTTCAAAATTCTGTGTCAGTTGAATCAAAGCTGATATACTCAGCTAAATAAGGAGAACTGACATGACCGAAGACAACACCGAATTTGATTTTCAAAAAGCTCTTAAAGGTATTCAGGAAGGTAAACCCTTCACAGGTAAGGGCGGCGTCCTTACATCATTAATCAAAAATCTTGCGGAAGCTGCTCTTGAAGGAGAGTTGGAGTCCCATCTCGGACAGGAAATTTCTGCCAACCGCCGTAATGGAAAAAGCAGAAAGACCATTAAGTCCCTGGATGGTAAATTTGAGCTAAAAACCCCACGTGACAGGGCCGGAACCTTCTCTCCACAAATCGTCAAAAAACACCAAACAACGCTCAGCGATGAAATTGAAAGAAAGATAATAGCCCTTTACGGCCTGGGCATGAGCTATAATAACATGGCTGCCCATTTACAGGAAATCTATGGACTTGAGATTTCAAATGCCACCCTTAGCGCTATTACCGATAAAATTATTCATACCGTTAAAGAATGGCAGGCCAGGCCGTTGGAAAATGTGTACCCAATCATATGGCTTGATGCCATACATTATAAAGTACGAGAAAACGGAAAGGTCGGCAGCAAAGCCGTTTACACAATTCTTGGGGTGAATATCGAGGGCCGCAAAGAGGTTCTTGGGCTGTACATATCCGAGAATGAGGGTGCGAACTTCTGGCTGCAGGTGTTAACAGACCTTTCAAACCGAGGGGTAAAAGATATCCTGATTGCCTGTGTTGATGATCTAAAAGGTTTTCCCGAGGCCATTGAGACCATATTCCCGGACACAGAAGTTCAACTCTGCGTAGTCCACCAGATCCGAGAGGGCGTTCAAAATTCTGTGTCAGTTGAATGAAAGCTGATATACTCAGCTAAATAAGGAGAACTGACATGACCGAAGAAAACACCGAATTTGATTTTCAAAAAGCCCTTAAAGGCATCCAGGAAGGTAAACCCTTCACAGGTAAGGGCGGCGTCCTTACATCATTAATCAAAAATCTTGCTGAAGCTGCTCTTGAAGGAGAGTTGGAGTCCCATCTCGGGCAGGAAGTTTCTGCCAACCGCCGTAATGGAAAAAGCAAAAAGACCATTAAATCCCTGGATGGTAAATTTGAGCTGGAAACCCCGCGTGACAGGGCCGGAACCTTCTCTCCACAGATCGTCAAAAAACATCAGACAACGCTCAGCGATGAAATTGAAAGAAAGATAATAGCCCTTTACGGCCTGGGCATGAGTTATAATGATATGGCTTCCCATTTACAGGAAATCTATGGACTTGAGATTTCAAATGCCACTCTGAGCACCATTACCGATAAAATCATCCATACCGTCAAAGAATGGCAGGCCAGGCCGTTGGAAAATGTGTACCCAATCGTATGGCTTGATGCCATACATTATAAAGTACGAGAAAACGGAAAGGTCCGCAGCAAGGCCGTTTACACAATTCTTGGGGTGAATATCGAGGGCCGCAAAGAGGTTCTTGGGCTGTACATATCCGAGAATGAGGGTGCGAACTTCTGGCTGCAGGTGTTAACAGACCTTTCAAACCGAGGGGTAAAAGATATCCTGATTGCCTGTGTTGATGGTCTAAAAGGTTTTCCCGAGGCCATTGAGACCATATTCCCGGACACAGAAGTTCAACTCTGCGTAGTCCACCAGATCCGAAATTCATTGAAATACGTTGGTTCCAAAAATAAAAAGGAATTTATGGCAGATCTAAAACGTGTTTATAAAGCGGTCAATAAGGATCTGGCCGAAGAAGAACTGGATATCTTGGAAAATAAATGGAATGACAAATACCCGATTGTGATAAAATCCTGGCGGAACAACTGGGAACGCCTCAGTCATTTCTTTAAATATCCAGAAGAGATTCGACGGATAATATACACCACAAATACCATTGAGGCTGTGCATCGACAGTTTCGAAAACTGACCAAAACAAAGGGATCATTCCCGAACCAGGACAGCCTGTTAAAGCTGCTTTACATGGGGATCCAGAACGCCAGTAAAAAATGGACAATGCCGATTCAAAATTGGTCACTGACAATTTCCCAGTTGGCAATTTTCTTTGAAGGCCGGCTGGATAAAGAGCTGGGAATTTGATAGGGATTTATTTACAGATGGAAAAGATGGTTCCAGGAACTCCACTCCAGCAAAAGTCAACTCCTCCGACGTGGCTGATTGAAGGCCCATTCTCGGACCTGACTTTTACTTCCGCTGGCGCTGAGGCAGATCCGGGAACCGAAACCGTGACACAGAATTCTGAACATTCCCAACAATCATCAGCATCGACACATTGTCAGATATGGAATCGATATCAACCCTTTGTTTTACTTTGCCTTCTCCCTTAAGTATTAATTTGCGCCTGCCCATATCGTACCTGACCTTGAGTGCTTTGAATTCAGGTTTGTCGGTATACCGCACCCGCACAATGCCGTTTTTCACAACCAAGACGCACGGCTTTTTCTTCACGCCGAAAATGACCTCATCCCCGTTTTTATACCGCTGCTCTATCTGTTTCTGTCTAAAACCTGTCAATTCGTGATTAAGCCGATATAGGGTCTGGTATTTGCCATCTTTGGTGTGGTTGCTGTCCACAGAGAGAATGATCGCAGTTTTATCCTGAAGGTGCAGTTCCAAGGTAAGCTCTTTGCCTTCAAACACATTATTGACCGAATGAACCACCTCGCTACAATAAGAGTACACGACTTGTTCAAAATAGACCTTACGATCTTTGAAGAAAAACCATTGCTCTTTTTCATTAAGTTCAAAGGAATGCTTTTTGATACTGTCTGCATTGAGAAACATCGAATTTTTTCCTAAAAATTATTTTTTTGATAATACCGATCGTAGTGAATAATTTTTTCATTTAATCTTTGTGCAAGAAAAGGACTTGCTTTGCCCAGGTTTTCTAATATCAGCTGCGCCTCCTCTTGGTATGAGATCATCTTTGGTTTATCCCAATGCTGAGGGGGGGGGGCTGTAAATTGGTAATACGATCGCACAGCTTGACCATCCACACTTCTTTTGGCTGTTTTTTTATTCGACAGAAACTGTCTTGCATCTGTGCTGATTTTGACGGCAGCTCAGTATTTTTAGTGAGCGCTAAAATGCCGTTTGCAATGTCAACGCCAAAGTTCTTTTTTATCTCTTCATAGGTGGCGGGTGTGTCTTCCATCGCGTCATGTAACACCGCACATAAAACCAGAAGATCTGGATTGCCGACATCATCGTGGGCAACCGCAGCTGTCGCCTCCATTGCCACCAGACCGAGATGGTTGATATAAGGAATGTCACTTCCCGGTAATCTTTGATCCTTGTGGATATTAGAAGAAAAATGCCATGCCTGCTGATACTTGTTTTGATCCCATATTTTCATAGTCGCTGACTGTACGCTTTTTGTGTTTTTCTCACCCCAGAGTTTATTCTGGCCCACCTTTATCTGTTCTTGCAAAATTAAATTGGCGCCAGTTCCTGAGCCGCATTAAGGTTGCCCTTGTCCATATGCTGCATATACCATAACCAAGCACTTTTTCATAGATTCACAAGTGCTTTTCGCATCTTTCCGGGTAGGTGAAAAATTGTTTATGGATTTGCCCAGGGGAGCGTTTTTAGCAGGGGTCAGGCACCCTCAAGAATGGTCACATTGACCTTTCTCTGCCTTGGCCCGTCAAATTCGCAAAAAAAGATCCCCTGCCAGGTGCCCAGGACCAGTTGCCCCCGGTCCAGGGGAATGGTCTCTGAAGGGCCGAACAGGCTGACCTTGATGTGGGCGGCGGAATTGCCTTCCATATGGGAAAAATTATCGTCCCAGGGGATAACCTTGTTGATGCAGGAGAGAATATCTTTTTCCACGGCAGGATCTGCATTTTCATTGATGGTGACGGCCCCTGTGGTGTGCATGGAATAGACATGGACCAGGCCCTGTTTGATCCCGGAAGCCGTCACCGCCTCTTGGACCTGGGATGTAACATCGATCATCTGGGTACGTGCCTGGGTTTTAACAGAAAACTGCATCATCGTTCCTCCTTTGTCCGGACTGGAGTAAAAAACAAGAAAGACAAGTTTGCTGTCCTAATGCCGGACCCTTTATCCCGCATATTTCACGAATAAAATTGGCTTGGCAAGCAACCATAAATTACTGTATTTAAATAATATTAATATCCAGCTTCCTCAAATTCTGACCTTCAGGTTATGAAAGATTCGGGTTACGGTCGCTACAGTATTACAAACTTTAATTTTAAAAAAACCGGCACAGATCACCTGTAAAGGCGGCCTGTGCCGGCCCGAAAATTTCTCAACCCTGGAAATTACAACTCCAGAGCATTTTTCACGATGTTTTCAGCAGAGAACCCAAATTCTTTGAGCACGGTGCCGCCGGGTGCGGATGCACCAAACCGGTCTATGGAAATGGTCTTTCCCTGGTCTCCCACATACTTGTCCCAGCCCATGGAAATCCCGGCTTCAACGGCCAGGCGTTTGGTGATGCCGGGCGGTAAAATTCTTTCCCGGTAAGGGGCAGAGGCTTTTTCAAAGAGTTCCCACGAGGGTAAAGAGACCACAGAGGCCTTGATATTATGCTCTTTTTCCAGAATTCCCGAGGCTTCAACGCAGATGTGAACCTCGGAACCTGTGGCAATGAGCAGCATCTGGGCCTCTTTGCCTGCATCTTTAACCGTATAACCGCCCCAGATGGAATCTCCGTCTTTTACGGACATGTCCAGGGTGGGCAGTTTCTGGCGGCTTAAAATCAGGGCAGTGGGGCCGTCAGAGCGGGTCAATGCCTTCTGCCAGGCCATGGCCGTCTCATTGGCATCTGCCGGGCGGATCACATTAAGACCGGGGATGGCCCGTAAGGAGGCCAGGTGTTCAACCGGCTGATGGGTGGGGCCATCTTCGCCCACGGCAACGGAATCATGGGTAAACACATAGATAATGGGCAGTTTCATCAAAGAGGCCACCCTTATGGCGCCCCGCATATAATCGGCAAAGACCAGAAAGGTGCCGCCGTAGGGACGGACACCCGAATGCAGGTACATACCGGTCATGATGGCGCCCATGGCATGCTCCCGCACACCAAATCGAATATTTCGTCCCCCCCAGGCCTCTTTTTGAAACTCTTCGGAACAGCTCAGATAGGTCTTATTGGAAGGGGCAAGGTCTGCAGACCCGCCCATGAGTACGGGCAGGTTTTTGGCAATGGCGTTCAGTACCTGGCCGGATGCCGCACGGGTGGCCACAGGACCGTCTTCGGTTTTAAATACCGGAATTTCCTTTTCCCAGCCCTGGGTAAGGAAACCTGAAATCGCATCCACGAAAAGGCCGGCCTCATCCGGGAACTGACCCTTATATTCGCCAAAGACCTCCTGCCATTCACTTTCAGCCTGATCCCCGTAGGCCAGGGCCTTGCGGGTATTTTCCAGCACCTCTTCGGGCACATAAAAATCCTTGTCCTGGGGCAGTCCGTAGAATGCTTTGACCAGTTTGATCTCTTCTGCTCCCAGAGGCGCGCCATGGGCATCCGGGGTATCCTGCTTGTTGGGACTGCCATAGGCAATGTGAGTGGACACCTTGATCAATGAGGGACGGCCAACGGCGTCTTTACCGGCCTGAATGGCCTTTTCAATGGCGCCAAGGTCATTGCCGTCCTCAACTTCCACCACATGCCAGTTCATGGCTTCAAATTTGGCCTTTGTATTTTCAGTAAAGGCGATATCGGTCTTTCCCTCAATGGTGATGGAGTTGTCGTCATAGATGACAATCAGCCGGCCCAGGCCCAGATGGCCTGCCAGGGATGCCGCTTCCATGGTGACCCCTTCCATAAGGTCGCCGTCACCGCAGATGGCATAGGTGTGGTGGTTGATCAATTCCTGGTCTTCCTTGTTGAACCGGGCGGCCATGTGACGTTCGGCCATGGCCATGCCCACGGCATTGGCCACGCCCTGGCCCAGGGGGCCTGTGGTGGTTTCAACTCCGGCGGTTTCCCCGTATTCGGGATGTCCCGGGGTCTTGGAGCCCCATTGTCTGAAATCCTTGAGATCATCCAATTTTAACCCATATCCAAACAAGTAAAGCATGCTGTAAAGCAGGGAAGAACAATGGCCCCCTGAAAGGACAAACCGGTCCCGGTCGATCCATGAGGGATTGGCAGGGTTCTGCTTTAAAAAACGTTTAAACAGCACATAGGCGGCAGGGGCAAGGCCCATGGGTCCGCCGGGATGGCCGGAATTGGCCTTTTGAACCGCATCCATGCACAGAGCGCGAATGGTACTCACCGTCAGTTGATCAAGGGTTTCATTGGCATCAGCCATGGTACAAATCTCCTAAAAAATAGTAAAAAAGTTACAAGGCTCTCATGGATTCAGGTTTTAAAGGAACCTTTCCCTTGAGAGCCTGTGATATCAGTTCAAGTGTTTCTTCCTTGTCCCTGGGCAGCCGGGCCCGGATGGGAAGGTAATTGGAGGCATGATTGGCGTGGAAAAGCCCGTCCGTCAATGTGGTGGCGGCAATCATCGCCCCAAGCTCGGTCAGCATTTCTTCAGGGCCTAAGAGGGGAAATTCCCCGGCCTGGTATTGGTCGTGGAGTTCTGTGCCCGGAATCAGCATCAGGCTTAAGGCGCCCACATATTCAGGATCCATGGCCGTGAGGACCCGGCCGGTTTCCCGGGCATGATCCAAGGAACCTTTTCGGCCCCCAAGGCCCAAAAGCACGGTAACCGAGACCTTGATCCCGGCCGCCTTGAGCTTTTTGCCCATGGTGATCATTTTCTGGGAATCCGCCCCTTTATTGATGGCCTTTAACACCTTGTCATCACCGGATTCAAGGCCCATATAGGCAATTTTCACCCCAAGGTCGCGTAATTGGCGCAGCTCTTCAGGGGTTTTCATCTTGATGCTCTTGGTATTGGCATAGACGCCGATCCGCTCCACCCAGGGCAGGCGGTCTCTTATCCGTTCAAGAATGGGAACCAGCCGTTTCTGGGGAATGATCATGGCATCCCCGTCGCAGAGGAACAACCGGTTCTGGCACCGGCAATTGGCCCTTGCAAACTCAATGTCCTCAAAAATCACATCATCTTTCTTGATGTTGAACCGCTTGCCCCGAAACGTCCCGCAAAAGGTGCATTTATTATGGGAGCATCCCAGGGTGACCTGGAGCAAAATACTGTTGGCCTCACTGGGCGGCCGGATAATCATACCCTCATAGTGCATTGCGCATCCCCTGTTAAAAATCAAAACTTCTTTTTAACAGGTATTATTAAAAAATTCAATATCTTAATTCTTTTTTAGGACAAGGGTCTGGCCATGCCAGAATCTTTTGGCACTAAATTCAAAAGGTGGCCGGCATAGCGGCAGTCCCATCCTTTGGTTGTCATTTCAACCGCCGGAGCCTGCATGCCGGGGCCGCCTACCCATGAAAGTATTAGGGCTGATCCAGAACCACTTGGGTTCCGTTGAGATAGAGCTTGCCATCCTTGGTCTCTGCCCCATGGCAGAGTCTATCCCCTTTGGGGACAAAAAGCCCGGTCTCCATTCCCGGAAAAACCGGAGCGGTTAAATCCTGCCTTGGACCTGCCAGTTCCCGGGGCATGCAAAGCTCTGATTCAAGGGAAAAATAGTCCAGGGCCAGGGACGGCTGGCCTGCAAACAAAATAAACTGGGCCAGGGAGATATTTTTTTTCAGCCCCAGCAGAAACCGGCCCTCAATTTTACCCTGGGGCAACTTCATGTCCACCTGGGACACCTGAATTTCAAGTCCCTTTTTCAGCAGTTTTTCAACCTCGGCCATAATCTGAGCGCTGTTCTTTGCCATGGCACCTCCCATAATTGCCTGAATCTCTTCGGGCTGGATATTGGGGTTGGACATCTGGGAGAGATACTGGTTGGTAATTTTTGAATACAAAAGGATAAGATTTTCATAGGCCTGGGCGTCCATATGATTTACCCCGACCTGGAAAGACCAGCCGGACAGGTCCTGACCGTTAAAGTCCACCTGGTCTGCGGTCATGCCCATACCCAGGTTTAACTCTTTTTTATCTTCAGTGGCCGTCATATGGTAGGTCAGGGCAAGATTGGACAGATCAATCTTCTCCTGGTCTTCATCAATGGTAAACCGATCCACAGTCATGGATCCCTTACCCTGCCAGAGCAACCGGGTCAGACGGGTCATCTGGGAATCAAAATGGACGGGCCCTATCCCGTTTTCCTCATTCTCAAAAAGCCCGGCCCAGTTGCCCTGGAACTCTATTTTTTCAAAGCTTTTGTCCACAGAGACGGTCATGTCAAGACCCTTGACACTGAGGGGGGGGGGACTTGGGGGGGGGTAATTGAAAATTCATCCAGGGAGATGGTGCTGACAATGGGGCCGGAAACCGCGTACCGGGTCTGGATTTTCAAAGGATTTTTCCCGTTCAGATGGGTATTGACCCAATCGGTAAACCAGAGATTTTTTTCCAGGCTGGTTTCAGACGTAATGCCTAAAAACCCATGGGAGGCGGTTTCCACAAAGCGTATATCCTTGATGCCGTATACCGGTTCAAGGCTGCCAAAGTCGATTTTCCACTCAAACCGGGTGTCAAAAAGCCCTCTGTCATATTCAACAATGGCAAGTTTCAGATCCGATCCGGTCTGACTATACATCTGGTTGATATCCTGGAACCCTTTTTGAACGGTCCTCTCCATGAGAATACCGTTGAAAAAAAGCATCCCCGGAATTCCGGCTAAAACAAGTACAGCAATGACAAGAAACCCTTTTTTCATGACCTGCCCCTTTAAATTATTGAAAATTCAGAATTTTTAATTCCATTGAAAACACACCACCATCGGATATCAGACCCGGGAAAACGATGCAAGAAAAATAATGCCCAACATTACCAGGAACTTGTTTTTCAACACCCAAAAAACAGGGGCAGGTTCAACGGTGGTCAACCCGCCTAAACATCTATCAGCCGCTGCTTGAGTCCGGAAAGACGCAGGGCGGTTTTATTGTTTTCAAACGCGGTTTCAAAGGCCTTAGAAGAGCCCACAATGATGACCAGGTGTTTTCCCCGGGTCATGGCGGTATAGAGCAGATTTCGCTGAAGAAGGAGAAAATGGGGAAGGGTCAGGGCAATGATCACGGCCTGATATTCCGAGCCCTGGGACTTGTGTACGGAAATGGTATAGGCCAGGGTAAGTTCGTCCAGTTCGAGCAGTTCATAGGGAACTCTCCGGCCCTCATAGTCCACCACCACTTTTCCCTTGGTCTTGTCCGCCTCTGCCACCCGGCCGATATCCCCGTTAAACACCTCTTTTTCATAGTTGTTCTTAAGATGCATGACCTTGTCTCCGGGCTTGAAAACCACCCCATGACTCTCAATGCCCCCGGCCGAGGTGTTGAGGACCGCCTGGAGCTGCTGATTGAGGTTGATGGTGCCGGCTTCCCCCCGGTGCATGGGGGTGAGAACCTGGACCTCTTCAATATGGGGAAAGGCCTTGGGAATCCGCTTTGCGCAAAGTTCTGAAATGGTCTCAACCACCCGGGAGGGCTCCCGGGTTTCAATAAAGTAAAACTCAGATGCCGTATCAGGCCCGGCCGATTTTATATCGGGCATCCGGCCTTTGCGTATGGCATGGGCATGCATGACAATAGGGCTTTCAAGGGCCTGGCGAAAAATCCGGGTCAGCGAAAAAATCTCCACACATTTTGACTCGATAAGATCGGACAATACATTGCCCGGCCCCACCGAGGGCAGCTGAAAGGTGTCTCCCACCAGGATCAGGCTGGCGCCTGCGGGCATGGCCTCCACCAGGCGGTACATCAAAAAAGTATCCACCATGGAGGCTTCATCCACCACAAAAAGATCCAGGTCCAGAGGGTTGGCAAAGTTTTTCCCAAAGGTCCCGGTTTCATGGTCAAACCCTAAAAGCTTGTGCAGGGTAAAGGCTTTTTTACCTGTGACCTCTGAAAGCCTGCGGGCGGCCCGGCCCGTTGGCGCGCTTAGCACCACCTTGAGATCCAGCCCTTTGAACACCGTGCAAAGGGCCCTGACCAGGGTGGTCTTTCCAGTACCCGGCCCCCCTGTGATAATGGAGACTTTCTGGGCCAGAATCTGTGTCACCACATCCAGCTGCTCTTTGGAAAGCCTTACCGCCATGGTGGAGAGCACCTTCTCCGTGATCTGGTCTTCATTGATGGCAAATTGTCGTGCCGGCATGGACAAGAGTGCCTGTATCCTGCGGGCAATCCCTTGTTCAGCCTGGTAAAGCCGGTAAAGATAGATGCAGTTGTCTTCTGCCACCACCTCTTTTTGATCTGATAACTTGGATAAAACCGGTTCAAACATCCGAGGGTCCACCCCGGTCTGCCGGGCACATCCCCGGATCAAGGCCTGCTTTTCTCCGTATACATGCCCCTCCTGCGCCAAAAGAATGAGTTGACAGACAAGGCAGGCAGCCAGACGGTTTTCATCATCTCTGGGGATGCCGGCCGCTCTGGCCATGCGATCTGCGGCCCTGAACCCGATGGCAGGGATATCTTTTGCCAGAAGATAGGGATCGGTTTTAAGAACGTCAAGAGCGCCATTTCCGTAGGTTTTCAATATGGTCCCGGCATGGGCGACCCCCACGGGACTCCCCTGAAGAAAGTGCATCACCCGCCGGACGGAATGATGGGCGTTCCAGGCCTTTTCGATCAAATTTTTCTTGGCCTTGCCAATGCCGTGGACATCCAGCAGCTTTTCCGGCTGATTTTCAATCACCTCAAGGGTATCTTCACCCAAGGTATCCACGATCCTGTCGGCAAGGGAGGCACTGATCCCCGGGATCAGGCCGGATCCCAGATATTTTCGGATGCCTAAGATTGTATCAGGCAGGGTGACCTCATAGGTATCCGTCTTGAACTGGTCCCCGTATTTGGGATGGGAAATCCATGATCCGTTCAGGGTCAATTGCTCGCCTTCAGCCACCCCGGCCAGGTGGCCGACCACGGTAACCGGCTCAACCACCTTCGGCAGCCTCACCCGGCAGACCGTATAATGGTTGTCAGGATTCTGGTAGGTGATGCGGGAAAGCTTTCCTTTGATGGTGATCATGGCAGGGGGGCAAGGGTGGAAATAATCCAGGTGGCCGCCGCGTAAAGGTCCTGGGCAAAAAAATCAGGGATAATAT
The DNA here is from genome assembly GCA_028768545.1 of Desulfobacter sp. Classification (NCBI taxonomy): domain Bacteria; kingdom Pseudomonadati; phylum Thermodesulfobacteriota; class Desulfobacteria; order Desulfobacterales; family Desulfobacteraceae; genus Desulfobacter; species Desulfobacter sp. The sequence continues at coordinate 419,105 of CP054838.1, forward strand.
TGCGGTCTGAAAGCAAGGCCAAGGCCTTGTGCCCGTTGCCCGTGGCCACCAGAATATTGTTTGCGCAGCCGGCAGCAATCCCGCATTCAATATCCTTGGCTGAATCCCCCACCATCACCGCTTTTTCAAGATCCATCCTGTGGCGGTCAACCGCCTGAATAATAAGGCCGGGCAAAGGTTTTCTGCAAGGGCAGTTTTCATCCGGGGCATGGGGGCAGAAAAAAATATCCTTTATCCGCCCCCCGGCCGCTTCCACCCCGGCGGTCATCCGGTCAAAAATCGCCTCCAGGGTCTTTTGGGTAATCATCTTGCGCCCGACAGCAGACTGGTTGGTAATGATCACCACCTCAAACCCGTGGGCTGTCAGCAAGGCAACGGCCTCGGGACTTCGGGGAATAAAGTGAAACTCATCCGGGGTTTTGATATAATCAGGAGAATCCACATTGATCACCCCGTCCCGGTCTAAAAAAATCGTATGTGTCATAAATTTACTCGGCAACGGCAAAGGTGTGGCCGAACCCCTCAAGCTGGTCACTGAACCTGACCGCATCCTTGAGATTGGAAAACTTTCCGATCCTTACCCGGTAAAACTGCCCCCGGTCATCTTCATACGGGACAATATGGGCGTTAAGATAGGTGGCAGATAATTTTTTGCGGTAGGCCTCTGCATTGGTTTTCACCTTGAAGGCCCCCACCTGTACGGTGAAATTGCCCTTCCAATAATCCACAGGCTTGAATGCCACAGGTGTATGGTCTTTTTTGGAATAGGAGGTGGCCCGGCCCAAAGCCGTGACCCTCACCCTTGCCGTGCCAGGACCGACCATGCCGATTTTATGGGCCCCGGAATAGGACAGATCAATAATCCTTCCTGTGACAAACGGCCCCCGGTCATTGACCCGCACCTGAATCTGCTGACCATTGTTCAAATTTTCCACCCTGACCCAGGTGTTCATGGGCAAGGTTTTATGGGCCGCGGTCATGGCATACATATTATAGGTTTCTCCGTTGGAGGTTTTCCGGCCATGAAATTTTTTACCATACCAGGAGGCGGTTCCCTTTTCCACATACCCGCTGGCCGTGGCCAGGGGCACATATTGTTTTCCCTTTATGGTATAGGGCCTCTGGGTGGCAGGGGTTTTGCCCGAACTTGTTTTCTTGGGCGGCCGATGTTGGCCTTTGTAAGGGTCTTTCACTTTTGAGGCGCACCCGGCACAGGCCAGGGCAAGACAAGAGATCAAAATAATCAGATACGGGGTAAATTTATTTTTCATAATTTATTGCAGAGCGATATCAAGGACATCTTCCATTTTATCGGTAAAAAGAAATTCCATCCTGGACTGGATGTAGGCGGGTACGTCTTCCATGTCTTTTTTATTCCACTGGGGGAGAATCAAGGTGCGAATACCGCCCCTGTGGGCGGCAATGACCTTGTCCTTGATCCCGCCCACAGGCAGGACCTCGCCCCTGAGGGTAATCTCTCCGGTCATGGCCATTCGGGGCCTGACCTTTTTGTCCGCGATCAAAGAGGCCAGGGCGGTGAGCATGGTCACCCCGGCTGAGGGGCCATCTTTAGGAATGGAGCCTTCGGGCACATGAATATGAATATCATGGGTATCAAAAAAAGACTCATCCAATGAGAGTTTTTTAGCATTGGACCGGATATAGCTTAAGGCGGTTGAGGCCGACTCTTTCATGACATCCCCGAGCTGGCCGGTCAATGTCAGTCCCTTGCCTCCCTTCATGGATACCGCCTCCACAAAAAGGACTTCCCCGCCCACAGGGGTCCAGGCAAGTCCCACCACCACCCCGGGGGTATTGATCCGTTTGGCCATGTCCGGCATATTCTGAACCGGGCCCAGAAACTGCCCAAGCTCATTCAAGCCTATGGTCAGGGTTTTGACCTCTTGTTCGGCAATTTTAGCCGCCACGCCCCGGCAGATGGCCCCGATGCGCCGCTCCAGGTTCCGCAGGCCCGACTCCCTTGTATAGCCTGAAATAATTTTTTTAACCGCGCCCGGGGTGATCCTGACCTGGCCGGATTTAAGGCCGTTGGCCTCACGCTGGCGGGGAATAAGGTATCGTGTGGCGATCTTGAGTTTTTCTTCCTGGGTATACCCGCTCAGTTCCAGCACCTCCATCCGGTCCCGCAAAGGGGCGGGAATGGTATGAAGCACATTGGCCGTGGTCAAAAACATGACATCGGACAGGTCAAAGGCCACATCCAGATAATGATCAATAAAGGTATGGTTTTGTTCAGGATCCAGAACCTCGAGCAAAGCAGATGAGGGATCCCCGTGGTAGGAGGAGTTGACCTTGTCAATTTCGTCCAGCATGAACACGGGATTTTTCTTGCCCGCCTTTCTCAGATGCTGGATGATCCTTCCGGGCAGCGCCCCCACATAAGTCCTGCGGTGGCCGCGGATTTCAGCCTCATCCCTGACGCCCCCCAGGGCAATGCGGACAAATTCCCGGCCCATGGCCTTGGCAATGGACTGGCCCAAAGAGGTTTTACCCGTGCCGGGCGGTCCTGTAAAACAGAGGATCGGGCCTTTGGAGTCTTTTTTTAATTTCCGGACGGCCAGGTATTCCAATATTCTTTTTTTGGGTTTTTCAAGGCCGTAATGGTCACGATCCAGAACCTGGCGGGCCTCTTTAATGGAAAGCCGTTCCTGGGAGGTTTCATTCCAGGGCAAAGAGGTCAGCCAGTCCAGATAGGTGGAGGCAACCACATATTCAGAGGAAGACGGATGCATCCGGCCCAGGCGGAGCAGCTCACGATCCGCCTCTTTTCTGGCCTCTTCAGGCAATTGTTTTTCTTCGATCAGGGCCTGGTACTCCCGGATTTCCACACTGTCGTCTTCGGTTTCTCCCAGCTCTTCCTTGATGGCTTTGAGCTGCTGGCGCAGGTAATACTCCCGCTGACGCTTGTCCATGTCTTCTTTGACCTGGTTCTGGATCTTGGAACCCATCTCAAGGATTTCAAGCTGGTCATTGACCAGGCGGGTGACTTTTTTAAGTCTCAGGTTCACATCCAAAAGCTCAATGACTTTCTGCTTTTCCATGACCGGGGCATTGATGGTGGAGGCCACCATATCGGCCAGAACATTGGGCTCCTGCAGGGATTTGACCATATGCCCCATCTCAGAGGGCAGTCCCGGGGACAGGTCAACAATTTTTTCATACTGGTCCACAATATTGGACATCAGGGCGCGGTTTTCCTTGTTCCGGTCTGCGTTCCTGCTTTTGAGGACGGAGATGTCGGCCTGCATGTACTGCTTTCCCTTGAGAAATTCAACCACCCGGAACCGGTTCAGCCCCTGGATCAGCAACTGGGCTTTTTCATCTTCCATTTTGGACATCTTGAGAATCATGGCCACGGTACCGATGCGGTGAAGCTCTCCTGCGGTATGTTTTGAATCAATGTCCGAGCGTTTGGACAAAAGCAGGCCCAGCATCCTGTTTCCGGCCATGGCTTCATCAATCAAATCAATGGCCTCTTTCTGGATCAAAACCAGGGGAAGAACCATCTTGGGAAACAGATTGGTATCCACAATGGGAAGAATGGGCAGGGTGTTTGGAATGTCGTCTGTGCTGATGGGAGAGGGATGTCTTAAGTCATCCATTCGTAGTCCTTATAGAAAATCCATAGACATATTCTGTTTTTGTTTCATTGTTTTTCCGAGTAATTTGCCCAGGGTAAGCTCAAGGAATCCCCTGGAAAACGATGCAGAGACCTTTTCCACATCAATGACGCTGGGCAGGTAGAGCACCCGCTCAAACTGCCCGAACTGGATCTCGGCCAGCCGGTATGTGGCTGTGGGTTCGGGCTGGCTGCTCTGCCTGTTGCCCGAAATTCTCACCGCCTTGTCGGAAAGCTCAATCACCATGTCTTCCCGCCTCACCCCGGCCATTTCAGCCTGGATAATAATTTCTTCTCTGGTTTCAAATATATCCATCTGGGGCTTCCACACCCGCTTTGAAAAACAGAACATTGGGTTAACCGACTGAAACATCTCCTCAAAGGTTTTTTCTTCTGTGGCAGGTGTTTCAATATTATCCCCAAACCGAATTTCTATATGTTCCATAAAAAGCTCCTGATAACGCTTATCCTGCTTAATGCCTGGTTACACAAGGCTTAAACCGATCAATGGACCGATCCTGCAAAAATACCATCTGCCAAAGTGCTTGTAAAGAGAGATGTAAAAATTGTCCTGAAAAATAAAACGTTTATCCCAAAAAAGCAGGTCGTCTCAACACTCGTTCCGGTCGAGAATATCGCGAATGGTCCTTGAAAATTTATCCATGGAATAGGGTTTTTGAAGAAATCCGTGACACCCTTTTCCCAAAAGGGTTTCAACCTCTTCATCCACGGTAAACCCGGTGGAGACCAGGACCTTAACCTCCGGAGAAATCTCTCGAATCTTGAAAAAAGCCTCTTTGCCGTCCATGACAGGCATGATCAAATCCAGGACCACAAGCGCAATTTCGCTGTGACCGGCCCTGACCATTTCCACCGCTTCCAGTCCGTTCCGGGCCAAAATTGGGGTATACCCCAATTTTTCCAAAAAAGCGTTTCCCAGGGTTAAAATCTCCTCTTCATCCTCCACAAGAAGGATGGTTTCACTCCCCCTGGGCATGAGTTCAAACCGGGGGTCTTTTTCCGTTTCGGTTTCAGGCGCAGACCGTCCCGAGCCCGGCAGGCAGACCCTGAAGGCAGACCCTTCCCCTTTTTGGCTGTCCACCGTAATAAACCCGCCATGGTTTTTGACAATGCCGAATACCGTTGACAGTCCCAGCCCCCTACCTTTGGTATCTCCCGCGGCTTTAGTGGAAAAAAACGGGTCAAATATTTTATTTTGAATGGTTTCATCCATCCCAATCCCTGTATCTTTGACCAGGATCTCAACATAGGGACCCGGCGCAATTTCAAAGTGAAACCCGTGATTTTCCCCTATCTTAAGATTACGGGTCTGGATGGTCAGCACCCCGCCGTCAACCATGGCCTGGGAGGCATTGACCAAAAGGTTGAGCACCACCTGTTCCAGCTGGGAATGGTCACCGTCCACTGAAAAAAGAGTGTCTGCCAGATCAGCCTGAATTTGAATATCCTTTTGGCCGGGCTGAAAAACATTCAAGGCAATGGAAACCACCTGATTGATGTCCAGCATGGTAATCTGGTATTTCCCTCCCCGGGCAAACCCCAGAAGGCGGCTGGTCAGATCCGCCCCTGTTTTCACCAGCTTGCCCATCTGCCTTAAATGCCCGCCCACCTTTTCGGGCCGGTTCAGATTAACCCGCATCAGGGAAATATGGCCCTGGATCCCCATGAGCAGATTGTTGAAATCATGGGAAACGCCCCCTGCAAGCACGCCAATGGCTTCCATTTTTTCCGCCTGCCGGGACTGAATCTGGACAGCGTTGAACTCGGTGATATCCGAGGCCGTGACCAAGGTCCCTTTGTCTGGATTGTCCGGATCCATCCAGGAGGTCCTGATCCGGCAGTCAAAGGTGGTGGTGTCCGCCCTGGACAGCCGAGTCTCCGTCATTGCCTCGCCCAGACGGTTCATTTTTGAATTTAAAAATGCGGCCACCCGGTCATAGGCCTTTTGGGTGGGATAGAGAATACGGCCAGCCTTGCCTTCAAGGCTGCCGTCACCATATCCGGTCATGGCATAAAATTTTTGATTGGCCCAAAGAATAATCCCCTGTCTTACAATGCAAAGCCCTATGGGCGCCCGGGAAAGGAATGCTGACATATCCTCAGCTAAGAGGGCACCTGCACCCATGGAGGGGGAAGAATCAGTTGCCGGAGCAGAATCAGCCTGTGTTGATTTGTTTGTTTGATCCCCTGTTGACATGAAAACCGACGTTATCCTCATTTCTATAAATTGACGAAAGTGCAGATAGTCTGGTAAGTATAGCAGACTTTTTTTACTAAGGCCCGGAAAAAAATGAACCCCATATCCCGATTATCCATTCTTTTGCCCTATTTTCCCGCCCTGGTTTCGGGTATGCTGCTGACCCTTGCCTTTCCGGATCACGCCCTATACCCTGTGGCCTTTTTTGCCCTGGTCCCCCTTTGGACATCCATGGCATCCATGGGCCCGCGCCAGGCCTTTTCTGCCGGCATGGTAACAGGCGTTTCCCATTTTTTAACCCTGATCTACTGGATTGTTCCCTGCCTGACCCGGTTCGGCAACCTCAATATTGGCCTAAGCCTGGCCTGCCTGGTGCTGCTCAGCCTCTATCTTGCCCTTTACACTGGCGGTTTTGCCTATATTTTAAACAAACTGGCCCCGCGGCCCTGGCTGGCCCCGTTCTGGGGCGGAACGGTCTGGGTGGGGCTGGAATTCATCCGGTCCCACGCCCTGACCGGGTTTCCCTGGGGCGTTCTGGGATACACCCAGTCTCCCAACATAGGTTTAGTCCAAATGGCCGACCTGACAGGGGTGCTGGGCATCTCCTTTGTGCTTCTGCTCTCCAACGGGATCTTGGCCCAGGCCTGGCTGGCCCTTGGGCCCCAAAACAGAATAAAATCGATTGTCCAAGAACAGAGAGGCGCCTGGATCTTTTCTCTTGTATTGGGAATCTTCCTGGTTGCAGGCGCCCATGCATATGGATTTTTCCGGCTGCCCCATGTTCAGACATGGATAAAATCAGCCCCGCACACAAAAATTTCAGTGGTCCAGGGCAATATTGAACAGGATCAAAAATGGGACAAGGCGTTCAAGGATTTTACTTTGGACCGGTATACATCCCTTTCCCTGAAGGCCTGCCCTGCAGACCTCATTGTATGGCCCGAGACGGCACTTCCCTTTTATTACGGCAGGGACCCGGTCTATTCCAGCCGGGTGGACCAGCTGATACGACAGACCCGCACCCATTTTCTTCTGGGCAGCCCGGCTGTTGACAGCCAAAAAGAGAGCATTTCATATTACAATAGGGCCTATATGCTCAACCCCCTGTCCATGGTCACAGGCACCTATGATAAAACCCATCTGGTTCCGTTTGGGGAATATGTGCCTTTCCAGAATCTGTTCTGGTTTGTAAAAAAGCTCACCCAGGCGGCCGGCAATTTTTCCCAAGGCAGAACAGGGGCGGTTCCCCTAAATTTTAAACCCCATAAAACCGGGGTGCTCATCTGCTTTGAAATCCTCTTTCCCGATATTTCAAGGGCCTTTGTCCAAAACGGGGCAGACATTCTCACCACCATCACCAATGATGCCTGGTTCGGCCAAACCTCGGCACCGGCCCAGCATTTTTCCTTTGGGGTGCTCAGGGCGGTTGAAAATAGAAGATCCCTTGTCAGGGCCGCCAATACCGGGATTTCAGGTTTCATAGATCCTTCAGGAAAAATCCTTTTGGCCACCCAGCTTTTTGTCCCTGCTGCAGCAACCCAAGACCTGCCGGCCCTGTCAAACATCACCTTTTATACCCGCCACGGTGATCTGATCGGTATTTTCGCCCTGGTTGCAATGGCCATGGGTTTTATGATAAAACCCATTAAAAATAAATTTAGGAGACTTGGACAATGAGTTTAGAATTTAAACAGATTATTTCATCCATTACTGCCAAAGCCAACAAACTCAAGGAGTATCTTTGACCTTCCTGTCAAGGAAAGACGGCTTAGGGAACTTGAACTGCTCATTGCCAAACAAGATTTCTGGGACAATGCTGACAAGGCTACCTCACTTTTAAAAGAACGCACTGCCATATCCGGCCTCATTGAGACCTGCAATACCATATTCACGGAAATAGAAGATGCCGAAGTCCTGTTGGAGCTGGCCCGGGAAGCCTCTGACAAGGAAATAGAACAAGAGGCCGGCGACCTTCTGACAGCCATTGAAAAAAAAATCAAGCGGTTCTCCGTGGAAATCACCCTGGACAATGAAGATGATTCACGGGATGCCATTGTTTCCATCAACGCGGGAGCCGGCGGAACCGACTCCCAGGACTGGACGGAAATGCTGTTCAGGATGTACACCCGGTGGATCGACAAAAAAGGATACAAGTGCCAGATCATTGATTACCAGGTGGGGGATGAAGCCGGGATCAAAGGGGCCACCCTCCATGTGACCGGAGAAAACTGCTTTGGATTCATGAAGGTGGAATCAGGGGTGCACCGGCTGGTGAGGATTTCACCCTTTAATGCCGGGGGAAAGCGTCAGACCTCCTTTGCCGCCGTGTTTGTCTATCCTGAAATCAAAGATGAAATCATCATTGATGTTGATGAGGGGGATTTGCGCATTGATGTATACCGGGCCAGCGGGGCCGGCGGCCAGCATGTGAACAAGACCAGTTCTGCGGTCCGGATCACCCACCTGCCCACAGGGGTGGTGGTCCAATGCCAGCAGGAGCCGTCCCAGCACCGGAACAAAGAAATTGCCATGAAGGTGCTCAAATCAAGGCTCTACCAGCTGGAAAAACAAAAACAGGACAAAAAGATGCAGAACCTCCACGACGGCAAGGATGATATTGCCTGGGGAAGCCAGATCCGTTCCTATGTGCTCCATCCCTACCGCATGGTCAAAGACCATAGAATTGATCTTGAAATCGGAGATGTAGACCGGGTATTGAACGGCGACCTGGACCCCTTTATCGAAGGGGTGCTCTTGTCCGGGTCAAAATAGATGAGGTCAATCTCCCCGGTCAGGCAAGCGGCCCAATCCATAGATCCCTTGACTGTTATCGAGCAATTCTACGACAAAGGCTCTCCTTTGTATCAGCTTTTGGTGGATCACTCAGAAAAGGTGGCCCAAAAAAGCCTTGAGATTGCTCATAACCTTGCCCATCTGGATCCTGACCTGGCCTTTATTGAAACGGCAGCCATGCTCCATGACATCGGTGTTATAAAAACATCCGCCCCTTCCATTGGATGCACAGGAAAATCACCCTATATCTGCCACGGATATCTGGGACGTAACATGCTCGACTCTCTGGGTCTGCCCACGGCCTTTGGCCTTGTTGCCGAGCGCCACACCGGGGCAGGCATCAGCAAAAACAATATTTTACAGGCAAACCTGCCCCTACCTCCCAGGGATATGAAACCTCTGACACTGGAGGAGAAAATCATCTGCTGTGCAGATAAATTCTTTTCCAAAAGCCCAAAAAAGAAAAAGACCCTCATGACCCGGGAAAAAATCATTGACGAGCTTTTCAAGATCAATCCCGGACATGCCCGTCGCTTTTCATCCTGGGCAGAACGATTCAACCTGTAAAAAACCTGCAGATCCCAGAGGACCTGCAGATTTTTCCTAAAACGATATTCTCTTCTGGCCGGAATTAAAAATTAATCTGCCATTTGACGCCTGCGTAAACCGTATCAGCCTCTTCAACACCGTCCTTATCCCTGTCTTTATCAATCCTGCCCACCTCGGGCACAAAAAAGACGCCGGGTGCCAGGGTCACGGTGGACTGTAAATAATAGGCCACCGTATCATCCTTGGCATAATTAAGATGGTCTATTTCCGCAGCCACATATCCATACCCCGCCTCAAAGGAAAACCGCTCATTGAGCATAAATCCGGCGGCAACCATGACACCGTAGGCATCATTATCCTCAAGGGTGCCTGCCACAACCTGGGGATCCCCGTCAGGAGAGCAGTTAAAATCATAGGGCCCCACATTTTGACCCGTCCAGATGTCTCCCCCGAGATAAGCTGAACCCAACCGAACCTGGCCCCCAAGGGCAAGGATATAGGAATCCACATCATAGGTTCTTAAACTTGAGGTGTCAGTCAGCTCATAGGTTTGATACCCCCCTGCAAGCTCAAGATACCCAGATTTCAGGTCAAGCCGGTATTTGGCCTCTATTTTGGGCAGTTTGACCTCCTGACTGCTGTTGGCCAGTCCCAGATCGCCGGTATCCGGCTGGACAGCCGCCACCTTAAAGTTGCCAAAGGTGAGCTGAAGCATGGGCTGACGTTTGGCATCCACGTGGCCGTAAGGATCCATCCCTGCATCCGTTCCATATACCTGGTTGCTCAAGGCAAAATTCAATGGAGAATCCGTCTGTCCGATCAAAAGTTTTCCAGACCCGAAATGCCACTCTCCGTACAAATGCCGAATGTTTGCATTGCCGCCTGACGCACCGTATTCAAACCGGCCCACCAGTTCGTCGCTGACCTTGACATTGGCCCCGATACGGGAATTGCTCTGGAGGCTGTGGCTCAGATTGGTGGAGGATGCACTGCCCGTGTCCACATCCTCATAAAAGGTCTGAACCCTGGCATTTCCGTAAAAATTCCAGTCTGCGGCAAAAGCGGTGCCCGAAGCTAAAATCCAAAGCACCAGGAAAATCCCGCCTATCCCTGTTAATCCCTTCTGTTTCATAATCCCCCCTTGATTTGTTTGTTGGTGAAATTAATATTGGCTCTGTTTTGAAAATGTCTTGTCGTCAATAAAACCGTGAAATTGAACCTCTTTCGATTAGAATCTGTTTTACCCATATCACATCCCCCAAAGATTTTCAGCCTTTTTTCCGGCAAAACTCTTTACCTATAAGAGGGGCTTGTCTGAGTTTTTTTATCTCCAGACAAAAACCGGGGCATTTTAGTCCTTATTTTCATTGATCTTGAATAATCACCCCCTGATTGTTATTGTATAAGGATACCATACCAACCTGGAAGAAAAAAAGCGGAGGAATTAATGGCCAGGGCCATTGAAAACCTGAGAAAATTTGTTGCCCCGGAGATCATTTTCGGCAATGGATCAAGATTTCTGGCAGGGGAATACTGCAAAAAATTTTATATTCAAAGGCCCATGGTTGTGACGGATCAAGGCGTGATTGATGCGGGCTGGGCCGGCCAGGTGAAAAAAAGCCTGCTCGAACACGGCATTGAGCCGGTCATCTTTTCAAAGGTTTCCCCCAACCCCAGACAGACTGAGGTCATGGACGGGGCCGGCCAATACCTGGACCAAGGATGCGATGCCATTCTGGCTGTGGGCGGCGGCTCTCCCATGGACTGCGCCAAGGGCATCGGCATTGTGGTTTCCAACAACGGGCATATCCTGGACTACCAGGGGGTGGACCGGATCAGTGCGCCTCTGCCGCCCATGATCTTTATCCCGACAACGGCCGGGTCCTCCGCAGATGTTTCCCAGTTCTGCATCATCAACAATACCCGTGAACAGGTTAAAATCTCCATTATCAGCAAAATCATCATTCCGGATATTGCCTTGATCGACCCTGAAACCACCCTGACCATGGATCCCTATTTAACCGCCTGTACCGGCATGGATGCCATGGCCCATGCAATTGAAGCCTTTGTGTCCACGGCCGGATCAAAAATCACCGATGTCCATGCCCTTGAGGCCATGCGCCTGCTTTCCACCCACCTGCCCATGATCACAAAACAGCCCACTGACATGGAAACAAGGGAAAATATCATGCTGGCCTCAATGGAGGCCGGGCTTGCCTTTTCCAATGCCGTCCTGGGTGCGGTTCATGCCATGGCCCACAGCCTGGGCAGTTTTCTGGACCTGCCCCATGGGGAGTGCAATTCCCTGCTTCTGAAGCATGTCATCAATTTCAACTATGGTGCGGTCCCTGAAAAGTTCAATCGCATTGCCCAGACAATTGGGGTAAATACCCGGAAGATGAATCAGGAACAGATCAAAACAGCCTTGTTTGAAAAAATCAGATGCATGCGCTTTGATCTGGGCATTTCCAAAAGTCTTGGCCAGGTCAATGTAAGGCCTGTTGATATCCCCAGCCTTGCGGACAAAGCAATGAACGACGCCTGCCTTCTCACCAATCCACGGTCGGCGGATAAAAGGGATATAGAGATTATTTATGAAGACGCGCTCTGATGACAAGCCCGTAAAACGGCCCATGGATAAATCCATTGCAAAACTCATGGGTCTGGGGGAGCGGTCTGTGCAGAAAAGCTATTATCCCCAGCTCCAAAAAAAATAAAAGAGCTTGAAACCAGCGAGGCAAGGTATCGACTCCTGGCTGAAAATATTTCAGATGTCATCTGGATGCTGGACCTTGATTTTTCCATTGTCTACATCAGCCCCTCCATTCAGAAGATGAGCGGATTTGGCCCGGAAGAGCTTACCGGCCGATCTTTTACACAACTTTTGGAGCCGGATCACGCAAGGCGGTTCACCCAAGAGATTACCCAAGAACTTGAGCACCCGAACGGCACCAAAGAAGGGGTCAGGGAAATGGAACTCTGTCAGCTCAACAAAGCGGGCACCAGCACATGGATCGAAATCCGGGTCTCTCTGGTGTCCAGCGAAGATGGGCCAAACAAAAAAATATTGGGCATTTCAAGGGATATTACCGAGAGAAAAGAGGCTGAAAAAGAAAAAAAACAGATGGAAAGCCAATTATTCCAGGCCCAGAAAATGGAATCCATCGGCACCCTGGCCGGGGGAGTTGCCCATGATTTCAACAATTTACTCACGGTGATCAACGGGTATGCCGAACTCATCCAGGCCAAGCTGGAAGAGGACCACCCCCTGACCCCCAAAGTCCAGGCCATCTCCCATGCCGGCCAAAGGGCCGAAAACCTGACCCGGCAACTTTTGGCCTTCAGCCGGAAACAAATATTCAAACCTGAAATTATCAGCCTCAACCAGACCATCAAATCCATGGACCAGATGCTCCGCAGGCTCATCGGCGAAGACATCCATGTCCAAACCATTGCCTCAAAGGGGATTGGCCCCATTTCAGCCGACCAGAACCAGATTGAACAGGTATTTACCAATCTGATCGTCAACGCAAGAGATGCGCTTTCAGGCCCGGGCAGTGACAAAATTAAAAAACGGATCACCATTGAGACAGGAGAAACCCTGCTCAATCTTAAGGAGGCCCAAAAAAGGGGGCTGGATCAGGAAGGAAAATATATTTTTTTCTCGGTATCTGACAATGGTCAGGGCATGGATCTGGAGACCCAAAAACGGATTTTTGAACCCTTTTTCACCACAAAATCCAAATACCAGGGCACAGGACTGGGCATGGCCATGATTTACGGGATTATAAAACAAAACAAGGGAAGCATCCGGGTATATTCAGAGCCAAACCAGGGCAATGTGTTTAAAATCTATTGGCCGGCATCTTCTCCCAAAAAAACCCTTCCGGCCAGAGATTGTCCCCCCGAAAATAAAAAAAAGCCTGGCCGGCGATGAATCTATTTTATTGGTGGAGGATGATCCCAGCGTATTGAATTTTGCGTCAAACGCCTTACCCCCTCTGGGCTATGAGGTTCACCTGGCCGAAAACGGAAAAATTGCCCTGGCATGGATCGAGAGCCGAATAGAACAAAAAAGGCCCCTGCCCGATCTAGTGGTCACGGATCTGATCATGCCCGAACTTGGGGGAAAGGCCTTTATTCAACAGGCAAAAACATATGTTCCCGGGATCAAGGTTATTTTTGTATCCGGCCACACCGACCATCATATTGTCCACAACGGGATGCTGGATCCGGGGGTGACCTTTCTTCAAAAACCCTATTCCCCAAACCTCCTGGCCGAAAAAATCAGAGAGGTCCTCTCAACTTCTGGACCCGGATAAAAAATTTTTTTTATGCTTTTCCCCGGATCCGGTTCTCAAAGCTGAGCAAATCAGAATATTTGGTCTCTATCTGCTCTTTTTCCCTTTGCATTTTGTCCCTGGTTCTGTTCAGCCGGGTCAGGATGACACGATAAAACCCCTTTTTGATGGTCTCCACAAGATGGCCGTCCTCAAGGTTCTCAGTCACGGACATGTCCATGCAAAGACAGATTCCCCGTGTTTTTGATACCACGGATGCTGTTCTTGGAATCCCTTCCAGCACGCTCATCTCCCCGAAGATTTCTCCGGGCTTTGAAAAGGTGGCCACAATTTCATGGTTTTGAATCACGTCAAACTGTCCTTTGACCACCCAGAAGGACCAGCAGTCAAAATCCCCCTCTTGGATCACGGTTTCCCCTGCCTCGTATTGGCAGAGTTTGGCAATACGAGCGTGATAATCCCCATCTGCGAGCAATAATTTTTTAATCTCTTTGCAAGAAAGATCGTCAAAAACCATGAACTTTCTAAGCACATTGATCGTCTGATCACTGACCAGATTTGCCTTTAATTTTTTGACCATTAAAATAACTCCGGGAAGATTAAAATCTTACTCTCGGTACCCGATATTATCCAAAAAATGCTGCCGTCTCAGCCGGAAAAGGGATTTGTCCTCGTTGACCAGATAATAGGTTTTCTGGTTCATCTCATCAAAACATTGATACAACCCCGTATATCCGGGGATATCACCAACATCGCAGACCCGTTCCACATCATCGTTAAATTTTGAACAGACCTCGGGCCAGTCTTCCTCAACTGCGTTTTTTTCAACCTTTATCTCAAAAGGCTCTTTGACATATTTTGCCTGGATTGCCTTCATCAGACCACCTCCGTGAATAAATACCGGACAAACCGATACTTTTAAAACGCGCTGTCAATGGTTTTATCCAGTTCCTCTTCTCCGCCCATGATCGTAAAATTATGCCATCTGGCCTCTTTCTCTTTTATGGAAGAGAGCATCTGACGTTTGACAGACCCCTTGAGCGCCTCTGTGTCCAGAACCATGAGAACGTACAAATCTGAACTGGGAGCAATCCATACATCCTTTTGGCTGGACCCGTTCAGGGTCTTTTGGGTCACCTGGTTGGAGACCTGTTTTCCCATACGGTCCGCGGTCTGGGTATTTCCCATCCCGGTCTGCAAGGCAAAATTTTTCACCAAAGAATGCACCCGGACCGACAATTGCCTGGCCAGTTCGTTCCGGGCCTGGGCCAGGGCCGCGGTTTTCGCAAACGGAATGCCTGACTTTCCGATTCTTGCAGATCCCACCGCAGAAAAAACACCTGTTTCATGCCCAATCAACACCCACTCGGGTGCATTTTCAAACTCTTCTTCCATGGCCTGGTTGTCAATATGCTTGTTGCCGCACCCCCAACCCACCATCACCGCCAGGATGAGAAGCATCCAATATCCATACCGCCTGTTTTTTCCCACAGATCTCTCCTTTTTTATTTTTCCCCGTATCCAAAGGCAGCCAGAAGCCTTGCGGTTAATCTATCGCCCAGGGCGCTTACGGCCCTGTGCCCTGCCTCATTCTCGTCTGAATGTCCCTTGCGGATACTTTCATTGATCTGGACAAAAAGGGCTTGTTCGGGTGTTTCAAATACCTGGACACTGCCCTGGCCCTGACAAACCGGGTCGTGGCATTTTTCAGGCTCATGGGCGAGACCTCAACCATCCCCAGGATCTGGGCATTGGCCGCACCCGGATCATGAACCAAAGCGATCCCTTTCCTGCTCAACCCCTGGGCAATGATCTCTTTGACCCGGCTCCCCGACTCCCCCTGGACAAGGATATGAAGCCTGATTTCGGACTTGAGCGCCGCCTGTTCATCCATAACAGCGCCCAGATCCACCCCGGTAAACGCCTCCACAGGATAATCAACCACCCTTAACCGGGATTCCAGAACCTGTCGGTCCAGGGCCAATGCCATGATCCTGTTCAAGGCGGCCATTCGGGACAGCCGGCCCTCCATGGTTTCAAGCACCCCGGCCTCGGCCTGGATCTGGTTGTCCACAAGCTCCAACCGGGACGTCCAGGTTCTGCCGGCATCTGCCTTGTCCAGAACGGCCAGGGCATAAAACAATCCAGAGGCGTCATCCTGCCAGGTTTTACCGATCCTGGCCCCCTGGAGGCGGACATCCGAGGCAATGCGGACCTTTGACTCCATCTCTTTTTCAAAGATTTCAGCCTGATCTGCTGCCAGGGAAGACCGGGCAACGCTTGTAAACCGGGAGACCACCCTGGATTCAAAAATCGCTGACAATTCAGCCATGGCCTGTTTGCGGGCATCCATAAGCGGAATGTGTCAATGACAATGAGACACTTTATGCCTAAAATTAGGCTCCAATCTTATCCTTCTCTTCCTGTTCCGGTTTGTTGATCCAGGCTGCTTCTGGTAAAGCTGGTGGCCGAGGGATTTTCCCCTTAAAGCGTATTGGGTTTTTAATAAACGCCTCTTTCAAAGTTCTACAGCGAGACCCATAAATCTCTTTAGCAATGCCATAATGAAACTGTTCCGGGGTTACCAGGCCAATACCAGAATGGTAATGCTCTTTGTTGTAATATCTAAAAAAATCCTGGCAAAAGGTTCTTGCATCCTCAATCGAACCAAAATGATTTGGAAATTTTGGACAATATTTCAATGTTTTAAATTGAGCTTCAGAGTAAGGGTTATCATTGCTGACGTGCGGTCTGCTGTGGGTTTTGGTTACCCCTAAATCGACAAGAAGCTGGGCAACCCCTTTGGATTTCATACTGGCTCCCCGATCTGCATGAAGTCCAAGCTGACCGGGTAATATATTTTGGTTTTCACAGGACTTCTCAATAAGCCTTTTGGCCAATGCTGTTTGTTCCCTATGGGCGACCATCCAGCCGACAACATACCTGCTGAAAATATCCATGATTACATACAGATAGAAATAAGTCCATTTTGTGACGCTTTTCAACTTGGTAATATCCCAGGACCAGACCTGATTCGGTCCGGTTGCCAGCAATTCAGGTTTTTTATATTTCGGGCGATTTACCTGCCGTCTTCGTTCCGGCACAGAACCATGTTCTTTGTGAAGAAGCCGATACATCGTTCTGATGGAGCAATAGTATTTTCCTTGGCATAGACCTGGTATGGGGCCTGGTCTCGATACGTATCCGAGTGAAGAATATCCAAAACCGTTTGTTGTTCATCAGGGTTCAAAGAAAGAGGAGAACTGCCCCGCTTTGATTTTACATGTTTTTTCGGAGAATAAAACCTATAAAAAGATGAACGAGGGACACCGAAAGCCTCACATGAAGGCTTTTTCCCAATATCGTAACTTAACGTTAGGGCGGCATTCATCAGTCGTCTCCTTTGAGGTCGTCCAGATTTTGTTGGATTCCCAGGATCTGAGAAATTTTTTTTTGGGCTTCAATGATGAGTTCCGCCTGTTTTAACTTATGCTCTAATTTAGATTTTTCTTTTTGAAGTCTGGCGACCTCTGTTGCCAATGGGTTCTTCTCTTTGGATTTCCTCCCTCGCTTTCGAGGTGCCATGGCGTTGAGAAGTCCTTTATTCCGGGCTTTGCGCCAATCGGCTAAATTTGAAGAATAGAGGCCCTCTCTTCGAAGTATCCTACCTATTCCTCCGGATTCATTGCAGTTTTCAACCTCTTGGAGAATACGCAGTTTATAAGAAGCAGTGAAATTACGCCGGGGCTTTTTCTCAGGAACTTCAGGATCAGGGATTGAATCCTGTCCCCCCAAGGAGGCACCAATTCCAGTCGCCCTATGGGCTCCTTCCATTGGTGCCTCCTTGGGGGCTGCCTGTTTTTCGGACTCTGGTAGTGGGTTCATTTTTATCGGTTTCATATAAGTATTGCCTTACCCGCCCTACACTAATTTATCAAGGGGTAAGTGTCTCACTTATATTGTCACAGAGGGAAGGGTTTTGCCCTCTGCCACGGCCTTTAAATACCGCTCATCTGGAAAATCAGGGCCTGCAGCAGGTTCCGGGGAAGGCGATCTTGCACATCCCCCTGCCAGGACCAAGGCCAAAAATACGATTACACTTGTCTGCCGTTTCAGGCAGGTTCCGAACCGGGCTGTTGAGCTGATCATTGAAACGCCCTCCCCAAAGAATCATTTACCACAATATACGATATTTGTCCGGCCTTCACCAGAAGGTTTCAGGGCTCACGCATGTAAATATTGTAAAGTGCCTATAGTTTTGATTGGTTCAAGTATCATCCAAACATAACTTCCTCCAGATATTTGATATCCATAGCAGCATTCAACCTTTTGGTTTTTACACTCCCTTTAAATGTCTTATTGTTCCGTAATATAGCAGAGCAAACAATTACTTGAACAAGGATTTATACAACTTATATTTTCCCCATGAGATATTCATCAGATTTACGCAAACGCGTTATAGATTTTGTAGAAAATGGAGGAAGCAAGACGGAAGCTGCCAGTCAGTTTAATGTATCCCGTGGAAGTGTTCACAACTGGACGTCTGCCGAAGATGGTTTGTCATACAAGAAACCCGGTCCAAAAGGACCACGAAGTTTGGATCTGGAAGCTTTGCGCCTCCATGTGGAGACAAATGATGACATGACACAATCGGAAAGGGCGCAGCATTTCGGAGTATCCCGTGCCTGTATCTGGTATAATATGAAACAACTCGGAATCACTCGAAAAAAAAGATGACGGGATACAGGGAGCGAAGCGACAGCAAAAGAAAGGCATATCTTCGTCTTCGTGAACGTTATGTACGTCGTTGCAAAACGTTTGTTTATGTTGATGAAAGCGGCTTTTCGCCTTATACAACCCGTCGCTATGGATATGCTCTCAAAGGGCAGCGTGTTCATGGTTTGATTGCAGGAACAAAGCACCCTCGAACGTCTTTGATTGCTGCCCGCATCGAATATAGTTTTGAAGAACCATTTTTGTTTCAGGGAACATGCAATGCGGATATCTTTAATGCTTGGATCGAACACCAGTTGAGTCCACATCTGAACGATAATCATGTCGTTGTGATGGATAACGCATCCTTCCACAAGGGCGAAGAAACCAAATATTTGATAGAAAGAACTGGTGCAGCTCTTTTGTTTTTGCCCCCGTATTCACCGGATCTCAATCCGATTGAACACGATTTTGCGGCCCTAAAAACCATCCGTGAATACAATGAAAACGAAACGATTGATGAAATTATCAGGATGTATAAATAATTATCGGCATTGCTATAAATTTAATGCAATGTGCCGAATCGCTGCAAAATTCTCAGGAGAGTTCCCCTTTCTGACTCTGCTTTCGTCTTCACGGAACGCAATATCCAATACCCAATGCACTGAATTTTCAATTCCCCAATGCCTCCTGACAGCATTACCAAAAATATTGGGGTCGCTATCCAGGCTCGATATATAATATCGCTTTTCATGACTGATCTGGCCGTCCATTTCCCGGGTGGATTCAATCATTCCAATATTTTTCAAACCTTTCCAACTTTTTTTATCTTCAAACCAATCAATATCAGAGGTTATCACAGCCCTGCGCGTTTCGACTCGACCGTGCCCTCCGTCAACACTGGTCTGTTCATTAAACTGGTACCCCTGATTTTTCATTTCTTCCATTTTATTGAAAAAAAGTACCGCTTCATCATGCAAGGTTTTATGATTTTCTTTCAGGGCAAGGACATAGTCACACCCTTTGTTTATTATGGTTTCAGCGATTTTCTTTTGAGTGCCCATGGCATCAATGGTTATAATGCAGCCCGAGATATCTAAAAGTTTTAAAAGATTTGGAATGGCCGTAATTTCATTTGATTTTTCTTCGGTTTTTAATTGCCCTAAAACCACTTTATTAGACGAAGCCCACGCACTGATCATATGAATGGCTTTCTTATCATTGGAGGTATCGTGTGAACGCCTTAGAGTTTTGCCGTCGATTGCAATGACTTGACCTTTGGTCATCTTTGCAACCGACTGAACCCAGTGCATAAAACTGCTCTGAAATTCATTCGGGTTCATCCTTTCAAAAATTCTGCCAAAGGTGTCATGGGAGGGTATCCCATGGGGAAGGCTTAGAAATTTTGACAACCACCTTTTTCTCTTTTTGCCAAAGTTTTCAATTTGCTCATAAGTGTCTGCGCCAGCAACTACCGCACAAATTGCGATGATGACGACATCAATTAAATTATGAAGCTTATTGTGGTGTCTGGGGTCCTGAATATTGTCAAAAAAAGTTTCAAGAGATTTTTTTTCGTTCATTGGCAACTCCTTGTGTTTATTGCCATATATATCGTATCTGTGCAGCGATGTCTAGGAAAATTTTGTTCGATGCTCATATACTATAGCAAGCCAGGAGAGCCAGACTGGGATAGGGTGAAGGGGGTGGAGTGGCGTAAATGAGCGGCCCGCCAGGACGGCATAGGTCCGATCATTTCCGCTTCTTAAGCGGTCAGGACGACCGCTTAAGATTTAACGGAATCCCCCTCACCTATTCCAGCCGGGTAAGGACGAATCTTAATAAAAGTTACATGCGATGACCCTGCAGAAGGTTTTTATGAATTTTTCTGTCCCGGGTGCCCATGGCAGCCTGCCATTGTCCAGGGGGCAAAAAAAACCGTCTCATATAAATCTGGCCGGGCAGGGTCCGCCAGGACCGGGTATCTGCATGCTCAACCAGGGTATTTAAAATATTTAAATACATTTTCAACGGTCTTCTGGGTTTCCTTGTTATCATTTTTGGCAATCTGGTGAATCACTGCCTGTTTAGCCGCGGCCCGGGCAATGGCTGAAAGATCAGAAACCAACGCCCCCTTTTTTTCAATGGTTTGCCCGGTTTGGGATCTCAGGCAAAAAACAGGGGCAATTCCCGGGGGATCCTGAGGGGCAAACTTCGGAAAGGCAATGGTCAAGGGGCCATGGGTCGTGGGAACCATGACCCGGTCCTCTTTTTTGGGGGGCATTTTCCCTGCCAGCTGAATCCAGACCACCTGGCCCGAACCCGGGGGCGTTTTTTCATGGAAAAAATCCCCATATCCCGTTAGGACTTCCATGGCATCCATGACCCGGCCTGTTTTTCTGGCCGCACGAAACAGGTCCGGCCCCAGATCCCGGGGCATGCCTGTCCCATAATTTTTTTCATAGTCTTGATAGGTTTCCACCGCTTTTTTATAGTCGATAAACGCCCCGGAAACGTCATTGTCCGCCTCTCTGAGAATCCCGCTCAGATAACGGGCAAAGGCATCTTCCCTGTACACATTTTTTGAGTCATACTTGTCATTGAACAGGGTCAGCAAAGAGTCCAGGCGACGGCATTCCACCAGGGCTTCCCGGGGCTGGCCCTCATCCAGAAAGGTCAGGGCGGACATGAGATGAATCATGGCCCGTTCAAAATCATCTCCCGGGTAGGCCAGGACATACTCATTGGTCACAAAGGAGATGGCTTCCCTGGACAGGCTCAGGGTATAAAGCTGCTCAGCCAAATCTTCGGCAGCCCTGAAATGTTTCTGGGCCCCATTAAAATCCCGGCATTCCATCTGAACCATGGCCGAATCCAGATGGAACAAGAGGGCGTCATTTTCCCCGTAATCTGATTCATGGGCAGCCATCAGGTCAATGGCTGCCTGACAATCGTTGCCGGACAGATGCCGATCTAAAACATCATAGGGAACGTGGGAGGCACACCCGGTAAACAACACTCCCAGGGCAAGAACAGTCCAATGCCCGAAACAAAAAAGATGTCTGATTAGAACCAGAATTTTTTCTTTTCCACCATTTTTTTAATCTTTTTCTCTCCCAGCCACACCTTTTTATGGGACTGGATATGGATCAGTTCCAGGTTGACCTGGTAGTATTTCACCTCTTTTCCTTCCACCCGATCGGAAATGGTATTGATATCGCCTTGAAGCATGAAATCCGCCCCCGTTTCCATGCCGTCCTCCTTGGCGGTTTCTTCTGAAGAATGGGTGACCTGATCCTGGCGTTCGGCCCGGACTTCCATCCGTTCCTGGCTGCTTGCCACAAGATCCACCTCACCGGAGTTGACCAGGGCCCGCTCCAGATCCTTGACAAAGGTCTGGGTGTTGATATGTTCATCACTCCTGTTGCGCACCGTGCCCACAATCACGGCAGGGGCCTGTCCCTGGTGGGACACCCGATAATCCCCCACCCAGGGCCTTGTCATCACATCCTGAACCATCTCCTCGGATACCAGCCTGGAGTCCGTGTCATTCCACCGCCCGCTCAGATCAATGGTCTTGTCCACCGCCACCCGGTCAACCCGGGTGGAGCTGCACCCGGCAACCGCCAAAATAATCCCCCGGCCTGCCCGTTTCAATGCCTTCATTTATATTTTCCTTTTTTAGTCAATGGATCTGTTCTTTAAACGATTTTTTTTTGTAAAACGCTGTTCCGTCCAAAGGGAATATTAAGCTTTTTCATCCTTTTGCGCAAGGTGGAGGGATTAATTTTCAACAGGGTTGACGCCCCCTTTTCCCCTTCCACACGGCCATTACAAAGATCCATGGCCTGGCGGATATGGGCGGAGATCACCTGGTCCAGACCAACAAACCCCTCTTTTGCAGGTCCCTGGATGGGCTGGGCCGGCAGGGCGGTAATCTCTTTAAAAAGAAGCCCGCCTTCCCGGTCCAGAATCATGGACCGCTCCACGGCATTTTCAAGCTCCCTGACATTGCCGGGCCAGGCATAGGCCATAAGCCCGTCCATGACATGGGCGGATACCCAAGGAATTTTGAGCAGTTTCATCTCCCTGGCTTTTTTTAAAATAAAATGATCCACCAGGGCCGGAATATCCCCTGCCCGGTTGCGCAAGGGGGGAATGGTAATGGGAAAGACCCTGAGCCGAAAAAACAGATCCGGCCGGAACCGGTTTTGGGCCATCATCTCTTCTAAATTCCGGTGGGTGGCGGCAATGACCCTGATATTGACCCGTATGGTCTCGGTTCCGCCCACCCGGTCGATCTCCTTTTCCTGGAGCACCCGCAAAAGGCGGATCTGGGCTTCGGCACTCAGTTCTCCGATTTCATCCAGAAACAAGGTCCCCCCCCGGGCCCGCTCAATCCGTCCCCGCTTTCTGGCCACTGCCCCTGTAAAGGCCCCTTTTTCATACCCGAAAAGCTCAGAATCCAGAAGGGAGGCCGGGATGGCCCCGCAGTTGACCCGGATAAAAGGGCCCTGGTTTCGAAGGGAAAAATTATGAATGGCATTGGCAATCACCTCCTTGCCCGTGCCGGTCTCGCCGAACAACAGCACCGGACTTTCCAGGGGAGAAACCTGGTGGACCATTTTCATCACCCCTTCAAGGCCCTGGCCCGCTCCGATCACGGTTTCTCCGGCCATACGGTTCAGCTCATCCTGGAAATACCGGTTATCGTCTGCCAACAGCTCTTTTAAATTTTTCAGCTCCCTGAACCTGAGGGAATTGGTCAGGGCAATGGCGCAGGGCTTGTCCAGCAGGCTCAGCAGCCGGACATGGTCATCTGAAAACCGGGTTTTGCCATTGTTGAACACGGAAAAAATACCCAGCATGGTCCCTTCGAGCACCAGGTCAATGACCACGGCAGACAAATCCCAGGCCTTGAGCCGGTCTGCCACAGGTCCTGTGATGGGATCATCTCCCAAACGGTCTATGGACCTAACCCGGTCCAGCCGTCGCTCTTCAATGAGGGTGCGCCCCTGTCCGGACAGAGGAATCTTCATGGACATGGCCTGGCCCCCATTGGGTGCGGCCAGGGCCAGGGTCTCCACAACACCGGCATCCCTGTGATAAACATGGAACCCCATCTGGTCTGCGGGCATGAACTTTCTGACATAGAGCAGGCAGTGGTGAAGGGCCCGCTCAATTTCAAGGCTCGAACAAAGCTTTAGGGTGGCTTCCCTGAAAAAATCGTTTTCATTCATCTCCATGGTATCGCTCCTCTGCCGGGTAAAGATAAAAAAGGCTTTCAGACTGTCCCATAAGACAGATTATTACAAATCCGGAAAATAGAACAGAAAAAACTTTTCCATGGAACAGAAATCTTAATTTTATGGCCAGGCAAAGGGCCGCAGCCCTCTCCTTTGGGCCTTTGAAATCCTGGCATGAATATTGCTTAAATTTGTTCAGAATATAACACAAAGGGAGGAGAGCAATGAAAAAAGTAACGGTTCTGGGGGCGGGCATCATGGGGGCAGGCATTGCCCAATGTGCGGCCCAGGCAGGATTTGAGGTCATCTTAAGAGACATGGAAGACCGGTTTGTTGAAAACGGTCTGACCACCATAAAATCCAACCTGGACCGGGCCGTGTCCAAGGGAAAAATGACCTCAAAAGAGGCAGACACGGTCATGGACCGGGTCTCGGGCACCACAGACCTGACCATGGCCGCCCGGGATGCCGACCTTGTCATCGAGGCCATCATCGAGGTCATGGAGATCAAAAAACAGGTCTTCAGGGAGTTGGATACCATCTGCAAAAAAGAGGCCTTGTTTGCCTCCAACACCTCGGGTCTTTCCATCACGGAAATGGCCTCGGCCACAGGAAGGCCGGGCCAGTTCATCGGCATGCATTTTTTCAACCCCGTGCCTGTGATGCGCCTTGTGGAGCTTATCCGGGGATTTACCACCTCGGACGACACCTTGAACATGGCCAAGGATTTTGTGGACAAAATCAAGAAAACCGCCATTGAGGTGAAAGAAGCCCCGGGATTTGCCGTAAACCGAATCCTCTGCCCCATGATCAACGAGGCCATCTTTGTTCTGGCCGAAGGCATTGCATCCCCCGAGGATATTGACAATGCCATGACCCTGGGAGCCAACCATCCCATAGGGCCCCTGGCCCTGGCAGACATGGTGGGACTGGACACCATGCTCCTGGTTTTGGAAGGCTTTCATTCGGAACTGGGAGAAGACAAATACAGGCCCGCCCCCCTGCTCAGGAAAATGGTCAGGGCAGGATATTTGGGAAGAAAAAGCGGCAAAGGCTTTTACGACTATACAACATAGGGTAACCCTTTTTTGAATACTAAAGAGCAACTTTAATCATCAAGGTTTTGGCTGATAATACAGACAAGGAGGCAGTATGGCGCAGCAGGTAGCAGACCGGCGGGATGTGGACTTTGTGCTCCACGAACAATTAAAGGTGGCGAACTTGAGCCGGCACGAACAATTTGAAGATTTTAACGAAAAAACCATTGATATGGTGGTTTCCGAGGCAAGAAACCTGGCCATCAAGGAGCTGCTGCCCTATCTCAAGGAGGCGGACGAAGAGGGCTGCACCTTTGACAACGGCCAGGTCTCAGTGCCCAAAGCCTTTCACCGGGCATACAAACTCTTTGCCGAAGGTGAATGGATTGCCATGTGCGATGACCCGGACTGGGGCGGCCAGGGCATGCCCGCAACCGTGGCTCTGGCGGCCAACAATTTTTTTAACGGAGCCAACTATCCGTTTATGCTCCACAATATCCTGGCCCACGGGGCCGGCAAGCTTGTGGAAAAATTCGGCACGGACAAACAAAAAGAACTTTACTTGAAAAAAATGTACACCGGTGTCTGGGGCGGTTCCATGCTGTTGACCGAACCCGAGGCAGGATCCGATGTGGGGGCGCTCACCACCCGTGCCACACCCAACGGGGACGGAACTTACTCCATTGTGGGCAATAAAATCTTTATCTCGTCCGGAGACAACGACCTGGTTGAAAACGTCATCCACCCGGTGCTGGCCCGGATTGAAGGGGCTCCTGAAGGCACTGCCGGCATCTCGCTTTTCCTGGTGCCCAAGTTCCGGGTGGGGGATGACGGGTCCATGGGCGAGTTCAACGACATCGTCTGTACCGGGATCGAAGAAAAAATGGGGATCCACGGCAGTCCCACCTGTTCCATGGCATTGGGGGGCAAGGGCCAATGCATCGGCACCCTTTTGGGCCAGGAAAACCGCGGCATGAGCGCCATGTTTGTGATGATGAACGAGGCCAGGCTCCACGTGGGCATGCAGGGGTTTGCCTGTGCCAGCGCCTCCTACCTCAACGCCTTAAACTATGCCAAAGAACGGGTCCAGGGCGCAGCCCTCACCGCCCCCAAAGGCTCTCCCGGGGTGCCCATTATCCAGCACCCGGATATCCGGCGGATTTTGCTCAACATGAAATCCCATACCGAGGCCATGAGATCCATCCTCTATTATGTGGGATACATGGAAGACCGGCTCAAGGTGGCTGACAATGATGAAGACCGGGCCCGGTTCCAGGGCATCATTGATGTGCTCATCCCCGTGGCCAAGGGCTATATCACGGACCGGGCCTTTGAACTTTGCTCGGACGGGGTCCAGGTCTTCGGGGGATACGGATTTATCAAGGAATATCCCCAGGAGCAGATCCTGAGAGACTGCAAAATCACCCAGATTTACGAAGGCACCAACGGGATCCAGGCCATGGACCTTTTGGGCAGAAAACTGGGCCTGAACAAAGGAAAAGCCTTTACCGACCTTATCGGCGAAGTCTCCGCCACCATTGAAACCGCCAAAAACGTGGCGGGCCTATCCCCCCAGGCAGAACTTCTGGAATCCACCCTGACCCAACTCATGGAAACCGCCAAATCCCTTGGCAGCCTCATGGGAGAGGGTAAAATTGAGCAGGCATTTTCCCATGCCCATCCCTTTTTGGATGTAACAGGCGACGTGCTCATGGCCTGGATGCTCTTGTGGCGGGCCGTGATTGCCTCAGAAAAACTTGAGGCCAAACCCAAGAAAAAAGACAAGGCCTTTTACCAGGGAATCCTGGCCTCGGCCCAGTTTTTTACCGCATCAATACTGCCCGTGACCCAGGGCAAAATGGCGGCCATCCAGGCCTGCGACAATGCCGCCATGGAGATAGCAGACGAGGCGTTTGCATCAAAATAACTGAACTCAACCTAAATGAAGGAATACAAAAATGAAAGACGTTGTGATTGTATCGGCCTGCCGCACGGCCATCGGTGCCTTCGGCGGCACCCTCAAAAATCTGAACGGCGCCTATATCGCCAGTATCACCATGAAAGAAGCCATCAAACGGGCAGGCATTGACCCTGACATCATTGACGATGTCCGCTACGGCACCTGTGTAGAGCACCATGACACCCTCAACACCACACGGGTGGGGGCCCTAATGGCCGGCATCCCTGAATCCGTACCTGCCGTGACCATCAACCGGGTCTGCATCTCGGGCATGGAATCCGTACTCTCGGGCATGGCCATGATCCAGGCCGGCATGGCCGATGTCATCCTGGCCGGCGGGGTCGAGCATATGTCAGGGGTTCCCTATACCGTACCCAAGGCACGCTGGGGCTGCCGCCTCCAGGACACCCAGTTTGTGGACGCCATGATCCACGCCCTTCACTGCGGCTCCCATGTCATGCCCTTTGATGAGACCACCCCGCTCAACACGGCTGAAGCCCCGGCCTCTTATTTCATGGGCAAGCCCTATATCATGGGCCATACCGCAGAATTTGTGGCCCAGCATCTCAATATTTCCAGGCAGGAGATGGACGAGGTGGCCCTGCGCTCCCACAATAATGCGGAACGGGCCACCAATGACGGCTCTTTTGCCGATGAAATCGTTCCCATTGAAGTGCCCCAGCGGAAAAAAGATCCTTTGATCTTTGACAAGGACGAACATTTCAGACCCGGCATGACCATGGAAAAACTTGCAGCCCTGCCCCCGGCCTTTATCCCCAAAACCGGTAAAGTCACGGCAGGCAACTCCTCGGGCATCAATGACGGGTCCACAGGACTTGTGATCATGTCTGCTGACAAGGCAAAGGAACTGGGTCTTGCCCCCATTGCACGGATCAAAGCCTCTGGCATGGGCGCCTGCCATCCCACGGTCATGGGAATTTCCCCTGTGCCGGCCGTAAACAATCTTCTGGACAGATCCGGCCTTAAGATAAACGATTTCCAGCTCATGGAAGTCAACGAAGCCTTTGCCTCCCAGTATCTCGGGTGTGAAAAAGAACTCGGCCTGAACCGGGAAATCACCAATGTCAACGGCTCGGGCATCGGCCTTGGCCATCCTGTTGGCAGCACCGGCGCAAGGATCATCACCACCCTGATCTATGCCATGAAAAAACGGGGCGACTCCCTGGGCATGGCCACCCTCTGCGGCGGCGGCGGGGTTGCCATGGCCTGCGCCATTGAGATGCTTTAAATTGGTCCCATCCCTTATCCGCCCATAATCCAGGCCGGAATAAACACCTTGATCATCCCGGTCATCCGGACCGGGATGATCGGGCGCCACACGGCAGAGGAGACCTAAAATGACCGTTGCAGACATTATACAAAACCGCAGTTCGGTAAGGGCGTTCACAGATATAGCAGAGCAAACAATTACTTGAACAAGGATTTATACAACTTATATTTTCCCCATGAGATATTCATCAGATTTACGCAAACGCGTTATAGATTTTGTAGAAAATGGAGGAAGCAAGACGGAAGCTGCCAGTCAGTTTAATGTATCCCGTGGAAGTGTTCACAACTGGACGTCTGCCGAAGATGGTTTGTCATACAAGAAACCCGGTCCAAAAGGACCACGAAGTTTGGATCTGGAAGCTTTGCGCCTCCATGTGGAGACAAATGATGACATGACACAATCGGAAAGGGCGCAGCATTTCGGAGTATCCCGTGCCTGTATCTGGTATAATATGAAACAACTCGGAATCACTCGAAAAAAAAGATGAGGGAATGTTCAGAATTCTGTGTCACGGTTTCGGTTCCCGGATCTGCCTCAGCGCCAGCGGAAGTAAAAGTCAGGTCCGAGAATGGGCCTTCAATCAGCCACGTCGGAGGAGTTGACTTTTGCTGGAGTGGAGTTCCTGGAACCATCTTTTCCATCTGTAAATAAATCCCTATCAAATTCCCAGCTCTTTATCCAGCCGGCCTTCAAAGAAAATTGCCAACTGGGAAATTGTCAGTGACCAATTTTGAATCGGCATTGTCCATTTTTTACTGGCGTTCTGGATCCCCATGTAAAGCAGCTTTAACAGGCTGTCCTGGTTCGGGAATGATCCCTTTGTTTTGGTCAGTTTTCGAAACTGTCGATGCACAGCCTCAATGGTATTTGTGGTGTATATTATCCGTCGAATCTCTTCTGGATATTTAAAGAAATGACTGAGGCGTTCCCAGTTGTTCCGCCAGGATTTTATCACAATCGGGTATTTGTCATTCCATTTATTTTCCAAGATATCCAGTTCTTCTTCGGCCAGATCCTTATTGACCGCTTTATAAACACGTTTTAGATCTGCCATAAATTCCTTTTTATTTTTGGAACCAACGTATTTCAATGAATTTCGGATCTGGTGGACTACGCAGACTTGAACTTCTGTGTCCGGGAATATGGTCTCAATGGCCTCGGGAAAACCTTTTAGACCATCAACACAGGCAATCAGGATATCTTTTACCCCTCGGTTTGAAAGGTCTGTTAACACCTGCAGCCAGAAGTTCGCACCCTCATTCTCGGATATGTACAGCCCAAGAACCTCTTTGCGGCCCTCGATATTCACCCCAAGAATTGTGTAAACGGCTTTGCTGCCGACCTTTCCGTTTTCTCGTACTTTATAATGTATGGCATCAAGCCATACGATTGGGTACACATTTTCCAACGGCCTGGCCTGCCATTCTTTGACGGTATGGATGATTTTATCGGTAATGGTGCTCAGAGTGGCATTTGAAATCTCAAGTCCATAGATTTCCTGTAAATGGGAAGCCATATCATTATAACTCATGCCCAGGCCGTAAAGGGCTATTATCTTTCTTTCAATTTCATCGCTGAGCGTTGTCTGATGTTTTTTGACGATCTGTGGAGAGAAGGTTCCGGCCCTGTCACGCGGGGTTTTTAGCTCAAATTTACCATCCAGGGATTTAATGGTCTTTTTGCTTTTTCCATTACGGCGGTTGGCAGAAACTTCCTGCCCGAGATGGGACTCCAACTCTCCTTCAAGAGCAGCTTCAGCAAGATTTTTGATTAATGATGTAAGGACGCCGCCCTTACCTGTGAAGGGTTTACCTTCCTGGATGCCTTTAAGGGCTTTTTGAAAATCAAATTCGGTGTTTTCTTCGGTCATGTCAGTTCTCCTTATTTAGCTGAGTATATCAGCTTTCATTCAACTGACACAGAATTTTGAACGCCCTCGTCATGAAGGGGTCTGTCAAACATCATTTTGGCATAGAGTTTGGCATAGACCACCTTGGTCATCAGGTTTTTTCCTTTGGACAGATCAATGGCTTTTTCAAAATAAATTTTTCCCTGGTCTGGTTTTCCGCCTAACGCCGGAGGGAGAAAGGTGGACAAGGTGCCAAGATATAGATAGGCTGCCCCGTCCCTGAATGTTTCATCCACACGGATCACATGCGCCATGATGGCCTCGATACGTGATATTTCAGCCAGAGCATTAAAATCGTCTTTATTGGCCATAATCCATGAGGCCGCAGGCATGGTCATTGGCCTGACACATGGCATTCTGGGCATAGTTGTTTAAAATACTTTTGGAAAGATGGTGCATCATATTGGACTTGACTGAACAGCCCTGGGCAATGAAGGTGACCAGGAAAGGCAATATCCAGAGCAGGGGCACAAAATAAGCCCTTTTGTGAATCAACGTCCTGAACCTGAGCAGCATAAGAGATTTTGTCCTTAAAGAGTCTTCAGTTTAGATATTTTATGACCAACAATTTTAATTAATTAAGAATAAAAAATAGCCTGTTTTTTAAAAAAATGCAACTGGATTCACATGGCCCGGGCGTGGGTTTTTAAGATAAATGAATTTATTATGGGTTGAATTCAGCCCAATCATGATATAATGCCTATACAATAGTCCTTAACTAAAAATTTTTCAGTTTGGAAAAGACCGAAATCATGATGCCAAAACCCAATTTTTTTGCATTTTTGATCCTCACCCTGCTGGCGTCCAGTTTTTTGCCTGCAGCCGCCAGCCCCCCTGCTTCAAAGGTTTATATCATTCCGGTTTCCGGCATGGTAGAGCCGGGAATGGCCGCCTATGTCAAAAGGGCGATAGAGGAAGTTGAACATGATAAAAATGCCATTTTAGTGTTCAAGCTGGACACCTTTGGTGGGCGGGTGGATGCCGCGTTTGAGATTGTGGAGACCATATCTGCGGTGCCAAAGGAACGGACCATCGCCTATTTAGAAAAAAGGGCGATTTCCGCAGGCGCCCTGATTGCCCTGGCTTCAGGCACCCTGATCATGAAGGAGAACACCCTGATCGGTGACTGCGCTCCCATTATTCAGTCCAATGAAGGTCAAAAGGAGGCCGGGGAAAAGACCCAGACCGTTCTCAGAGCCCAGTTCCGGACGCTTGCAAAGAGGAACAACTATCCTGAGGTCCTGGCTGAGGCCATGGTGACCAAGTCAATGGAGGTCTATTCCCTTACCCTGGATAACACGACCCAATACATGGACAAAACAGCCTATGATGACCTGTCAGAGGCTGAAAAGAAAAAGGTGTCGGGAAAAAAGACCATTGTGGCCAAAGGCGAGCTTTTGACCATGGATGATACGGAAGCCAAGGATCTTGGGTTTTCTAAAACCAGTGTTAAAAATTTGGATCAGGCTCTGGCCTTTTTAGGGGTTCAGGCATACCAGCGAATTGAAATTTCAGAATCCTGGTCCGAGAACCTGGTCCGGGTGCTCCAGCCTTTTTTACCTTTGCTCATGCTTTTGGGGATCGGGGCGGTGTACACGGAAATCAAGGCGCCCGGGTTCGGCATCCCCGGCATCATTGGCATTTTTTGTCTGGGCCTGGTGTTTTTTAACCAATACCTGGTGGGGCTTGCCGATTATACTGAGCTGCTGGTTTTTTTCATCGGGTTTCTTCTGTTGGGGGTTGAGGTCTTTGTACTGCCCGGATTTGGTGTGGCCGGCATTTCCGCTCTCATGGTCATTGGTATTGGCCTGGTCCTTTCTTTTCAAAATTTTGTGTTTCCGGACCCTGCCCTGCCCTGGGAAGCCCGGCTCATGCTTAAAAATGTCTCTTTTGTCATGGGCAGTTTTCTCGGGGCCCTTGTGGTCTCTTTTTTGATGATCCGTTTTGTTTTGCCCCGAATATCAACCCTGATCAAAGGGCCGTATTTGTCTGCTACTCTGGAAGACGCCCGTGCAGATTCAGCACAATCTCTGGAGGTCAGCCCGGGGGAAGCCGGGATTGCTCTGACCCAGCTTCGGCCTTCGGGCAAGATCAGGATTAAAAACAAGAAAATAGATGCCATTACCCAGGGCGACTTTATTGATGCCAATGCGCGGGTCCGGGTGCTGGAAATTGTTCACAACCATGTGATTGTAGAAAAACAGGAGAACAAGGAAGATAAATGAAAGTTTATATACTGCCGGTTGTATTTCAGATATTCGGAGTTCTGGTTGTGGTGGCCGAGGTCTTTATTCCGTCCATGGGACTGCTTACGGCCATTGCCCTGGGACTTATCGGTTATTCCCTATATTTGGCCTTTACCACGATTTCTTCTGCCGCCTTTTTTGTTTTTCTCGGGGCTGACCTTGTGGTTCTGCCCCTGGTTTTGATATTGGGGTTGAAAATCTTAGCCATTTCCCCCCTTGCACTTAAGAAGAAGCTTTCATCCGGGGACGGGGTGGTGTCCCAGGCCCAGGGTCTGGAGAGGTATTTAAACAAAAAAGGCCGGTCCCTTACGGTGCTTCGGCCTTCGGGAACTGCCGTGATAGACGACGTCCGTCTGGATGTGGTGACGGATGGGGAGTATATTGAGGCTCAAGTACCGGTTCAGGTGACAGGGGTTACGGGAAACCAGGTGGTCGTGGCAAGAATCGGTTAGACAAAAGTTTACATAAAAGTTGATCAAGGCTTAGTCAATTATATTTAATATTTAAGGAGAGGTGGTTATGGATTTCATGTATATCCTGCTCATTGTTGCAGGTATTATCGGCCTGGTATTGGTGTATTTTGCATTTTCCTATATTGGGCTGTGGATTCAGGCCCTGGTATCCGGGGCTACGGTGGGCCTGTTCAATATTATTTTCATGCGGTTTCGGAAGGTGCCGCCCAAGCTTATTGTTGAATCTAAAATTATGGCGGTCAAGGCCGGTATTGAAATTGCCACGGACAGCCTGGAATCTCATTATCTGGCAGGCGGTAATGTCTCCCGGGTCATCCAGGCCCTGATTGCAGCGGACAAGGCCAATATCGAGCTGACCTTTAACCGGGCTTCTGCCATTGACCTGGCAGGGAGGGACGTGCTGGAGGCGGTGCAGATGTCGGTGAATCCCAAAGTGATCGAGACCCCTCTTGTGGCTGCCATGGCCAAGGACGGTATTCAGCTCAAGGCCATTTCCAGGGTCACCGTCAGGGCCAATATTGACCGCCTGGTTGGCGGGGCAGGTGCCGAGACCATCCTGGCCCGTGTGGGTGAGGGTATTGTTACCACCATTGGATCTGCCGTGACTCACAAGGAAGTTTTGGAAAATCCGGACACCATTTCAAAGACCGTTCTTTCCAAAGGCCTGGATGCGGGGACGGCCTATGAGATTCTCTCCATTGATATTGCAGATGTGGATGTGGGCAAGAATATCGGGGCAGAGCTTGAGACGGACAGGGCTGAGGCAGATAAAAAAATTGCCCAGGCCAAGGCCGAGGAAAAACGGGCCATGGCCTTTGCCCAGGAGCAGGAGATGAGAGCCAGGGTCCAGGAGATGCGGGCCAAGGTGGTGGAAGCTGAATCCAAGGTGCCCCTGGCCATGGCCGATGCCTTTAGAAGCGGGAACCTGGGGATCATGGATTATTATAAGATGCAAAATATTTCCGCAGACACCAAGATGAGGGACAAGATCGCCACTCCGGGATCCGGGCCTTCCCATGAAGAATAATCCAAGCTAAAACCCGTAAAAAATGGGGATAAGCTCTGATGGAGAATAGGGCTGTCCCCATAAAATAGGAGACGTCATGGAATTTGGCGACCTGGTGACCTATATTCTGCTTTTTTTGTTTTTTGTTCTTCCCTCTATTCTAAAGAAAAAGGGCAAGAAAAAAGCAGGGACACGTGAGACAAAGAAAAATGCCTCTGTTTTTGATAAATTGGGACAAACCATCCAGAAATTTGTCAGTGACCTGGAAGATCAAGCCAGACAAGCCCGGGCCAAGCAGGAAGAACAGGGATCGGCCTGGGATGACATTGATGATAGTGCGTCTGGAGTGTCAAGCGCCACCCAGAGGCATGGGGTAGAAGAGGAAACATTCATCCCCCATGAAATTACCCGGGAGAAAACGGAACACGCCCCTTCCCCCATACCGGCCCATTATGATCCTGACCATCCTTTTTTGGCACCGGAAAAAGTGCCAGTGACAAGGGAGCCCAGGTTAAAAAAAAAGAGGCCGGTTGTTGTCTGCTCCCCTGTTTTTCCTGGAATCGAGCCAGGAATGCTGGAAAATCCATTGCAGCAGGCCGTGGTCTGGTCGGAAATTTTAGGAAAACCCGTGGCCCTGAGGGACGAGTGATTTGTTATTTGAAATTGTTAAAGACTGATAGTCTCCCAATGCCTTGGCCCTGGGAGACTAATTTTTCATATAGGTGGTAAATATCTGTTCATGGGAAATGTATTTTTCCCTGTCAGGATCCACAAGATACATGCGGATGGCATTAACCCTTCGTAAAATTTCCTGTTCCGCCCTGTTCCGCCCTGTTCCGCCCTGTGTTTTTTTGTCTGGATAATCTCTTGTTTCAGATCCAGGGTGGGCTGGGTGGCATAGTATTTTTCCGTTTTGTATGCGATCCGTTTTTCTATGAGATTTTCGCGCATCTCATTGTGGTCATCGTCCAGAAACAGCACTTCAGGCATGAGATCGGCAAAATGGGTCACAGCAATGATATCCTTTTGTCTCTGCCAGTATCCAATGAGAAATTCAGGCTCTAAATCCTTGTAATTTTGCAGGGGCATATACATCCGCCGCAGATACAGCAAGACTTTTTCTGTTTTTTTTCTGTGCCCGCCGATGATGACAGATCCTCCGACCTCGTCTTTTCTCACCCCTTTGGTCCATGGGGCCCCGGTAATCCCGAAATCAATGCAGAGCGGAATTCGCAGCAGTGCGGACATGGTGTTCAGGGCCAGGGCATAGCCGGCAGAAGAGCCGCCCACATTGTAAGAGGCTGACAAAAGCTGATGATGGAGGGAGTAGCGTTTTAAAAAATCTCCAAACAGCCAGGGGATGCTGATATCAGGGGAGAGTTCCTGGATATAGTTTTTCACCATGGTCAACGCTTCCTGGGCAGACTGCCAGGGCTCACGCATGTAAATATTGTAAAGTGCCTATAGTTTTGATTGGTTCAAGTATCATCCAAACATAACTTCCTCCAGATATTTGATATCCATAGCAGCATTCAACCTTTTGGTTTTTACACTCCCTTTAAATGTCTTATTGTTCCGTAATAAATTTAATGCAATGTGCCGAATCGCTGCAAAATTCTCAGGAGAGTTCCCCTTTCTGACTCTGCTTTCGTCTTCACGGAACGCAATATCCAATGCACTGAATTTTCAATTCCCCAATGCCTCCTGACAGCATTACCAAAAATATTGGGGTCGCTATCCAGGCTCGATATATAATATCGCTTTTCATGACTGATCTGGCCGTCCATTTCCCGGGTGGATTCAATCATTCCAATACTTTTCAAACCTTTCCAACTTTTTTTATCTTCAAACCAATCAATATCAGAGGTTATCACAGCCCTGCGCGTTTCGACTCGACCGTGCCCTCCGTCAACACTGGTCTGTTCATTAAACTGGTACCCCTGATTTTTCATTTCTTCCATTTTATTGAAAAAAAGTACCGCTTCATCATGCAAGGTTTTATGATTTTCTTTCAGGGCAAGGACATAGTCACACCCTTTGTTTATTATGGTTTCAGCGATTTTCTTTTGAGTGCCCATGGCATCAATGGTTATAATGCAGCCCGAGATATCTAAAAGTTTTAAAAGATTTGGAATGGCCGTAATTTCATTTGATTTTTCTTCGGTTTTTAATTGCCCTAAAACCACTTTATTAGACGAAGCCCACGAACTGATCATATGAATGGCTTTCTTATCATTGGAGGTATCGTGTGAACGCCTTAGAGTTTTGCCGTCGATTGCAATGACTTGACCTTTGGTCATCTTTGCAACCGACTGAACCCAGTGCATAAAACTGCTCTGAAATTCATTCGGGTTCATCCTTTCAAAAATTCTGCCAAAGGTGTCATGGGAGGGTATCCCATGGGGAAGGCTTAGAAATTTTGACAACCACCTTTTTCTCTTTTTGCCAAAGTTTTCAATTTGCTCATAAGTGTCTGCGCCAGCAACTACCGCACAAATTGCGATGATGACGACATCAATTAAATTATGAAGCTTATTGTGGTGTCTGGGGTCCTGAATATTGTCAAAAAAAGTTTCAAGAGATTTTTTTTCGTTCATTGGCAACTCCTTGTGTTTATTGCCATATATATCGTATCTGTGCAGCGATGTCTAGGAAAATTTTGTTCGATGCTCATATACTATAGCAAGCCAGGAGAGCCAGGCTGGGATAGGGTGAAGGGGGTGGAGTGGCGTAAATGAGCGGCCCGCCAGGACGGCATAGGTCCGATCATTTCCGCTTCTTAAGCGGTCAGGACGACCGCTTAAGATTTAACGGAATCCCCCTCACCTATTCCAGCCGGGTAAGGACGAATCTTAATAAAAGTTACATGCGATGACCCTGCATCCTCGTCCACATTCGCCCGAACAGCCAGGAAGTTGGGCTGGGCAATGGTTTGGATTTTTTGGGGCTGATTGGGATAGGTGCCGGCCGGGATCAGATAAGGGCTCCAGAGATTGAGGCCGCCATCTGCCGCTGCCATCTGCTCGTCTGTAAAATTTAAAAAGGTCAGGTCCTTGCCCATGGTGGCGGCGGCCCGGGTCACAGCGCCTGTGGGCACTCCTGCCGGGGTGGAAATGGCGACCACCTGTCCGTTCTGAAGGGCATCGACGCTGGGTCCGTATCCCAGGTAGACCAGTTTAAAGTTCCGGTCCGGGTTAAAGCCGAGGTTGGAGAGTAAAAACGTGTTTGAGCCCAGGGTGCCGGAATTTTTTTTGCCCAGGGCCAGGTGCTTGCCCAGGGCTTGTTTGAGATCATCGATGGTGCCTGTTTGGGCATATTTAGACTGGATGGTGAACTGTTCTACATTCTGCCAGAGCATGGTAATGGATCTTAGATTTTTCTGGGGTCCGGCGGACTTGACCGCTCCGATACCGTTCCAGGCCCAGTAACCGTAAAGTCCTTGAAGAATAGCAAACTGGGCCTGGTTTTCCCTGAGCAGTTTGACATTTTCACCGGAGCCGGCTGAATTGATGGCGGACATGCCGATGTTGTGGCGGGGCTGAAGTTTGACCTTGATCAGGGTGGACAGGGCCACCCCGACCGGATAATAGGTTCCGCCGGTGCTGGCCGTGGTCAAAAGGTAATTGCGTTCAGCAGGTTCGGCCATGAGGGAAAATGGATGGGTGAACGCCGCCAGAAAAAGGAGGGTCATGGTCGCCAGAGAGATACGCATTCTTTTTTTCATGGGATTTCCTTGCACTCTTTATATTATAAATATTCAGCCTGGCCTTATCTTAGCAAGGAATGCCCCTGGGGTTAAGGTGTTTTTTTGTGCCCGGCAAAGGCTCTGGAAGAAAGATGAAACAGGTCATGGGCCATCTGCCTGATTTCAGGCGAGCAGTCCGCCCTGCGAAATTGCCTGTCCGAGGCAAAGGATTTCCAGAACGGGGGGAGCTGATCCATGCGGGTGACCATGCCGCCCTGCTCATCTTCTTCTACATAGAGCACGGTTTTAATTCCTGAATTGATGATTCGGGTCAAACACATGGGGCAGGGCTCCATTGAAGAGATCAGGACCAGATCGGGACAGTCCCTGGGATCGGCCCCGCTTTCAGGGGATCGTTTTTTTTTCATCCGGTTTTCGTACCGGTTGAGCAAATCCATTTCTCCGTGGAGATCGCTTCTGAAATACCCGTCATACTGTCGGTTTCTTCCGGTTTCCACCACCTGGCCGGTCTGTGCATTTACCAGGCAAACCCCTCTTTTGCCACGGCCAGAACCTCCGGCATCAGATGGATATCCGTGGGAAGGTCCAGATCCGGCTGGCTTTTTTTAAACATGGAGATCCATTGGTCCCGTGTGACCAAACGTTCCATGCCGTTTAACCCCTTTAAAAAGTCAAGATCCCCCGGGCCGGGATCGTGGATGCCGCAGTATCTACAGGACCATTTGGAGGCAATGGCCAGCCCCTTTAACCCGGAAAGATCCATGACCCCGGACAAAGGGATCATGGGGCCTGTGCCCACGATTATCGGGGTATAACCGGAATCTTTGACAAAGCTCAGGGCCTCATCCATGGCTGCTGACAGCAGATCATGGATATTCTGGAAAGAAAGGTCAAGGTGGCGGATGGTAAAGAACTGCTGAACATAGGAGAGACAGACCAGGGAGGGATCATAGTTCTGGATGAGGTCCATGGCCGTCTGGGTCACCCAGGTGTTGGCCAGAGGATCTGTATCCCCAGGATAGGGGTGGTCTGCCAATATCTTTTTGACCATGGGGGCCAGGCCATGGGTTTTTTCTGTTCTGGCACCGGTTTCAAGATCAAACTGGTTCTGCCATTCCCTGGCGTCAATGATGACCAGGCCGCCTGTTTTTTGTCGGTCCTTTTTCGGGTTTTTCGTCTCCGGTCCTTTCTGGGGGCAGGTTTCCGGGGGCTTTTTCTTCTGGTTGGCATTCCAGGGAACGCGGGTGCCCAGCAGACCAATGGGTTCATTGCAAACGGGACAAAGATTATCAGGGGCCAGAAATTCATCCAGCCGGTCCCCGGAGCATCCCAGGCTGAAGCGTTTGATCACGGTGTGTTTGCACGAGGGGCAGAGGGTATTGACCCAGTCGGATCCCACAAAGTTGTGGAAATAGACATAGGCCAGTTGGTCCCGGGCCGTTTCCAAGGCCTGGTTCATGGCCTGGATATCCGGGTATTGGGCATTTTTCATCATGTGTTCGGGCAGCAGGCGGAAGACATGCCAGGGAATCTGGGGATTAATATCCTTAATAAATCCTGAAATATCTGTGAATTCATGGTCATTGACATTCTGGATAATGGGTGAGGCAATTTCCACATGGCATTGCTTGGCAAAGGTTTCAATATTTCTCAGCACAGGGGCAACAGAGGGTACGCCCACATATTTTTGGTAAAATTGATCAGAAAAACCCTTGAGCCCGATGTGGACAAAGGAGAAAATTTGGGCCAGTATCCCGGTGGCCTCCGGGGTGGTATACCCGTTGGTGAGACATCCCATGGGAATGCCTGCCTTTTGGGCCGTTTGTTTTACCGCCATGAGGCTGGGCAGGGAGACCGTGGGCTCGTTTACATTAAAGACAATGTTGTGGCAGCCCAGTTTCTGGGCCATTTTGACCAGATTTTTGGGGGAAAAATCATAAAAATCGTCTTTGAGCTGTGCCGGATCCTGGCAGGCAATAAAGGCATTGGAGCAGTATTTGCACCTGAAATTGCATCCGGCCGAACCAATGATCATGGATCTGGACCCGGGATAGGCATGGTAAAAGGGGACCGATTCCACCCGGGAGGCAGAATAGGTGGACCATTGGTGGGCAAACAGCTGTTCAACCTTTCCATTTTTTTCATAAAACATACCGCAGATGCCTTTGCCTGAGCCAAGGTCGCATCGGTGTTCACAATAGGGGCAGATCATAAATTCTCCTTTTGGCCGGGTTTGGGGGTGACCACAAAGACCCCGGCCCTGGTATGGTCGCAATGAATTTCTTTTCCCAGGACCTGTTTGAGCACCGGGGGAGTCATCACCTTTGAAACAGGCCCCTGTGCCGCCACCCTGCCCTGGTGGATCATGATGGTCTCATGGCAGTAATAGTGGGTGAGGTTGGGGTCGTGCAGGGTGATGACCAGGCAGAAATTCTTTTTTTCAGCAAGGGTTTTCATCAGGCGCATGATCCTGTGCTGGTTGGGAAAATCCAAATGGGCTGTGGGTTCGTCCAGCAGCATGACCGGAGTCTTCTGGAATATGGCCCGGGCCAGCATCACCAGCTGGCGTTCCCCCCCGGACAGGGTGTTGAAAGACCGGCCGGCCAAATGGGAAATTCCCGTTTCCCCCAGGGCATCCAGGGCCTGGATCTCCATTTGTCTGTCCGGGCCGGCCCAGGGCCGTATCCGGGATGCCCTGGCCATGAGAACCATGTCCAGACAGGAAAAGTCAAAGGGGGTATGGCTGACCTGGGGAACCAGGCTTACGATTCTGGCGGCACTTTGCCTGGACAGTCCATGGATGTTTTTTTCAAGGATGGTCACCCGGCCTGAGAGGGGGGGCATAAGGCCTGCAATGCATTTGAGCAGGGTGGTCTTGCCGGAACCGTTCCTGCCCATAAGCCCGCAGACCTTTCCACAGGGCAGGTCCAGGCTGACCCCGGAGACCACCGGGGTTTTATTATAGCCAACACAAAGGCCTTCAAGCACCAGGGTCAAGCCGCCTCCTTTTTTTCCCGGCACGGATGACCAGAAACCCGAGAAAGGGCGCATCCACCAGGGAGGTGACAATGGAGATGGGAATTTCCGAAAGCATCAGGCTCCTGGCCAGGCTGTCCATGACCATGAGAAAGATGCCCCCGCCCAGGGCCGTGGCCGGGATGAGCCGCCGGTATTCAGGACCTGCCATGAGCCTTGCCATATGGGGGACGATGAGGCCCACCCAGGCAATGGTGCCCACAGAGGCCACGGCCGAGGCCACCATCAGGGTTGAAACCAGGATATAAAAAATTCTAAACCCCAGGGTGTTCATGCCCATGGTTCTGGCCTCGTCATCATCCAGGGTCATGAGGTTGAGCCGCCAGGCAAAAAGAATCATGAGAAACAGCCCGGGCAGAATAATATATGAAACCATTTCAAGCTTGGCCCAGGAGGCGGTATGAAAGCTGCCCATGGTCCAGAATACAATCTGGGTCAGCTGGTCATATGGATTGGCCAAGTACATGATAAACGAGAGTCCGGCCCGGAACAGGGCCGAGACCACGATGCCGGTGATGACCAGAACCATGGGTGAGGGATCCCGGCTTAAGCCTGCCAGGGCCTGGGCATGGACCACCCAGGCGGCCGGGGATAGCACCAGGATGGCCAGGGCGGCCAGGCAGCAGGCCGCGGCCAGCAGGTAAGAAATCCCCCGGCGCCGGATCATGGCAGTTTTCCTCCCATTTCTTCAAAGCTGTGGCCTAAAAAATTTTTATAAAAGGTATTGGCCAGGGTCAGGATGTCCACATCTTCAAACAGGTTCGGATACAAGGTCTTTGCCGACCAGACCACGCCCAGAACCGCGTGGGGCGCCGGATAATCCCACCACCCGATGTTGGAGGGAAAGGTATAAATTTGCCGTGTCTTAATGGCGGTTACTGTGGAAAAATGGGGATTGGCAAGGATTTGATCTTTGCCAAGGGTATTAAAGGTGGATCCCATGAAGATCACCTCCGGGTCCCAGGCCGCGATCTGTTCCGGGGAGACATCTGCCCAGAATCCCTTTACCCCCTTGGCCACATTCACAGCGCCGGCAGACTCCAGGATCTCCGTCTGGAGCATATGGCCGGTGGCAACGGAATAGATGCTTTTAGGCCCTGTAAACAGTACCCGAACCGGGGCTTTGCCGGTTCTGCCCTGATGGATCCTCTGGGCCACCATCTTTAAGAGGTCTTTGCAGGCCCGGATATAGTTTTCCCCCTTTTCTTGGCATTGGAGGACCTTGGCCATGAGGCGGACAGCCCCATAGCTTTGTTCAAAGGTTTCTCCTTTCACCCCGATCACCGGGATGCCGGCCCGGGTGTAAAGATCGATTTCCCCCTGGTCCCCGGAGGCGTACAAAAAGACCACCTGGGGTCCCCGGGAAATCAGCCCTTCCACATTGTGGGCATGGCCCTGGATGGATTCGGGCAGTTTAGCAAAGAGTTTATCCACCTTTGCCAGGGCCAGGGCTTTTTTGCCGTAGATGCTTTTTTCCACCAAAAAGGGGTCCTGTTTCAGGGCATAGGTGATCTTGCCCCCAAAGTGGTGAAGGGCGGCTATTTTTGTTATTCTGGCCGGCAGCCTTACCTTGCGGCCCAGCTGGTCTGTGACCATCCGGGAATGGGCTGATTGGGGCGGAGATGTGCCGCACCCCATGGCAATGGCCAGGACAAGCCCCCCTGTAAAAATCATTTTTGAAAACATTCGAATGCCCGGGCTTTTTGGGGGGGCGGGGTAAAGGCACCTCATTGGGAAACCTGCCAATGGACCAGGGCGGACCGGTTGCCCTGTGGCCAGACCCATTGATCTTGTTTTTGAATCAGGTGGGCGTCCAGAAGCCCGGACAGATAATCGTCATGACAAGGCTCGTCTTGTATGCCCAGCCGGTTTTTTACCTCTGCCAGGGCCAGGGCCAGGGTGTCATGGGACCAGACCTGCCAGGCGTCGGCATCCTCCATGATCACGTCAGGATAAATATCCATGGCCAAAAGGCAGTTATAGGCCACCTGGAAATTGGGGCTGTCATAGGGCTGACCCAGGACCCGGGTACTGGCCTGTGACATGAGAGAGTCTGCAAACGGGGCCCGCAAGACCAGGATGCATCCTTTTTTTGCACTTGTGTTCATCTGGGATACAAAGGCCTTGAAATCTCTTTGCCCGTACATGGAATGGGAGGCCAGTATCCAGTCATGGGCTTTGATTTTTGGATCCGGCCAGGTTGAATCCAGGATGCTGATATTGTCTGTGTTTTTAATTTTTTCCCTTAACACCGACTGCATGGCCTTTGAGGGTTCTAAGGCCGTGATTTGCCCGGCATAAGGGGCGGCCAGCAATGACCACTTGCCCGTGCCCGCCCCGATGTCCAGGAGACTGGATCCGGGATTGTTTTTAAGGGTGGTCACAAGAAAATCCCTTGAGGAATCCGGTTTTGCCCAGCGCTGGTCCACCATTTTATCAAAGGCCTTGGCCCGGTCTTTCCAGAAATCCTGGTCTTTGTCTTTTTTCTGCCTTGTAAAGGCAGCCGCCTGGATTTGGGACAACTCTTCCCATAGTTTAAACCAATTGGTGATTTTTTCCATAATTCTCCTTGAGCAAAGGGATACATATTTTTCTGTTGTCAAGCACCTTGACCACCTTGACATTGATGCCGTAAGCCGCCTTGAGCGTCTCATCGGTGAGCACCTGTGAGGGGGGACCGATCTCTTGGAATACCCCGGATTTGAGTATGGCGGCCTGGTCCGCGCTGATAAAGGCATGGTCAGGAAAATGGGTGGCCATGATAATGGTGATCTTGTCCCTGGAAAGTCCTGCCACGGTTTCTAAAATTTTGATCTGGTTCCCAAGATCCAGATGGGAGGTGGGTTCGTCCAGAAGCAGGATTTTGGGAGACTGGGTCAAGGCCCTTGCAATGAGGACCAGCTGCCATTCCCCCCCGGAAAGCCGGTTGCAGGGCCGGTTGGCCCTGCCCATGACCACAACATCTGCCACATAAAAGGGAAAGGCTGAGACCAGGTTCTGGGGGACAAACCCCAGGAGCATGGCAATGTTTTGGAAGGATAGGCCTGACAGGTTTTCCCCGTTGATTTTTACCTGGCCCGTGGTGGGGGGCAGCAGCCTTGCCACGGATTTGAGAAAGGTGGATTTGCCCGATCCGTTGGGGCCGAGCAGGCAGAAGACCTCTCCCTGGTCCAGGTCCAAATTTATCCCTTTGAATACAGGGGTGGCTGTGTGGTAGCCAAAGCTTAGGTTGCGGATACTTACCTGGGCTGCCATTATAGGGTTTCTCCTGGGTTTTGCTCAACAGCAGGGCAAAGACCGGGGCCCCGAATATGGCGGTAAGGATGCCGATGGGGATTTCCGTTACCAGGGCGGTCCTGGCAATGGTATCCACGGTGGTCAGGTAGGCTGCGCCGATCACCATGGATACGGGGAGCAGGTATTTATGATCCGGACCCACCAGGAGCCTGCCGATATGGGGGATCATGATACCGATCCAGCCGATGATGCCTGAGATGCATACGGCCGAAGCCGTGGCAATGGTGGCGGATACAATGATCAATGCCTTGAGCCGTTCCGTATTTACCCCAAGCGATTTTGCATCTTCCTCGCCCATGGCCAGAAGATTGATCCGCCACCGCACCGAGATGAGGATAAAAAGACAGAGGATAAAAATGGGGCCTGTCAGGGTCAGATCTTTGACCGATACATGGTTTAAGGAGCCTAGAAGCCAGAACACAATGGCCGGCATTTTGTTCATGGGGTCTGCAATGTATTTGAGAAACGAGGTCATGGCCGAAAATAAAGACCCGACCACAATGCCTGAAAGCACCAGCATGAGGATGGGGGTCATTTTATAGACCCTGGACAGGCCATAGGTCAGGCCCACAGCCAACAGGCCTGACAAAAATGAGATGAGATGGATGAGGATGAGGCTGCCCCGACCAGGATCCCTGCCATCACCCTTGGCAGGCGGACATCCATGACCACGGAATAGGCTGTCTGGGTCCAGTCCGGTTCCATGGGGATCAGGGAGGAAAAAAGTATTTTCATGACCTGGGTGACAGGAATGTCCACCCGGCCAAAGCTTAAGGCCGCAATGGCCGTGACCAGGAGCAAACCGGTCAAAAACCGGATTTTAGCCTCGGCAGAGAATCGTTTCTGATGTTCAGGACCATGGCCGGCCTTATTGACCATGCTTTATCCCCTTCATCATTTTAAACTCATAATGCCCCTTTAAAATATCCTCAGCCTGTTGGTCTGAGAGCTGAAAGTCCATGATTTCCCTGTAAAATTGTTTGACAATCCCCGGCAGGTCAACATCCTGGAATCGTTTTGGATAGGCAATGCTGGCCAGCCACAATGGGAAAATCACGGCGGACTCTGCCGTGGGCCGGTTAAAGATAAAGATTCTGGCTGGCTGGGCATGGATATGTTTTTCCCTGACCGCCCGGATATGGCGCCATTGGGGATCTGCGTAGACATCTTGGGGGCTGCCGAAGTTGATGATCAGGATATCCGGGTTCCAGTCCAGCACCTGTTCCATGGAAACCTCTCCCAGGCCTGAGTGGAGGCCTGTCCGTTTTCCAATGGTGGTCACGGATTTG
Organism: Desulfobacter sp.; assembly: GCA_028768545.1. Lineage (NCBI taxonomy): Bacteria > Pseudomonadati > Thermodesulfobacteriota > Desulfobacteria > Desulfobacterales > Desulfobacteraceae > Desulfobacter > Desulfobacter sp. The sequence continues at coordinate 463,815 of CP054838.1, forward strand.
GCTGCATTGAGGCAGCCGGCCATTTCTATGCGTTCCTGCATAAAGGTGTCCCCGCCCAGGGTGACCAGCCGGCTGGGGCTGTACCCCTGGAATACGGTTTTGCGTTTGTTGTCCGGGATATTTCCTGTGCGGTCCAGAACCAGGGCAAGGATTTTGTCGAGAAATTCAGTATAGGCCCTGGCCCGGTCCTCAGCCCTGAACAAATATCCGTAAAATTGGATTTCCCTTTTAATGTCTTTTACGCCCTCGCCCATGCTGTCGTCGAGAAAAGCCACGGGTATCCTTGTTTTTTCAAGGACGATTGAGCCGTCAATATCCCCTGTCACAACAATCTGGGGCCTTGACTGGATGAGTTCTTCAATATTGATATTGCCGGCGGTGGTTCTGGGTCCGGGCAGATCCGAGATGGGGGGATAAATTTCTTGGACCAGTTTGGACATTCTCAGGGTGTTGGTCATGGCGCACAGCCGGTCCTGAATTCCCAGAATAAAGGCCATCTGGCCTGTGGGCCCGCTCAAAAGTCCAATCCGGTCCAAGGGATCCTGGACCCGAAAGCATCTTTGCTTCATGTCCGTGATGCTGCGGGTTGATATGGGGGAGGCTTCAGGGAGTTCAGGTTTTGGGTAAAGCCAGTGTTTTGACACCAGGGCCAGGGCTGCGACAAGAATGATGCCCAGATATTTTTTTTTCATTGGTATATACCCCCGGGCAGGGCCCGGGGGGTCCTTGTTCCGGGTTAAAAATTAAAGGAAATGCCTGCCAGAAAATTTCTCCCGGGCATGGGGCCTGATCCCTCTTCATAATTTTCATCAAAGAGGTTTTTAACTTCAATGAAAATGTCCGAGGAGATTTTTTCCGTAAAGGAAAAAGCCTGGTTCAGCTTTGCATTGACCACTGTAAAGTCGCTGATGGTGTATTTGTCGCCTGAGTTTTCATACTCGTACTGCTCGCCGGTATAGACCAGTTGGAGAGCGGCGGTGAGGCCGAAATCGAAAAAATACCGGGCATCCAGGGTGAACTTGTGATCCGGGATGAATTCAGCATCTGTTTCTTCACTTGTGGCACTGTCCTTGTCTTTGGCCGTCATATAGGTGTACCCCAAACCCAGGTCCAGATTCCAGGGGGTCATGTACCGTAAGGTGGTTTCAAGCCCCTTGATATCGGTTTCCCCGACATTTTCATACTCCCGGCTGGCGTTTCTGATAATTCTGTCTTTACATCATTGAAAAATCCGGCGGCCGTCAGGGTCACAGAATCGCCAAACTGCTTGGACCCGCCGATCTCATAGGCAATGGTGGTCTGGGCATTGAGTTCGGAGTTACCCCCGGCAAGGTTGGAGTAGAGTTTCTGCATCTGGGGAAATCTTGTTTTTTTGCCCACGGATGCGTAGAGGTTGAACGCCTTTGAAAAATCATAGGCAATGCCTGCCTGGGGGTTCCATTCGCTGGTTTTGTCCCTTGTGACGCCGCCGTACGCCTTTTGGGGATCATGGGTGTCGTAGCTCACACCGGCTTTGAGGGTCAGTTTTTCAAAGAGACGGATTTCATCTTCAATCCCAAAGGAGTATACATTTGTCTCATACTCTTCTTCCGGCTCATAGCCTGTGTCCATCCAATAGTCGGTCTGTTTATTGTTATCTTTCATATAAGATGCGCCCAGCTTTAAAAGGCTGATGTCCCCGAAGTCAAGATAGGCGTGGAGCTCGCCGCCGACCGTGTAATCGTCATAGGAGCTTTCATCAAACCATCTGCCGGCCGGAAAATTATGGGCCGGGCGGTTGTCCCAGTTCAGGTCCTTGAGGGTGTCCTCGTGGTCTACATAATAGAGTCTTGCCTTCATGGTTAGGATTTCTGTGAAGTCATGCTCTCCCACCAGGCTGGCATTCCATTGTTTCCATTCGTCAAATTCCCAGTACCGCGGATAGTTGAACCGGCCCCCGCCTTCTGTGGGGCAGCCTTTTTCATTGTCATGGTAATCAAAGGAAAAGTAGATCTTTGAGTTGTCGTCAAAATCATACCCGAACTTGGTGTTGAGGGTGTTGTTGGTGTAATGGCTTAAATCCCTTGTGCCGCCGGCTTCATTGTATTCGCTGCCAATTCCGGTTCTGGGGTTGTTGGGATCAAAATCGCTGGAAAGCTCAAACCCGTCGCTGGTTCTATGACTGGCCGTTACCCAATAGTTGAATTTGCCCTTGGATCCCCCGTGGTTGAGAATATAATTCTGGGTGGCGTTCTGGCCAAAGGAGGTGGTCACCTGGGTATAGGGCTCTGCCCCGCCTTTTTTGGTGATGATATTGATCACGCCGCCCAAGGTGTTGGGGCCGTAGAGAACCGAAGATGCGCCCTTGATAACCTTGATCTGGGCAATGGCATCCACCGGGATCTGGCCCAGGTCAACGGATCCGTTATAGGATGAATGGGTAGGAACCCCGTCAATGAGAATTTTTACGTCCTGCTGGTCAAATCCCCGAAGTTTAATGCCGTATTGGCCTTTCCCGCCGATCTGCACATCCACCCCCGGGAAAAGGTCCAGGGCATCTGCCACATTCTGGGCACCCTGAAGCCGGATATCCTCGGCAGAGACCACATCGGTGGTGGTAATTTTGTCTGAACTCTGGGACTTGTCTATGACCAGCACCTGGCCCAGGTCAAAGACCTGATCTCCTGTTTTTTCTTCTGCCAGAACAGGCCCTGTTCCGGATAAAATAAAGAGCAGCGCAACGCATATGAACACATTACCAAGTTTCATCATCGCCTCCGTTATATTAAAATTAGCCTGCTTTATGGGAGCAGGTCGAAAAGTAGTTTATTATAAATATCGTTTATAATTGTCAATATTTGTAATAATTATTAATTAAATTATAGATTTAAATGTTTTAACGAACTGTTACAGACTATAAATAACCCTGTGATCGGGAATTCTTGTTTTGTTTTTCCTCTTTTTTTCCAACACCATTTTTAAGTTGCATCCCCGGGCCCGGATATTATATCCTTGCCCAGTTTATGCGGTTTAAATATCAAGGCGGAAAATACTAATAATGGAAGATCCAGCAAAGATAACCCTGGTGATCGGGGGGTGCCGGAGCGGCAAAAGCCGGTATGCCCTGGACATAGCCAATACAATGGCAAGGGATAAAAAAATTTATCTGGCCACCTCTGTTCCCGAGGACGATGAAATGGAAAAACGGGTGACCCGTCATCAGGCGGAAAGGGGAGCGGACTGGGAGACCATTGAAGAGCCTGTTCTGATCCACGAGGCCATTTTAGGGGCAGCAGACAGGGCCCAGGTTCTCCTGGTGGACTGCCTGACCCTGTGGACCTCAAATCTTTTGTTCAAAGGCGAGGATGAACACAGGATCATGGCAGGGGTGGACAAGCTTAATTCTACATTATACCAGTCGGCTTGCCCTGTGATTCTGGTCTCCAATGAAGTGGGATACGGGATTGTTCCTGAAAATACACTGGCCCGGCAGTTTCGGGATATGGTCGGCCTGGTCAACCAGAGGGTGGCAGCTGCGGCAGACCGGGTGATCCTGACCGTGGCGGGAATTGATGTGCAGATTAAACCCGGGCCTGGGGGGATGAAATGAAATACCGGCATTTGTTCGGGCCTGTGGCCTCCAGGCGTCTGGGGGTGTCTCTGGGGGTGGATCTGGTGGTTCACAAGGTCTGCAGCCTGAACTGCCTCTATTGCGAGTGCGGGAAGACCACGACCCCTACCATGGAAAGAAAGGACTGGGTCCCCTTTGACCGGGTGCAAAAAGAGTTGGATCATTATTGGGCCGCCAATGATGACCCGGATTATATTACCTTTTCAGGATCAGGGGAACCTTGCCTCAACATCCATCTGGGCCGGGTGATTGCCTATATTAAGGAGAAAAAACCCAATATCCGGGTGGCGGTGCTCACCAATGCCACCCTGCTCACGGATCCTGGGGTCAGGGCTGAATTGTTAAAGGCAGACCTGGTGGTGCCGTCCCTGGACGGGGTGTCAAAAGAGGTGTTTGACAGGATAAACCGGCCCTGTGTTCCCATGGACCCGTTAAAAATAGTTGAGTCCATCCAGGCCTTTGTCCGGATGTTTAAGGGTCAGGTCTTTTTAGAATTATTTATCCTGGCCGGGATCAACAACACCCCCGAGGAGCTTGCCCTGTTCAAGGATGCCATTGCCCGGATCCGGCCGGATCTGGTGCAGCTCAACTCTTTGGACCGGCCCGGGACCAGTCCTGATGCGGTTGCTGCCAAAAGGGCGGACCTTGAAAAAATCAAAGAAATTCTGGGTCCTGACCGGGTTGAGATCATTGCAAGAAAGCCCAAGACCACCCCGGCCGCCAATCCAAGGTCAGGGTCGGATCTGGCCTCTTTTGTGGTTGAGACCATTCATCGGCGGCCTTCCACCTGTGAAGATCTTTGCACCATGCTCGGGGCGGAGATGGAAGAGGTTCAGGCCATTTTGGATGATCTGGCTGAAAAAGGAGAGGTTGAATTTCAGACCCAGAACCGGGGCATTTTTTATCAGACCTGCAAGACAGGATCAAATTGTGGGGATACGCCTCAATGAACAAGAGACCCTCTTTTTTTTATGACCTAAAGGCCTGCCTGGCATTTATCACCATTTTGCCCACAGGAAAAGAGATTGCCTATTCTCCCATGGGCATGATTCGGTTTTTCCCGGTGGTCGGTCTGATCATCGGCCTGGCTTTGGTGCTGGCCGATCAAATTGCCTCTTTTTTCTGGCAGAGTCCTGTGGCCGCATTGATGGATCTTCTCTTTTTGATAGCCGTTACCGGGGCCTTTCATCTGGACGGGCTCGGTGATACGGCAGACGGAATGTTCAGTCATAGGGGCCGGGATCGGGCCCTGGAGATTATGAAAGATTCCAGAACCGGCATGATGGGCCTTGTGGCCGTGGTCATGGGCCTGGCCCTGAAACTGGCCGGGATATGGTCGGTGAAAGAGAGCTGTTCCCCTTTTCAGCTCATGGGTATTCTGGTTTTAGTGCCGGCCTATGCAAGGGTGTCCATGATATTCGGGATCAAGTTTTTAAACTACGGGAGAAAGGGCCATGGCACGGGCAAGGATCTTTTTGACGCCCCTGTGACGGTCAAGGATTTTGCCTATTGTCTGATTCCCCTGTTTTTATCCCTGTTTTTCGGGTATAAGGGCGTGATTTTAAACCTGGGATTTGGGTTGGGCACACTGGCCATTTTATGGTTTTATAAAAAAAATATGAACTGCATTACAGGAGACATGTTAGGCGCCATGACAGAATTGATGGAAGCGTTCTTATTTCTGGCTGCCGGCATGGTATGGATCTGATAACAGGAAAGAAAAAATGATTCTGGGACACGGGGGAAATAAACAGCAGCTGGCAGACCGTCTGGGATGCCCCACAGATGAGATCATTGACATGAGCTCCAACCTAAACCCTTTGGGCCCGCCTGAAATGATTCACGGACTGATCCGGGAAAAAATTCATAGCATCCATGCCCTGCCCGAACCTGCCGGAGATGCCATGGCAAAAGGGTTTGCCCGATACCACGGCATTGATCCGGGTCTTGTGATTCCGGGCAACGGCACCACTTTTTTTATTTACACCCTGCCCATGGCCCTGAATCCTGAAAAGGTTTTGATTTTAGGGCCTACCTATTCGGATTACCAGGATGCCTGCGCCATGCACGGCATTGAATATTCTCTATCTCCTGCAAAAAAGGAATCGGGTTTTCACCCGGACCTGGATCTTGTTTCAGCCCAGGCCGCCCAGGCAGACCTGGTCTTTGTCTGCAATCCCAACAATCCCACCGGGGCTTTGATTCAAAAACAGGATTTGCTGGCATTGATCAAGGCCCATACAGGGACCTGTTTTGTGGTGGATGAATCCTATCTGCCCTTTGTGGATGATGCCGATGCGCTCTCCTTTGTGAAAGATACCGAAATTGCCAATTTACTGGTGCTCTCTTCCATGTCCAAGATTTTTAGAATCCCCGGGCTGCGCACAGGATTTTTAAGCGGGGCCAAGCCCCTGGTTGACAAGGTCATGGCCTATTACCAGCCCTGGAGCGTCAATGCCCTGGCCCAGGAGGTGATCCAAAAGATTTTTAGCCGGCCCCAGGAGATTGACCCGTTCTACCAGAAGACCCGGGACTATATTAAAGAAGAAAAGGCAAAATTTATTGCCGCCCTGGCAAATGTCCCGGGCATCCGGGTATTTGATTCTCCCACCTATTTTGTTTTGGCAGAACTTGAAACCATGACTGCTAAACTATTTTGTGACCTTGTGGGCGAAGACAGGATACTCATCCGGGACTGTGGAAATTTTCAGGGACTTTCAGAGCGTTTTGTCCGGTTTTCCCTGAAAACCGAATCCATTAACCAGGCCCTGGTCTCCAGCATCAAAAAGGCATTGACCCATGATTAACCTGCTTTCTTGGAGACCTTGCTCCCATGTTTGAGATTTCATGGCCCGTGATCGCAGGGGCATTTATCCTGGATTTTTTGGCAGGGGATCCTAGAAACCTGCCCCATCCCATTGTGTGGATGGGAAATGCCATCTCTTTTTTTGAACCCCGTTTCAGGCGGTGGATCCGCTCTCCTTTTTGGGCCGGCCTGGTCTTTGCCCTGGTCCTTGTCTTTTTTACCTTTGCCATTGCCGGCCTGGTGGTTTATCTGGGGATCAGGATTCATCCTTTGGCCGGAACCGGGATCCAGGTGGTGATGCTCTATTATTGTTTTTCCGCCCAAAGCCTTTTCCGGGCCGCCATGGATGTGGCCCGCCCGCTTATGGCAGGGGATATTTCCAGGGCCAGGATGATGATGGGATATATCGTGGGCAGGGAAACCCGCACCCTTGACCGGGAAGGCATAGCACGTGCGGCCTGCGAAACCGTGGCTGAAAATTTTGTGGACGGGTTTTTATCTCCCTTGTTTTTTGCCCTGGTGCTCGGGGTGCCCGGGGCCATGGCCTACAAGATGATCAATACCCTGGATTCCATGGTGGGATACAAAAACAAGACCTATATCCTCTTTGGCAGGGCCGCTGCCCGGATAGATGATATGGCCAATTATATTCCGGCCCGGCTTTCAGTTCTGGTGATTTCCTTTTCCGCCGCCCTGTTCGGTCCCCTTCATGGGAAAACCGCATTTTTAACAGCCCTTTTCCAGGGGAAAAATCATAAGAGCCCCAATGCCGGATTTCCCGAGGCTGCATTTGCAGGCGCCATGCAGATGCGAATGGGCGGGCCCAATATCTACCACGGCCGCATGGTGGACAAACCCTATATCGGCTCAGAGTTTAAGGACCCCGCCCCGGACAGGATACAAAAGGCCTGCGAACTCATGATGATCTCAGCCCTTGTCTCTGTTGTTGCAGCCTCTTTAATCCTATGGGGCATCAAAGGTTAGTCCATGGAAAAAAATCTTAAGCCCAGGCCTTTTAAGCTGGGCACCACCTCTTTTATTTATCCGGGTCATATCATCCCCAATGTCAGGCAGATCGGTGCTTTTTTTGATGAAATCGAGCTTCTGGTTTTTGAAAGCCTGCCTGATGAGGTCCTGCCCTCAAAATCGGATGTCAGGGTGCTGGCAGAACTGGGGCAGGATCTGGATCTGAGCTATAATGTTCACCTGCCCACGGATGTCAGCTTGACCTGCGACTCCCGTGTGGAAAGGCAAAAGGGGGCTGATGTCCAGAAAAAAGTGGTGGAGCGGTTTGACCTGCTCTCTCCGTTTACCTTTACCCTTCATCTGGACATGGACCGAAACCTTTCAGGGCCTGAGCCGGTCAAGGCCTGGAAAGCGCAGGCAAGACAGGGTCTGGAACTTTGGGTCCCCGGCCTTGGGGATCCTTCGCGGGTTTCGGTTGAGACGCTGTGGTATTCGCCGGACCTGTTTTTTCCCCTGGTCCGGGAGTTTGGCCTCGGTGTATGCGCCGATGCAGGCCACCATTTTAAGTACGGGTATGACCTGGCCCATACCTTTGAGCGGTTTAAAGATGCCATCACCATTGTTCACCTTCACGGGGTGGATTTTTCAGGAAAGAATCCAAAGGACCATGTCGGCCTGGACCGTCTTCCCAAAGAGATGCTGGATCAGGCCATGACCCTTGTTGAATTTTTCCAAGGCACCCTTTGTCTTGAGGTCTTTAATTTGAATAATTTAACAGCCTCTTTGGCGACATTGTCCCGGTATTTTAAGGATATTCCTTTACCACGAACCATTCCTGGGAGTCTTGACAAACAACAGCCTTGATTTGCATCGTGCATTTGGCGACCCGTCAGACTGCATTTATCCCCCCAAAAAAAAATTGACAAAACAGAGTTTCATCTCTATATTGACTCGAAATTCAATATTTAACTTTAAAGTCATTGTTTGAGATTGATAGTCAAAAGCGCTGTTTCCTGTCCCCAAAATTGGGCGAAACTGGCAGGAGACCCTTATTAACACTGGGATTTATCAAATGAAGAAAATCAGCAAGAGAAAAGAACTCATGGACAGGCTGATAAAAGAAGAAGTGGTTAAAACCGTGATTGACCTGATCCAGAACGACCGCCAGGTGACCATGGACGAGGTTGCCCTTTGTTGCGGGGTGGCCAAGGGGACCCTTTACAATTATTTTAAGAACAAAAAAGGGCTGCTGGCCTTTGTCCATGAATCCATGATTCTGCCCATTAAAAAAAGTTCCCAAAAATTTTTTGAAGCACCCATCAGTCCCCGGAAAAAAATATACGCCTTTGTGGACAATGTCTTTGACTTTCATAGAGAGTACCCCCTTTATTTTAAGTTTATCCAGAGCGAGCGCTCTGGCGCGGAATTAATTGACGAACGGATGTCTTTGGCCATCCTCCCGTTGATCAAAGTCTGCCAGGAAGGAATTCAAACCGGCCAATTTCTGGATGCAGACCCTTCAGTCATGGCCAATATGATTTTCGGCACTGTGATCGGCACCATGGAATCCCTTCCCTACCGGGAGGCACCTATTTTAGATATGGAAGATCTTAAGCAGGACATTATCAAGCTTATAGACAGAATTATACTCAAGGAAAAAGAAAAATGAACATGAAACGCTTTTTGTCCGGATGTATTTGCGCAGCTTTTCTGGGCGGTATTTATTTTTATTTTACAGGCCAATTGCAATGGCCCCCGGCCCTGGCCCAGAACCAGGCATCCTCCCCGGAGCAAGATTCGGCAAAAAAACCATCCATGCCCTTGGCCCAGGTAACGGTCTATACGGTCAAAAGTCAGGACCTTGTATTTACAAAGGATCTCTCCGGAAGGACCTCTGCCTTTCAGGTGGCTGAAATCCGTCCCCAGGTGACCGGTATTATTTTCAAACGGCTGTTCAACGAAGGCAGTTTTGTGGAAAAAGGTCAGCAGCTCTATCAGATTGATCCGGCCACTTACCAGGCAGCCTATGCCTCTGCGGCTGCCAGGCTGAAAAAGGCCATGGCCGATGTCAAGGCCGTGGCGCCCAAGGTGAAACGGTATACCCGGCTGGTGAAAATGGGCGGGGTGAGCGGGCAGCAATACGATGACGCCCTGGCGTCCCTGGCCCAGGCAGAGGCCGGGATTGCCGTGGCCAAGGCCAATCTGGCCACGGCAAAAATTAATTTAGACTATACAAAGGTCATCTCCCCCATATCCGGCCGCATCGGCAGATCCGCCGTCACCAAAGGCGCACTTGTGACTGCCAACCAGCCGACAGCCCTGGCCGTTGTCCAGAATCTGGACCAGATTTATGTGGATGTGAATCAGTCCAGCCAAGATCTTATTGAGCTGCGCCGTCACATAAAAGACAGGTCTGCCCCTCCCATGGCCGCCCTGTTTATGGGCAAAGAGACCACCCCCTTTGGCCTTCAAGGGCAAATCCTTTTCTCGGATGTGACCGTGGACCAGGGCACGGGCATGGTGCAATTAAGGATATTGTTCCCCAACCCGGAAAAGGAACTGCTGCCAGGGCTTTTTGTACGGGCCCGGGTGGAGCAGTCCAGGCATGGCAACGCCATTACCATCCCCCAGCAGTCCGTGGTCCGCAGGGCTGACGGCTCTGTTTCAGCATGGGTAGTTGACAGCACAGATACGGTCATGCCCCGTGAGATCAAAGTATCCAAAGTGGTCGGGGACCAATGGCTTGTGACCTCCGGTCTTGCTCCCGGGGACCGGGTGGTGGTTGAAGGCCTCCAGAAAATCCGTCCCCAGGCAAAAGTGGCCACCGTTGAAATGACCTCTGCCAAGTCTTAAATGATACCTCTTATGATTCTTTGAACAAAATCCTGTCCATATGCAGGGCGCACCTTCAAGGTCTGCGCCGGGCAATGCAATACCGGAGCGTACCATAAGCCCGGATGATCGACTTTTGGCAGGGGTGTTCAGCAGCACAAAAGAGGGATGAGTTTTCATTTAATCAATAAATCAGGATAAAAACATGTCCAAATTTTTCATAGAACGACCCATTTTTGCGTGGGTCATTGCCATCGTTATCATGCTGGCCGGGCTCTTTGCCGTGCTCACCCTTCCGGTGGAGCAATACCCAAAAATTGCTCCACCCAGCGTGCAGATCTCCACAAGCTATCCCGGGGCCTCGGCCCAGGTGCTGGAGAACAGCGTCACCCAGGTGATCGAGCAGGCCCTCACCGGTATCGATCATTTAAGATATTTTTCCTCTGCCAGTGAATCCAGCGGCCAGCTGACCATTACCCTGACCTTTGAGCCGGAAGCAGATCCGGATATCGCCCAGGTCCAGACCCAGAACAAGGTGGCCACCATCACCAACCTTCTGCCCTCGGAGGTCCAGCAGCAGGGGATCACCGTGAAGAAAACCAGCAGCAGCTTTCTGCTTTTAGTGGGGCTGTACTCCAAAGACAATACCATGACAGACCTGGATATTTCCGATTATCTCAAGTCCAACATGGCCGATCCGCTTTCCCGGATTCAGGGGGTGGGGGATCTTGAGGTTTTCGGTGCCCAGCATGCCATGCGCATCTGGCTTTCCCCTGAAAAACTTCACTCATTTTCTCTCATGCCCGCAGATGTGATCAGATCGATCAAAGCCAGGAACGCGGACGTCACCTCCGGCCAGCTGGGCGGTGCCCCTGCGGTTCAGGGCCAGCAGCTCAACGCCGTGGTATCGGTTCAGTCCAAACTCAAGACGGTAAAAGATTTCCAGCAGATCCTGGTCAAGGTCAATTCCGACGGATCCCAGGTGCGGCTTAAGGATATTGCCCGGGTTGAACTGGGATCGGAAAATTACAGCATCCGTTCCCGGTACAACGGCAAACCTGCCGCGGCCATGGCCATCACCCTGGCCACCGGGGCCAATGCCCTGGATACGGCAGACCGGGTCAAGGCCAGGGTTGGCGAGCTGACCCAATTTCTGCCTGCAGGGCTTGGGGTGATTTTCCCCTACGATACCACCCCCTTTATAAGGCTATCCATTCACGAGGTGGTCAAAACCCTGGTGGAGGCCATTTTTCTGGTCTTTTTTGTGATGTATCTGTTTTTGCAGAATTTCAGGGCCACCCTCATCCCCACCATTGCCGTTCCGGTTGTGCTTCTGGGCACCTTTGGGGTGCTGTCGGCATTCGGGTTTTCCATCAATGTGCTCTCCATGTTCGCCATGGTCCTGGCCATCGGCCTTCTGGTGGACGATGCCATTGTTGTGGTGGAAAATGTGGAAAGGGTGATGACCGAAACAGGCCTTCCCCCCAAAGAAGCCACACAAGAGTCCATGGGACAGATCACAGGCGCCCTGGTGGGCATTGCCATGGTGCTTTCGGCTGTCTTTATCCCCATGGCCTTTTTCAGCGGATCAACCGGCGCCATCTATCAGCAGTTTTCTTTGACCATTGTATCGGCCATGGCCCTGTCCGTGGTGGTGGCCCTGGTTCTGACCCCGGCCCTATGCGCCACCATGCTCAAGCCTGTGGCCAAGGGGCATCACCACGGAAAAAAAGGGTTCTTCGGCTGGTTTAACCGCAGCTTTGATTCAGGCAGGTCCATCTACGGCAGCAGTGTGAAATACACCACGGCCCGGGTCTTTCGTTTTCTTCTCATTTATGCTTTGATCATTGGCGGCCTGGTTTATATGTTCAAAGGCATTCCCACAGGATTTCTGCCCGATGAAGACCAGGGCATGATGATGACCATGATTTCCGCCCCCCCCGGTGCGACCCTGGAACGGACCGGAGAATCCGTCAAAAAAATGGAAAATTATTTTTTAAACCAGGAATCTGAAAATCTGGAAAGCATGTTTACGGTGACCGGGTTCAGTTTTGCCGGCCGCGGACAGAACATGGGCATGGGATTTGTCAACCTAGAAGATTGGGATAAACGGGGACGGCCGGATCAGAAGGCCGCAGCCATTGCCCAGCGGGCCATGCAGCACTTATACGCTGTCAAGGATGCCTCTGTGTTTGCATTTATTCCCCCGCCCATCACTGAGCTTGGCAATGCAACCGGGTTTGATTTTCAGCTGGTGGACTCCGGGGGCCTGGGCCATGAAGCCCTGATGGCGGCCCGCAACCAGATGCTGGGCATGGCCTCCCAGAATCCTGAACTTGTGGGGGTCCGGCCCAACGGGCTCTCTGATTTACCCCAGTACAAGTTGAATATTGACTATGAAAAGGCCGAAGCCCTGGGGCTGTCCACCGACAATATCACAAGCGTCCTCCAGGCCGCCTGGGGATCTGTCTATGTCAATGACTTCATGGACAAAACCCGGGTTAAAAAGGTGTATATGCAGGGATCTGCCGATTCAAGAATGGTCCCCGCTGACATTGACCGGTGGTATGTACGGAACAATACCGGCGAAATGGTGCCCTTTTCTTCTTTTTCCGAAGGAGAATGGTCCTTTGGCTCCCCCCGGCTGGAACGGTACAACGGTATCTCATCCATGGAAATTTTAGGAGCACCTGCCCCGGGGGTCAGCTCGGGTGAGGCCATGGGCCTGGTTGAGGATATGGCAGCCAAGCTGCCCAAGGGCATCGGCATTGAATGGACCGGCCTTTCCTATGAGGAACGGGCTGCAGGGTCCCAGACCGGCCTGCTCTACTCCATCTCTCTGCTCTTTGTTTTTCTCTGCCTGGCCGCCCTGTACGAAAGCTGGTCCATCCCGTTTTCAGTCATGCTCATCGTGCCCCTGGGGGTCATCGGATCTGTGATTGCCACCCAATGGGCAGGATTGAACAATGACGTTTATTTTCAGATCGGCCTGCTGACCACCGTGGGGCTGGCTGCCAAAAATGCCATCCTTATTGTGGAATTTGCCAAAGACCTTTACGAAAAGGGAGAGGACCTTGTGACCGCCGCCGTAATTGCCTCGGAACAGCGGCTTCGGCCCATTCTCATGACCTCTTTTGCCTTTATTCTGGGGGTCACGCCCCTGGCCCTGTCCACGGGTGCCGGCTCAGCCAGCCAGAATGCCATCGGCATCAGTGTCATCGGGGGGATGGTGGCTGCCACATCCCTGGCCCTTATTTTTGTACCCCTGTTCTTTGTCCTCATTGAAAAAAGAAGCAAAAAGAAAAAACAAAGCCCCAGTGCCCAAGGAGAATTGGTCAATGTTCAGTAAATTATTCAATACGGTTGTTACGGCTGCCATTGCCGCCAGTCTGGTGCTCACCCAGGGCTGTTCTTTTATTCCCGAGTACCAGCGGCCGGATCTGCCCGTTGAAACGGCCTGGCCCAGTGAAGACCAGATCCGTGAAGGCCAGCCCAGTCAAGATCAGGTCCGTGACGATGGGGTCAAAGCCCCGGCCCAGAACGGCGCAATCCAAAAGGATCCGGTGTCAAGGGATCTGGCAGATAAGACCGCCCCAGCCGGATCCAAAGAAAAAGAGGCTCTCATGCCTGCAGCGAAGATTGGCTGGCAGGCCTATTTTCTGTCCACCAACCTGCGGCAGATCATTGCCCTGGCCCTGGACCACAACCGTGATCTTAAAATTGCCCTGCTCAATATTGAACGGGCAAGGGCTGCATACAGGATAGAAAAAGCCGATACCCTGCCCGTGATTGCGGGGAGCGCCGGTGCCTCCCGCCAGGGCGTGCCCGAAGACAGCAGTGCCGCCGGAACGGCCTATACCTCTGATACCACTCTGAGCGCCAACCTTGGGCTGACCGCCTATGAACTGGACTTTTTCGGCCGGGTAAAAAGCCTGAATGAAAAGGCATTGGAGGTCTTTCTGGCCTCTGAAGAGGCGGCTTTAAGCACCCGGATTGCCCTCATCGCCCAGACCTCCGATGCCTATGTCACCCTGCTGGCCGATCAAAAACTGCTGGTGCTTGCCAGGGATACATTCAAGGCCCAGAAAGAGACCTATGATGTGATTAAAAAACAGTTTGAGGTGGGCTCGGCCACCCGGCTGTCCCTGGCCCAGGCCGCAACTTCCGTTGAAAGTGCCCGGGTGTCCATTGCCCAGTACACACGGCTGGTAGCCCAGGCGGAAAATGCCCTTATTCTGTTGGCCGGGCCGCAGGTGAAAGATAAGATAACGCCCGAAGAGACCATTGATGATATCAGGTTTTTGGAAAACCTGCCCCCGGGAATGCCCTCCCAGGTCCTGCTGGCACGTCCCGATATCCGGGCGGCCGAACACAGGCTCAAGGCCTCAAATGCAGACATCGGAGCGGCACGGGCCGCCCTTTACCCGACCATCAGTTTGACCGGCACATTGGGATTTTCCAGCCAGAGCCTCGACGCTTTGTTTGATGTCTCCGACAGCCTTGCCTGGGGATTTGCCCCCTCTTTGTCCATTCCCATTTTCAACCGGGAGGGGCTGAATGCCAGCCTGGAATCTGCCCGGGTCAGTGAAAAGATTGCTGCTGCAGAGTATGAAGATGCTGTCCAGACCGCTTTCAGGGAAGTGGCAGACCAGCTTGCGGCCCGGAAAACATACAAGGATCAGCTTGACGCCCAGAATGCCTTGGTCTCGGCCACCCATGAGGCCTTTATTCTGTCCAAAGCCCGGTATGAAAACGGGGTGGACGACTTTTTGGCCGTCCTGGACTCCCAGCGTTCCCTGTTTGCAGCCCAGCAGGGGGCCATTGCGATCAGGCAGGCCTTTTTAAGTAATTTGATCCACCTTTACAAGGTCATGGGCGGAGGACAGATCGACGGCGGGGAGTAGCCCGAAATATCCGGGTTGACCAACGTGGGGCCGGCCAATTTCACCAGGGCGATTTTTATTTAAAAACATAGTAAAGTATTTTGTGAACCATACCGATTCTCTGATGTATATGCGTGTGTGGAAAAAGAGATCAAGGCATCGCTTTTTTTCAACTAAGGTCAGCCAGATCACCTCAAGGAGGATCAAATTAATGAAAATAAATACCTCTGAAGTTCATTATGATTCAATTTCACAATCCCGCCTCAGCCAAACCAGCCGGGCTTCGGCCTATTATCAGACCCGGGGTAAGGATACCGTGGAGATTCGGGATGAGGCCAGGTCAGAGTGGGGTTCCCGGACAAAAGTGCAGGGGACGGCGGTGGATCTGGACGATGATCTGGAAAAAAATATCTATTTAAGCTCTGTTTTTTCCTGGGCCGCCGATACCATTGATCTGCTGGTGTCGGAATTTCAAAGCCAGGGTCAGAAGGATCTGACCCCTTCTGGCTCCCGGCAGATGGGACCGGGTGAAAACCTAAATCCCGGCAATGCCACGGCAGACACGCTTGAGGATCAGCAGATTGACTTGTACCGGGAGATGGCTTTTCAATTCAGGAAAAAGGCAGATGCCCTGAGTCCTGTGGCACGGACGGATCAGGCCTCTAAGCTGAAAAGAACCTGGCAAACGGAAACTCAAAATACCCTTGTCCGGGCAAGGGGGGTGGTTGAAACCCAGGACGGCCAGACCCTCAATTTTTCTTTGGATGTGGCCATGGAAAGAGAGTCTGCTCGTTTTTCCTATGAGACCATTCAGATGGTTGATCCCCTGGTGATCAATTTTCAGGGAACGGCTGCGCAATTGAGCGACCAAAAAATGGAATTTGACCTGAACGGAGACGGAGAGAGACAAACCATTGCCCGGCTGAAATCCGGGAGCGGATTTTTGGCCCTGGACCTGAACAATGACAAACAGATCAACAACGGCAGGGAATTGTTCGGCCCGACCACAGGAGACGGGTTCCGGGAACTGTCTTTTTACGACCAGGACCAGAATCACTGGATTGATGAAAATGATGCGGTTTACGAACAATTGATGGTCTGGTCCATGGACGCCCATGGAGAAGATGTCCTGACCAAATTATCTGAGTCAGGCATTGGCGCCATTCACCTGGGAAACGTCTCTTCCGATTTTTTACTTACGGGCAGTGACAACAGCGCATTGGGACAGGTTTCTTCTTCGGGTGTCGCTCTCACAGAAGAGGGGGCTGTCAGGTCCGTCCAGCAGATTGATCTTGTGGTATAAGAGGCCATGAATTTAAAATCACAGCCTTTTTTATGACAGCTGTTTTCGTGCCCGCAGCTTGGCGTCGATCAAATCTTTGTGACCTAAACGAAGAAGGGTTGCAAGTTTATGGGCAAAGTGATCTTCATGGGCTTCAAGGTGATTGTTCAGTAAAATAATGCGCCAGACAGATTCCATGATGTCCATTTTTTGTTTTTCATTAAAATTGTCGTTTATAAAATGGGTATAGCGGAAAAGGTTTACGTACTCTTTGCGCTCTTTTCTGCTGTCGTTGATCAGGGTGTGAATGTCGTTTGGGGAGATATCAAAATTTGCCACAAGTGTTTCAGCAAGATGCTCTTTTTCTTGTTCACTGCACTCACCATCTGCATAGGCTGCCTCAAGCAGCAGTACGGTCAGGGCTAAATGGGCGGTCAGCGCATCCTCATCTGTGGCGGGTGTGCTGTCCTTGCCGGTGCTGATCATTTTTTTGATTAAATCAAACATCTTGTGTTCATATCCTTTTGAAAGGTTGAAAAATATCTTCTCTGTGATGGATTGTTTTTTACTATAAGTCCCCGGAAACAAGGGGTCAAGAGGTCTTTGGTTCGGTGCTGATCTGGCAAACTAAAATTTGCGTATTAACAATACTCCCGCCGTAATGAGTGCCACCCCGAGCAGGCGCGGCCAGTTAAACGGCTGAACCGGTATGCCAAAAGAGCCAAAGTGGTCCAGAATCAGCGCCATGACCAACTGGCCTGCCACGACAAGGCAGAAGGTCAAGGTTGACCCGAGCTTTGGGGTGAGTATGATGGTGGCGGTGACGTAAAATGCGCCGAGCAGGCCTGCAAACCACAGGGTCCAATGGACATGGGAGATCTCTCGGATGGCGTTAAATTCCATTCGGCAGACCAGGCCGTAAACCAAAAGGCCCATGGTGCCCACGGCAAAAGAGATCAGAGCGGCGTAAAAAGGGTCTCCAATGGCCCGTCCCATCCTGGTATTCATTCCAGCCTGCAGAGGGGCCAACATTCCGGCTGCAAATGCCAGCATCAGCAATAGTATTTTCATGGGATATGGCTCCTGTAAATAGGGTTGAAACTCAGTATCATATCGTTTTTGAGCGGTTGAGGCCATAAAAAAAAGATCAACCCGCCCAGGATTGTATTTCTGGGGAGGTGTATCATTTCTGTCCTGATATTTGAGGGTCTCCACTCCTTCTAGGATACAAAAGAGAAGCAAATCCATTCATAACAATCAAGATATCAGCTAAAGACAACCCATGCAATAAGGTCTTGCCCCCTCTTGATTTCAGGGGAGAGGATATATTATTGTAAGGATATATTTTTATAAAAAGGATTTCCATGGGATTATCATTGCAGGATCAGCTCCTCAAAGCCGGGATTGCTGATAAAAAACAGGCTAAAAAGGCCAAACATGAAAAACGGGTTAAGCGTAAGAAAAACAAGGGAAAGAAAATTTCCCCTGAAATAAACCAAACCCAAAAGGACCAGGCGGTCCAGGCCCGGCGAAGCCAGGAACTCAACCGTCAGCTCAACCGGGAAAAAGCCAGGCTTGAAAAACTATCTCAGGTAAGACAGCTCATTGAAACCAACCGGCTGAAACTGGATAAATACGAGGCCCCCTATTATTTTAAGGTGGGCAAAAAAATTAAAAAACTTTACGTTAACGAGGATATAACCAAGAAACTCAGTCGCGGAGATTTGGCCATTGTGAGCCTTCATGGGCTGTTTGAAATTGTCCCGGGTAAGGTGGCCCAGCAGATAGCAGAGCGTGATCAAGAGGCGGTGGTCGTCTTTTACCAGGAAGATCACTAAGCCTGGCTTGAATTGCCGGCACATCTTGTTAAACCCTTTTGTGACAGGGAGCCCATCTGATGGGGCTTGCTGTCTTGAAAAGCAGGGTATGAATATGGTATCCTAATACGATTGGACATTTTTTGCTTGGGCCGGGGCCATCCGGCACAGGCATTTTACGTTTTTATAACCCTTTAATTTGAAAAGGACAGCCATGGCATTGGTCAAAGAACGGCGAAGGACCCGGCAGATAAAGGTGGGATCCCAGGAGATCGGTTCTGATGCAAAGGTGTCGGTTCAGTCCATGACCAATACCCAGACCCAGGATGCAAAAGCCACGATTGGACAGATTCTGGCTCTGGAAAAGGCCGGGTGCGAAATTGTCCGGGTGGCAGTGCCGGATATGGATGCGGCCCGGGCCATCCGGCAGATCAAAGAGAGCATTCATATCCCTTTGATTGCCGATATCCATTTTGATTATCGACTGGCCCTGGCATCTGCGGAATCCGGGGTGGATGGGCTGAGGATCAACCCGGGAAATATCGGAGAAGAAAAAAAGATCAAGGCGGTGGTTGACTGTGCCAAAGCCCACGGCCTGCCCATCAGGGTGGGGGTGAATGCAGGTTCCCTGGAAAAGGAGATTGCCAAAAAATACGGGGCCACCCCAATGGCCATGAAGGAGAGTGCGCTTTCCAATATCCGGATTTTGGAAAATTTAGGGTTCTACGATATAAAGGTCTCTTTAAAGGCCTCGGATGTGGAGCGGACCGTGGAAGCCTATCGCCTGCTTGCTCCCCTGACCGATGTGCCCTTTCATGTGGGGGTAACCGAGGCCGGCGGCCTTTATGCCGGCATTACCAAGTCAGCCATCGGCATTGGTATACTCCTGTCCGAGGGGATCGGGGATACCATCCGGGTCTCTTTGACCCGGGACCCTGTGGAAGAGATCAGAACCGGGTTTGAAATTTTACGGGCCCTGGGTATTCGCCAGCGTGGGCCTGAGCTGATTTCCTGCCCCACCTGCGGCCGGTGTAAAATCGATCTGTTTAAAATTGCCGAACAAACAGAAAAAGCTTTACTTGAACGGTCTGCAAGGATTAAGGTTGCTATTATGGGCTGTGCCGTCAACGGCCCCGGGGAAGCCAAGGAAGCCGATATCGGCATTGCCGGGGGAGACGGCAAGGGGATATTGTTTAAAAAGGGAAAAGTGATCAGAAAAATTGACCAGGACTGCCTGGTGGACCAATTGCTTGAAGAAATTGATTTAATGACAAAAGATGCGGAGGATATAAATGGGTAAAAAAGTTAAAACAGCCATCACCCCCACCCGGGAAGAGGACTATCCCCAGTGGTACCAGGAGGTGGTAAAGGCCTCGGACATGGCCGAAAATTCACCGGTCCGGGGGTGCATGGTCATCAAACCCTGGGGGTTTGCCATCTGGGAAAATATCCAGCGCCAAATAGATGCCATGTTCAAGAAGACCGGGGTTAAAAATGCCTATTTTCCTCTGTTTATCCCTTTGAGCTACCTTGAAAAAGAGGCCGAGCATGTGGAAGGCTTTGCCAAGGAATGCGCCGTGGTCACCCACCACAAACTTGAACAATCTGAAGATGGCGGGCTGAAACCTGCCGGAGAACTGGCCGAGCCCCTGATTGTGCGCCCGACCTCCGAGACCATCATCGGAGAATCCATGTCCAAATGGACCTCTTCATACCGGGATCTGCCCATTCTGCTCAACCAATGGGCCAATGTGGTGCGCTGGGAAATGCGGACCCGGATGTTTTTGCGGACCTCTGAGTTTCTCTGGCAGGAAGGCCATACCGCCCATGCCACCAAAGAAGAAGCCATTGACAGGACCCTGCAGATGCTGGATGTTTATACGAAGTTTGTGGAAGAGCATTTGGCCATGCCCGTGATCAGGGGGCAAAAGTCGGAATCAGAACGCTTCCCAGGGGCGGATGACACCACCTGCATCGAAGCCATGATGCAGGATAAAAGGGCCCTGCAGGCCGGGACTTCCCATTTTCTCGGACAAAATTTTGCCAAAGGATCCAATATTACCTTCCAGAATGAAGCCGGGGAAGAGGCCCACGCCTGGACCACCTCCTGGGGCACTTCCACCCGGATGATCGGGGGGATGATCATGGTCCATTCGGATGATGACGGCCTGGTGGTCCCGCCCAGGGTCGCGCCCGCCCATGTGGTGATTTTGCCCATCCTGAAAAAGGGTGGGGACAATGACCAGACCTTAAAAAGCGCCCAGGCCTTAAAAGAGGCCCTTGGGGCCAAACTATACCACGGCCGGCCCGTGGAGGCGGAGATTGACAACCGGGATATCGGCGGTGCCCGCGGGTGGGAGTGGGTGAAAAAAGGGATTCCCATCCGGGTTGAAATCGGGCCCAGGGATATTGCAAACAACTCTGTTTTCATGGCCAGAAGAGATACCAATAAAAAGGCCGGCATGGACAGGGAGACCTTTGTGGACACCATTGGAGAGATTCTGGATGATATCCAGAGCACCTTGTTCCAAAGGGCACTTGCCTTTAGGGAGGAAAACACTTTTTCCATTGACGATAAAAAAGAATTTTACACCCTGTTTAAAAAGGCAAAAGGTTATAACAACGGGGCCTTTGTCATGTCCCACTGGTGCGGGTCAGGCCGGTGTGAAGAAAAGATTAAAAAAGAGCTGTCCGTGACCATTCGATGTATTCCCTTTGACAGCCCCAAACAAGAGGGAACCTGTATCTGTTGCGGAGAAAAAAGCGAGCAGCGGGTCTTGTTTGCCAAGGCATATTAAGGTGTGCCCCAGGAGATCGCCAATTAGATGATTCGAATCACCGACATATTGGATAAAATCTACGATTACAATCCAGATGCGGATGTCTCCCTGATTGACCGGGCATATATCTACTCTGCCAGGGTTCACGAGGGCCAGGTGAGACTCTCGGGTGAGCCCTATCTTTCCCACCCCCTGGAGGTGGCTGACATTCTGGCGGATATGAAGCTGGACGTTGAAAGTATTGCTGCAGCCCTGCTCCATGATGTTATTGAAGATACCCCTGCCACCAAGGAAGATATCCAGGACTTGTTCGGTAAAGGGGTGGCCCATATTGTGGAGGGGGTGACAAAACTGTCTGCCCTGCCTTCCACCACCAAGGCCGTTCAGCAGGCAGAGTCCCTGAGGAAAATGATTCTGGCCATGGCTGACGACATCCGGGTGGTTTTGATCAAGCTTGCAGATAGGCTTCACAATATGCGGACTTTGAAATACCACCGCAAACCTGAAAAACAGGCCGCCATTGCCCAGGAAACCCTGGATATCTATGCCCCCATTGCCGCCCGTCTGGGCATATTCTGGATCAAGCACGAGCTGGAAGAGATTGCCTTTTTTTATACCTTAAAAGAAGAGCATGACCGGATCGAAGCCCTGGTCAACCGGGCAAAGGACGAAAAAGAAAATTATATCAAAGAGGTGTCCACCTCTTTACACTATAAGATGGAGGAGATGGAGCTGCCCTGTGACATCAAGGGGCGGTACAAGGCCCATTACTCCATTTACCAGAAGATGATTGCCCAGAGCCTGGAGTTTGACGAGGTCTACGATGTGATCGCCTTCAGGATCATCCTGGAGACCGTTCCCCAGTGCTATGCTGCCATGGGTGCCATCCATTCCATGTGGAAGCCCATCTATTACAAGATCAAAGACTATATCGGCAACCCCAAGCCCAATATGTACCAGTCCATCCATACCACGGTGATCGGGCCTAAAGGGGAGCGGGTGGAAATTCAGATCCGCACCCAGGATATGGACCGGATTGCAGAATCCGGCATTGCTGCCCACTGGTCCTACAAGGAGGGGAGCAATATTGATGAAAACACAGGGGAGCTCTTTGCCTGGATCCGAAATCTGGTTGAAAACCAGGAAAATTACAATGATCCGGATGAGTTTCTGGAAAATGTCCGGATTGACCTTTATCCGGGGGAAATCTACGTGTTCTCACCTGCCGGTGAAATCAAGACCCTGCCCAAAAAAGCCACCCCGGTAGATTTTGCCTATCTGATCCATACCGAGGTCGGAGCCCAGTGCACCGGTGCCAAGGTCAACGGCAAGCTGGTTCCCCTGGCCCATGAACTCAAGACCGGTGACACCATAAAAATTATTACCACCAAGGGGCACCAGCCCAGCCGGGACTGGCTCAACTTTGTCAAGACCGTCAAGGCCAGGACCAAAATTAGGGCGGATATCAATGCCCGGGAAAGGGAAAAAAGCTTTTCTTTGGGCAGGGAAATCTGTGAAAAAACATTCAGGAAGCGGAATCATAACTTCAATGCGCTGATCAAATCAGGAGAGATCGGCAAGGTGGCGGAATCTTACGGGTTCAAAACCGTGGACGATCTTATTGCTCATGTGGGCTTTGGCAAGCTCACCCCCCTCCAGGTCCTCAACAAGATTTTGCCGGATATAGAGCGGGAACAAAAAGAAGAGGCAGACCTTAAGAAAATTGTCAGCCGGAATACGGGCAAAAGGGATAACGGTATCATTGTCAAAGGCTTAAATGATATTTTGGTCAAATTTTCCAAATGCTGCTCCCCCCTTCCCGGAGATCCGATAACCGGCTATATCACCCAGGGCCAGGGCGTGACCATCCATAGAAAAAATTGTGTCAACGTCATGAAAATGAGCAGTGAAAGAAAAATTGATGTCCAGTGGAGCCAGGATCTTAACGAATCCTATCCTGCCTCCATTCGGATCAAAACAGATGACCGCCATGGCCTTCTTGCCGACATTGCAGCGGTGATTTCCAAATCCAAGATCAACATTCTCAATGCCCAGACCGAAACCACTGAAGAGGGGATCGGGTTTTTCTATTTCACCATCATGGTGGAAAGTAGTGACCAGCTTAAAAAAATCATGTCTGAAATCAGGCGGGTTAAAAAAGTGACTGACGTAAAAAGAGTGGTTCGAATCGACTAAAAATACGATCGGTCATCATTTCCTAACCAAAGTATGTGTAAGATTCCTATAGATAGCCAATGAAAAATGATCTATGGTTACCATGGCCGGGTCTAAATTTGCGGCCGGGCCCGAACGTTAACCCCTCAACCTGGATATGTTATGGTAAAGATAAATTGTTTACCAGCCCCTGCCAGAAGACCGGAAATGAAAGGTCCGGTATCCCCCACGTCCACGCCTTTTATTTAAAAATCATCGACCCCGGTGATTTAAGTTTCCAGGAAAAAATACGCCTTTTTGTTTATTCTTTGGACCCGGACCGCCTCCCCGGAGGGTCAGGGGAAAATCCATGAAAAATGGAAAGGGTGTTTATATCCCGGATGCTGATACCAGTAATTTAATGCGGAGATTTGTATGAAAAAAATCTTTATTCTGGACACCAACGTAATTCTTCATGACAGTGCCTGCATTCATCAATTTAAGGATAATGATATTTATATCCCCATAACCGTGATCGAGGAACTGGATAAATTCAAGAAGGGGAACAACGTCATTAACTGCAATGCCCGGGATTTTTTAAGAACCCTGGATGCATTGTCCAGCGACAAGATGCTCAACGGCGGTGCGCCAATGGGCAAAGGAAAAGGGTGCATTGCCATACGGCTGGATAACACTTTGGAACCCATTATCAAAGAGAATTTCAGTGAGGTCACCCCGGATATCCGGATTTTGAACATTGCCTATTCCATTGCCAAGAAAAACAGGTTCAAGAATGTTGTTTTTGTGACCAAGGATGTGAATTTGAGGCTAAAGGCCCGATCCATCGGGTTGAAAACGGAAAATTATAACTCCCAGTTTATTGAAGATATTTCAGAGATGTATACGGGACTGCAGGTGGTTGAAAACATTAATTCCAACGTGTTGGACGCGCTTTACCAGAAGCCCTATGAAACACCGACCGCAAGCCTTGGAGATAAATTAAATTTTTATTCAAATGAAAATCTGGTGCTTAAAAACGGATCTAAATCTGCCCTGGCTGTTTTTGACGGGGCAAGTCAAACCGTAAAATTGATTCAATCCAGGGCCTGTTATGGGATCAAGCCGAGAAATTCTGAGCAGACCTTTGCCCTGAACGCCATGCTCAACCCGGATATTTCCCTGGTCACGGTTTCGGGCAAGGCCGGCACGGGAAAGACCCTGCTGGCCCTGGCAAAAAAGCAGTTTTACAGGCAGATATTCATTGCCAGACCCGTGGTTCCCTTGAGCAATAAGGATTTAGGCTTTTTACCCGGTGATGTGGCCTCCAAGCTTGATCCCTATATGCAGCCCTTGTACGATAATCTTTCTGTGATCCAGAATCATTTTAACGAGAATCATTCTGCCGGTAAAAAAATCAGGGAATTGATTGAAGAGGAAAAGATTGTGATCACCCCGATTTCCTATATCCGGGGGCGATCCATTGTCAGGGTCTTTTTTATTGTGGACGAGGCCCAGAACCTGACCCCCCATGAGGTAAAAACAATTATTACAAGGGCAGGAGAAGGAACGAAAATCATATTCACCGGAGATATTTTCCAGATTGATCATCCCTATCTGGACAGCCAGACCAACGGGCTAGCCTATATCATAGAAAAAATGAAAGGCCAGAAATTGTACGCCCATATTAACCTTGAAAAAGGAGAACGCTCAGAACTTGCGGAGCTGGCCTCCAAAATTTTGTAGTGCGCTAAAAAAAAGACAAAACAACAAAAGTTCCGTCATGTATGAATACATGACGGAACTCAATGTTTTGTCAATGCCGGCGATGCTGCCGGACCTGTATTGTCAGACCGCCCTAAGAGGCTTTAACGACTTTGCCTGCTTTGATACAGGAGGTGCATACGTCGATTTTTCTGACACAACCCGGTTTTACCACTGCGCGGACTCTCTGAAGGTTTGGGTTGAATCTTCTCTTATTCAGATTATGAGCATGGCTGACATTGTTGCCGACCATTGGTTTTTTTCCGCAAATTGCACATTCTTTTGACATTTTTTACACTCCTAAACAAAAACGCTTTATCAAAATAATAACCAAAGATAGATACAGCAGTCTGATTCAAAAGTAAAGGAAAATTATTCTTTTTCCGCCTCTTCAATCTCTTGTTTCTCTTCTGGCGCCTGGATATTTTCTGGTTCCTGGGGAATCTTTGCGAGAACCTTGGGTATTTTGTCCAGGGAAATTTCGCTCTGCTGGGTTCCTGGAAAATATTCCACAATGTACTCATACCGTTTCATGGCAGCCTTGTACTTTTTGGTTTTAAAATAATAGTCAGCCACATAGAGTTCATGGCCGGCAATGTTGTCAAGGCAGTCTTCAATATACCCTTGGGCCTTTTGGGTCAATTCATTCTTGGGAAACTGCTGAACCAGGCGCTGAAACTGGGCAACGGCATTTTTAGCCGGTCCCGGATCCCGGTCAACGGTATCCATCTGGTTGAACCAGCACAGCCCGGTCTGGTTGATGACATAAGGCACAGCCTCATTTCTGGGATGCATTTTTTCAAAGCCTTCATAGGCGACAATGGCTTCGTCATACTCTTCGAGTTTAAAATGGGCATCTGCTGTTTTCAGTTCTGCCAGGATGGCATATTTGCTGAACGGATACCAGTCCTTAAGATCGGTATAGGCCTTGACAGCCTCTTCATAGTCCTCGTTCATAAATGCTGCAGCACCTTCGGCAGCCAGCTGCTGGGCACTTTTATTCATCTGGCTGGATTCTTCAAAAAGCGAGCACCCGGAAAGAAAGATCACCAATACTCCGATAATAAGGCATTTTTTCATTTTATAAATTCTCGATATAGTGTTCAGCGGAAACCGCAGCAATGGCACCATCTCCAACCGCAGTCGAAACCTGGCGCAGGGGCGTATCTCTGACATCCCCCACGGCAAATACCCCAGGGACATTGGTCTGCATATTGGCATCGGCAACGATGAAGCCGCCCTCATCGGTTTCAACCGCCTCTTTTACAAATTCCGTGTTGGGCAGTATCCCGACCCAGATAAAGCAGCCCTCAGCTTTGATAACGGATTCTTCACTGGTTTTCAGGTTTTTAACCTTTACGCCTTCTATGCCGAAAAACCCTTCAACCCCTGTGGCAACAGAGTCCCAGACAAACTCGATCTTATCGTTGGCAAAGGCTCTTTCCTGGAGAATTTTAGTGGCCCGAAGTTCATCTCTCCTGTGGACCAGATAGACTTTTTTGGCAAACTTGGTCAGAAAAATAGATTCCTGAACCGCGGTATCTCCGCCGCCAATGGCCACAAGGGTTTTTTCCTTGAAAAAAGGGCCGTCACAGGTGGCACAAAAAGAGATCCCCTTTCCCATGTATTTGTCTTCTCCGATGCCAAGTTTACGAGGGGATGCACCCGAGGCAATAATCAGGGACTTTGCTGTTATGCTCTGGTCCTTTAAGATAATCTCTTTGGTGTCCATGCCAAGGTTGAGGCCGTGAACTTCAGCGGTCTTTATTTCCAGTCCCATTTCAACGGCCTGGTCTTTCATTTTTTCAGCCAGATCATACCCGCTGATACCCTGGGGAAATCCCGGATAGTTTTCAATCCAGTCTGTGATAAGAATCTGTCCGCCGGGCACCGCCTTTTCCAAAAGCAATACCTTCATTCTGGCGCGGGCAGCATAAAGGCCGGCCGTTAAACCGGCAGGGCCTGCTCCTATGATTACTAGATCATAATCACTCATCATGATCTCCTTAAAGAACGCCTTTGAGGGTCTCTTCAAGTTTTTCCTTGGCAACCATACCCGTGATCTGTTCGGCAACTTCTCCGTTTTTGAAGAAAATCAGGGTGGGGATGGCCTGGACCCCAAATTTGCTTGGGCTTATGGGGTTATCATCCACATTTACCTTGGCAAACGCCATTTTATCCCCAAACTCTTTGGCAAGGGATTCCACCGTAGGTGCAATGGCCTTGCACGGACCGCACCAAGGGGCCCAGAAGTCCACCATTACGGGCTTGTCTGATGTTTTGAGGAATTCTTCAAAAGAGTCGTCGTTGAGATCTATAATATTCTCTGCCATGTTTTTTTCCTATTTCAAATTAAAATTGCCTGTAAATATATGTTCATATTCAATTTTTGTCAATTCATTGGGCAATAGAAAAGGGTTCTTTTCCCGGATCATATCCAACAGGTGGAAACAGGGAAAAGAACCCTTTTGGGTTTGATTTAAAAGGCCTTGGCCTACCAGTTTTCTGCCAATAGTTCAAAGTGGGCCTGGGGATGGGCACAAGCCGGGCACATTTCAATGGCCTCTTCCCCCTCATGAACATAACCGCAGTTGCGGCAGCGCCAGGTCACAGATTCTTCTTTTTTAAAGACAGCGCCTGATTCCACATTGGCGGCCAGCTCTCTATAGCGTTTTTCATGCTGCTTTTCGGCAACGGCAACCATTTCAAAAACCATGGCAACAGCCTCAAACCCTTCTTCCCTGGCCTGGGCGGCAAACTCAGGATACATCTCTTCCCATTCACATTTTTCCCCGGCTGCCGCTTCTTTGAGGTTTTCCAGGGTCGTGCCGATGACACCGGCCGGAAAGGCTGCAACAACTTCAACCTCTCCGCCTTCCAGGAATTTGAAAAAGCGTTTGGCATGCTCTTTTTCCTGGTTGGCCGTTTCTGTAAAAATGTCTGAGATCTGGACAAAGCCTTCTTTTTTTGCCTTGCTTGCAAAATAGGTGTAACGATTCCGGGCCTGGGATTCACCGGCAAATGCGGTGAGCAGGTTTTTTTCTGTTTTGGTCCCTTTTAAACTTGCCATGCTTTAATTCTCCTTATCGTTGGGGGTGAATGATTGTGTTGAGGGGATAGTCCCTCATCCGGTTGATTTTTCAGCAGCCTTTTTTTGGGGGCTGCGGCATTGATCACAAAATCCCGTGAGACAGAGCCGTTTTCCAGTGATGGTAAATTTTTTTTCTATTTCAGGGGAAAGGGTTAGACAATCCAGGCTATTATCGTGGATATCAAAAATTTTACGGCAGGAAACACAATAAAAATGGTGGTGACTTTCCTGGTTGGGGTCATACCGTCTGGGGTCTCCATGCCCCTCGACCACATCAATCAAATTGGCCTTGGCAAAGGAGATCAGGGTTCTGTTGACCGTATCCAGGCTGATGTTGGGAAAGTCCTTTTTTAATTCCCTGTGGATCTGATCCGTGCTGGGGTGGGACAATGACGAGGACAACGCCTTGTATACCGCAACCCGCTGGGGGGTGATTTTTAAATGATTGGCTTTGCATTGCTCGTAAAAGGTGTTCAAAATAATTGCCTCAACTGTTTAGTTTTGGTTATTAAATAGGATTGCCTCCTATTTGTCAATGCTTTTTTGAGGATAGCGAAAATAAATGAACCAGGTATTCTGTTCCGGGGTGGTTTATATTATAAAGGGTTGGATTGCCCATATCCAAAAGGAGTGAATTCATATGAGACAGGTTGCCCTTATTGCGGGTTTGATATTTAGTCTTGTTCTGGGAAACGGACCGGGATTTTGCCAATGGGATGGGGATCCCGTGTCGGTGGAAAGGCTTATTCTTGACGCCCGTCAGGGGGATGTCCAGGCCATGTGCAAATTGGGGCTGTCCTATTATCATGGCCGGGGGGTGCTCAAGGATCCCTTTAAAGCCAAATGCTGGATAAAGCAGGCCCATGATCTGGGGGCAGAACGCGCTGAAAAAATATGGAACTCACTTGAACTCTGGCAATATTCAGGCAATTGTGACCTGGGATTTGATCTGCCGGTCCAGGCCGGGGCAAGACAGAAAAAAAACTATATTGAACCGGTCACAGGGATGGAATTTGTCTGGATTCCGGGAAAATGTTTTAAAATGGGCTGCCGCGATCAAGACTCCCATGGCTGTGACCGGGGCGAAAGCCCTGTGCATAAAGTTTGTCTGGACGGGTTCTGGATGGGAAAATATGAGGTGACTCAGGAACAATGGATTTCCCTGATGGATGTTAATCCCTCAAGGTTCAAAGGGGATCGCCTGCCCGTGGAACAGGTGTCGTATACGGCCTGTTGGGAATTCATCCAAAGGCTCAACAGGGAAACCGGCCTTGGATTTTCACTGCCCTCCGAGGCCCAATGGGAATTTGCCTGCACAAGCCGGGGCAAAAAATCAAGCTATGCCTGGGGCAGGGATGGGTTTCAGCCCCGGGCAAATTGCGGGGGGTGCAATTCAGGATCCTTTCGGGGGCGGACAGCCCCTGTGGGCAGTTTTTCTCCCAACAGGGCAGGCCTCTATGACATGGGCGGAAATGTCAGGGAGTGGTGCCGGGATATCTATGACCGGGATGCCTATAAAAACAAGGCCCATGGAAAAAAGGCATACAAGAGGGGTGATTTGGATGATGAGAACAAGGACCGTGGACAAAGCCATACCCCCCGGGTGGTCCGGGGGGGCTCTTTTGTGGATCCTGTGTCTTCATCCTGTTGCCGGGCAAGACAGAGCGCCCTGCCCGGCATTCACACGTATTTTATGGGCTTCAGACTGGTTGTCGACCGGGTTGATTAACCCCAGTTAAAACTTTTTTGCAGCGCTCGGGTAAATTGAGCCTAAAATATATTATATCCGCCTGTAAGAATCGTGTTGATCATATTAAAACATCAGTGATGTCCGGTTAGGTTTTTGCTTGCTCAATAATTTTTTGATCTTTGACAATATTGTCCCTGTTTGAACTATGAGAGCCCTGCTCCTCGCAGCCAAACAGGTCATTTAGAATGGCGGTTCGCAGCTGCCGAACTCTTTTGATCGTGACCTTTTCATTAAACTGTTTTTGGCAATGGATTGCCAGTAACAGGTAAGTGATAAGGCCGCCAAGAATCTGAACCATAAGGCCGTATTCACTGCGGGCAATGAGATGATATACCTTCAGATGTTCTTTCCACCATTTGAAAAAATCCTCAATGGTCCACCGGAGTTTATAAATTGTTGCTATTTGTTCCGCTGTTAAATCATGCCTGTCAGTTGCCACATAGTATTTGACGCCAGCAATTTTATAGCCAACAACCCGAACAGGTCTTTTCGTCTGGTTTTGATTCGGAGTACCAAGTTTAACCAGTGCATCATAAAAAATGTAGCTGTCGGAAGGGGTCTCGTGGTTATCAATAATCAGTAGTGTCCGGTTAGATTGTTGCATATAAAAAGCATCTAAAATCATTGAAAAAACAGTCTGTTTTGTGTTGACAAATGTGCGTAAAAAATTTTGTGCGCCTTGAAAACTTAACTCAAGGAGCTCAAATGACGCACATCTCAGTCCCTAAAAAACAACTACGGTCCCTGAACTTTGACAATTTCAGGTGCCCTCTGATAAAGTCACTTTCAAAAGCACCGGAATTACAATCTCGAGGAGACCGCCCTTTAAAAATGACATTCGAAGACCAGATAAATGCTTTGGTTTATTTCCATCTTCAGGAGCACAAGTCTGCCCGACATTTAATTCAGGATCTCAAGGAGAATGTTTTTGCTAAAGAAAATATTGCGCCAGACGGTGGTATCAGCCGTAGTAGTTTCTGTGAAGCCATCAATCACAGGGGACTCGAACAACTGCAATTTATCTTTGAGGATCTTTATAAACAGGCTCTTGAGTGTCATCCGGGTGAACACGCCGAGTTAGGAGAGTTGGTTTCCATTGACGGTAGTCTCATAAATGCAGTCCTTTCAATGCACTGGGCGAACTACAGAAAAGGAAGTAAAAAAGCCAAAGTACATTGCGGATTTGACATTAATCACGGAATCCCAAACAAAATCTTTTTGACTGAAGGCAACGGCGCTGAACGCACTTTTGTTCCCAAAATACTTTCCAAGGGGCAAACAGGTGTTATGGATCGTGGATATAGCAATGCCGATAATTATTTATACATCCTGATAATTTCATCAATCGTTTCGTTTTCATTGTATTCACGGATGGTTTTTAGGGCCGCAAAATCGTGTTCAATCGGATTGAGATCCGGTGTAATACGGGGGCAAAAACAAAAGAGCTGCACCAGTTCTTTCGATCAAATATTTGGTTTCTTCGCCCTTGTGGAAGGATGCGTTATCCATCACAACGACATGATTATCGTTCAGATGTGGACTCAACTGGTGTTCGATCCAAGCATTAAAGATATCCGCATTGCATGTTCCCTGAAACAAGGGAATGTTCAGAATTCTGTGTCACGGTTTCGGTTCCCGGATCTGCCTCAGCGCCAGCGGAAGTAAAAGTCAGGTCCGAGAATGGGCCTTCAATCAGCCACGTCGGAGGAGTTGACTTTTGCTGGAGTGGAGTTCCTGGAACCATCTTTTCCATCTGTAAATAAATCCCTATCAAATTCCCAGCTCTTTATCCAGCCGGCCTTCAAAGAAAATTGCCAACTGGGAAATTGTCAGTGACCAATTTTGAATCGGCATTGTCCATTTTTTACTGGCGTTCTGGATCCCCATGTAAAGCAGCTTTAACAGGCTGTCCTGGTTCGGGAATGATCCCTTTGTTTTGGTCAGTTTTCGAAACTGTCGATGCACAGCCTCAATGGTATTTGTGGTGTATATTATCCGTCGAATCTCTTCTGGATATTTAAAGAAATGACTGAGGCGTTCCCAGTTGTTCCGCCAGGATTTTATCACAATCGGGTATTTGTCATTCCATTTATTTTCCAAGATATCCAGTTCTTCTTCGGCCAGATCCTTATTGACCGCTTTATAAACACGTTTTAGATCTGCCATAAATTCCTTTTTATTTTTGGAACCAACGTATTTCAATGAATTTCGGATCTGGTGGACTACGCAGAGTTGAACTTCTGTGTCCGGGAATATGGTCTCAATGGCCTCGGGAAAACCTTTTAGACCATCAACACAGGCAATCAGGATATCTTTTACCCCTCGGTTTGAAAGGTCTGTTAACACCTGCAGCCAGAAGTTCGCACCCTCATTCTCGGATATGTACAGCCCAAGAACCTCTTTGCGGCCCTCGATATTCACCCCAAGAATTGTGTAAACGGCTTTGCTGCCGACCTTTCCGTTTTCTCGTACTTTATAATGTATGGCATCAAGCCATACGATTGGGTACACATTTTCCAACGGCCTGGCCTGCCATTCTTTGACGGTATGGATGATTTTATCGGTAATGGTGCTCAGAGTGGCATTTGAAATCTCAAGTCCATAGATTTCCTGTAAATGGGAAGCCATATCATTATAACTCATGCCCAGGCCGTAAAGGGCTATTATCTTTCTTTCAATTTCATCGCTGAGCGTTGTCTGATGTTTTTTGACGATCTGTGGAGAGAAGGTTCCGGCCCTGTCACGCGGGGTTTCCAGCTCAAATTTACCATCCAGGGATTTAATGGTCTTTTTGCTTTTTCCATTACGGCGGTTGGCAGAAACTTCCTGCCCGAGATGGGACTCCAACTCTCCTTCAAGAGCAGCTTCAGCAAGATTTTTGATTAATAATGTAAGGACGCCGCCCTTACCTGTGAAGGGTTTACCTTCCTGGATGCCTTTAAGGGCTTTTTGAAAATCAAATTCGGTGTTTTCTTCGGTCATGTCAGTTCTCCTTATTTAGCTGAGTATATCAGCTTTCATTCAACTGACACAGAATTTTGAACGCCCTCTGAAACAAAAATGGTTCTTCAAAACTATATTCGATGCGGGCAGCAATCAAAGACGTTCGAGGGTGCTTTGTTCCTGCAATCAAACCATGAACACGCTGCCCTTTGAGAGCATATCCATAGCGACGGGTTGTATAAGGCGAAAAGCCGCTTTCATCAACATAAACAAACGTTTTGCAACGACGTACATAACGTTCACGAAGACGAAGATATGCCTTTCTTTTGCTGTCGCTTCGCTCCCTGTATCCCGTCATCTTTTTTTTCGAGTGATTCCGAGTTGTTTCATATTATACCAGATACAGGCACGGGATACTCCGAAATGCTGCGCCCTTTCCGATTGTGTCATGTCATCATTTGTCTCCACATGGAGGCGCAAAGCTTCCAGATCCAAACTTCGTGGTCCTTTTGGACCGGGTTTCTTGTATGACAAACCATCTTCGGCAGACGTCCAGTTGTGAACACTTCCACGGGATACATTAAACTGACTGGCAGCTTCCGTCTTGCTTCCTCCATTTTCTACAAAATCTCAGTGATGTCCGGTTAGGTTTTTGCTTGCTCAATAATTTTTTGATCTTTGACAATATTGTCCCTGTTTGAACTATGAGAGCCCTGCTCCTCGCAGCCAAACAGGTCATTTAGAATGGCGGTTCGCAGCTGCCGAACTCTTTTGATCGTGACCTTTTCATTAAACTGTTTTTGGCAATGGATTGCCAGTAACAGGTAAGTGATAAGGCCGCCAAGAATCTGAACCATAAGGCCGTATTCACTGCGGGCAATGAGATGATATACCTTCAGATGTTCTTTCCACCATTTGAAAAAATCCTCAATGGTCCACCGGAGTTTATAAATTGTTGCTATTTGTTCCGCTGTTAAATCATGCCTGTCAGTTGCCACATAGTATTTGACGCCAGCAATTTTATAGCCAACAACCCGAACAGGCCTTTTCGTCTGGTTTTGATTCGGAGTACCAAGTTTAACCAGTGCATCATAAAAAATGTAGCTGTCGGAAGGGGTCTCGTGGTTATCAATAATTGTTCTTGTTGTCCTGGTTTTTATACGGCAGACAAAATGTTTGCCTTGCTCCTGAAGCAGGTCAAATTCTTTATGGGATTGATATCCACGATCCATAACACCTGTTTGCCCCTTGGAAAGTATTTTGGGAACAAAAGTGCGTTCAGCGCCGTTGCCTTCAGTCAAAAAGATTTTGTTTGGGATTCCGTGATTAATGTCAAATCCGCAATGTACTTTGGCTTTTTTACTTCCTTTTCTGTAGTTCGCCCAGTGCATTGAAAGGACTGCATTTATGAGACTACCGTCAATGGAAACCAACTCTCCTAACTCGGCGTGTTCACCCGGATGACACTCAAGAGCCTGTTTATAAAGATCCTCAAAGATAAATTGCAGTTGTTCGAGTCCCCTGTGATTGATGGCTTCACAGAAACTACTACGGCTGATACCACCGTCTGGCGCAATATTTTCTTTAGCAAAAACATTCTCCTTGAGATCCTGAATTAAATGTCGGGCAGACTTGTGGGTTCTGTTGCAAAAAATATTTCCAGGACAAAGAGATCGTTCAGGCGTAAAATTTACGCAGCATAAGAAAACAGATTTTCGACGAATTCTTTCTGCTTTAAAATTTCTCCCTTCCTAATATTTTTAACTTGTCCTTTTCTGATCATGTTCATAATTTCATAGCCTTTTAGCGTCCGCCAGGCAGAATGAAATGTCTTGAACCCCATACCAGCTCTGACAAGCTTTTTGATAAACCGGTGGTCTTGCTCAATAATATTGTTCAGATATTTATTCTGTCTTAGGATACAGTCCTTATTCAGAAGCTTTTTTTCTTTCAAAGCCTTTACTGCCGGAGGATATGCAGGATTTCCGTCAACACTCAGAACCCGAGGTCTGGAGCTATTGGAAGCTCGCAGCATCTTTTTAAAAAATCGTTTGGCAGATTCCATATTACGTCTGCTGCGAAGAAGAAAATCGATGGTATTTCCACGGGAATCGACCGCTCGGTAAAGATACTTCATTTTCCCCCGCACCTTGATATATGTTTCATCAATACGGTAAGAATCATTTGATTGCCGCAGATACTTCCTGCTTCGCTTTTCCATTTCAGGAGCATAGCGCTGAACCCATCGGTAAATGGTACTGTGATCCACAGACAAGCCCCGTTCTTGCATCATCTCTTCCAGATTCCTGTAACTCAGTTGATATCTCAGATACCAGCGAACATTCAACAGGATGATTTCTTTTTCATAATGACGCCACTTGAAAGGGTTTTCATTTTTCATACTATCTCTCTGCAAACAAATTAGTGCCAAAACGGACTTGTATCAGACATTAATAATTTTTTGCAACAGAACCTACTTTTTTCCAAGCAGGACTTGACTTGCATTCCGGCTTGCTTATCTTATTCGTCTTTTATATGATAGAGGCCGAATCTATTAAAATCACATTGAGTTAACCATAAAAACCAAATACGACCCTTCTAAACGGATGAGTATTTAATTTAAGGAGTAATGCTTATGAACAACGATCCTTCTCAATTCACCCTGTACAGCGGCGGCCACAGAGGTGCTGAAGCGGAATTCGGCAGACTGGCTGAAAAATACGGCGTCAAAGAGGTTAATTTTTCCTTTGACGGACATAAACTTGCACGGGATGCAGGCGTCCGGGTACTGACCCAAGAAGATTTGGAAAAGGGAAATATCTCCATGGATATCGTATCCACCCGCCTGGGGAGATCCTTTTCCAAGGGCAATAAAATCAGAAAAGTCATCCAGTCCATTTTCCACATGATCAACAGCGGGTATCAGATTTTTGTGGTCGGCTGGATCCTTCCGGACAAAACCGTTAAAGGCGGAACCGGCTGGGGGGTTGAACTGGGCAAGCTGTTCAACCGGCCAATCTTTGTCTATGAGCAGGATAGAAAAGCCTGGTTTTCCTGGGTTGACAATGACTGGCAGATGGTGACCCCGGTCATCCATCACAAAACCTTTTCAGGCACCGGCACCCGGAACCTTACCGAAGATGCCGTCATGGCCATGGAAAAATTGTTTGAACTCTCTTTTAAATCATAACGGCCTGGTTTCGCTGCAAAATCCTAAACAATGGTGACCCCCGCCGCTGCCATATTTTCCAAGGCAGCACGGGTGGTCTCAGGGTCGACGCCCCGGCACAGATCCTTGATCAACACCACCCCAAACCCCAAGGTTAATGCATCCATGGCCGTGGCCCTGGCACAATAATCCGTGGTCAGCCCGTAAATGATTAAATTTTGAATCCCCTGATTTTTAAGGGCATCAACCAGACCCGTACTTTTTTGACCGTCATCAAAAAAACCGGAATAGGAATCATAGGCTGGATCCATCCCCTTTTTGACGATCCGATCAAAGAGAGTGGTATCCACCAGCAGGTCTGCATTTTTTGTTTCCTGGACGCAATGGGGGGGCCAGAGAACCTGGACCCGGTCTTCAATCTTTATAGTCTCAAAAGGCGCTGTGCCTTTATGGTTGGAAAAAAATGAAATATGATCTTGGGGATGCCAGTCCTGGGTGGCAAATATTTTATACCCAGATTCCTTCAAGCCAAGGGTCTTTGCCCGGACCTGGTCGATATATGCCCGGTCTGTCCCCGCAACTGCCAGGCTACCCTGTTCGAGGTCTGTAAAGTCCCCCTGAACATCCACCACAATCACGGCTGTATTTTCTTGTTTTCTTATCATTTCATCCTCGTATCTCGTTTTTCACAAATTAAAACGGTTTTCTCAAGATTCAACCCCGGCCCGGATATTTCTTTCAATTTCCTATAATCGGCCCCCCATATTGACCCGGGGCGCATTCCCATTTTCCCGGTTTTAAAAAGGCCTGTCTTTTAGAGCAAAAAGAATGATATCCTCTGTTACGCTGAAATGAACATAAATGGATTGTGCTAATGAAGAAAGCTGAAGATTGTAATACTGTTGATGAAGTCCTTGCATGCCTCAAAGAACTGGAAGAAGATCCAAATCGCTTGGTTCGTAACGCTAACGAATTAGAACAGATGGAGCAGGAAATCCTTGAGTATACAAATCGGATAAGCGCCTTTTTTTTAAAAAAAAGATCCAGGCCTCAGTAGATTCCTCTGAACAGGTCGACCAAGAAAAAGAATTGATGTCCAATTGGCCGGGACGGATGAAAAGCGAAGGGCTTGAGACCGTTTGGATTCAGCTTTGTACAGATAGTTCGGTTGATATTCATGTTCGATACTATCGAAGGTCCTGTGACCGCCGAAAAGGAAAAAGATATAAAGGTGCATACGCTGGCTTAATCCTTCTTGGAATCCATGATCGCTGCTCGCCTGCTTTGGCTTCTATGGTGAGTTCTTGGTCAGCCTTATTAAGTTCTTTTGAAGAAGTCCGTCAAGTGCTTTGTGACCGTGGGATGACGTTGGGTATAAAGGTCATCCGTAAACTGACCTATCGGTACGCATAGCGGGCTCGAGCCGAACAACAAGCGGGCCGAATCCCATTAAATGATAGAGATTTACTTGAAGGGCGGCGAGTCGTTATCAGCACTGATGGTGGCCGCACTCGGCTCAGAGAGAAGAAAAGGGGACCAAAAACCCAAAAGGATAGAACCCGATTTCGTGGGGCATGGCGAGAACCCAAGCTTTTGATCATTTATGTAGTGGACGCCCATGGAAAACAAGAAAAAAGCTTTTCACCATTTATTGATGGCTGTTTCAATGGACCGGATGGTGTATTCCACTTGTTAAAGGGTTATTTGAACTCCCTTCATATTCAGAACTCAGACAAAATACTGTTTGTTGCAGATGGGGCACATTGGATTTGGAATCGAATCCCCGGACTGCTAAAAGCATTGGGTTTGGCTCCTGAGCGTGTGTATGAACTTCTCGATTTCTACCATGCAGTTGAGCATCTGGGTACAGTAGCAGGCTTAAGGAAGACCTGGTCATCCAAGGAACGCAAACGCTGGGTATCGAAGCAGCGAGGTCTTCTGCTGAAGGGAAAGGCGATTGAGGTGGTACAGGCCGTCCAGAAGCTTTGTAGAGGCAGAAACAGTAAGGCTATCAAGACGGAACGGGATTATTTTGTGCGCAATGAACTGAGGCTTAATTTCTCAACTGTAAAAGCGTTGAACTTACCTATTGGCAGCGGTGCTATTGAAAGTTCGATTCGGAGAGTCGTGAATTTACGTCTTAAAGGTCCATGCATCTTTTGGTATCGGGAGAATGCAGAAAAAATGATTATGCTGCGATCATTTTATAAAGCAGGGCGTTGGAACTGCCTGAAGCAGATGGCAAACATTCACAATCCAGTGCCAGCGGTATAACCGGGAAAATGGGAATGCGCCCTTGACCCGCCTGGATTGATACAAGGGATTTATCCGTATACAAATCTGATTTCACAAGATATATATTACCTATATCGAATGAAAAAGGCGAGCCCATGATTCAAAGTATACTTGACAATGATTTATACAAATTTACCATGCAGCAGGCCGTTCTGGACCTTTATCCCGAGGCCCGGGTGGCATACGAACTGACAAACAGGGGAGGGACCCCCTTTCCCCCAAAAATGGCCCGTGAAGTTCAAAAAAAAATCAACACCATGGCCAGCCTTTCTTTGACCCTGGACGAAAAAGCCTGGCTTGAAGATACATGCCCCTATTTTACCCCGGCATTTCTAAGGTTTTTATCTGAGTATCGATATGATCCTGAAGAGGTCAGCCTGTACCAGGAAAAAAGCCGCCTTTTTGCAACGATCAAAGGTCCCTGGTACCGGACCATTCTCTGGGAAGTTCCCCTCATGGCCATGATCAGCCAGACGTACTTTGAGATGACCGCCCCCAAAATCATGTCCAGAGACGACATTTGCCAAAGAAACCGAAGAAAAGCAAAAAAGCTGGCCTCTCACCAGGTCTCTTTTGTTGATTTCGGCACACGTCGCAGGTTTTCCTTTGCCAACCATGAAGACTTGATCAAAGAGATCACACGCCTGCCCGGCCACACGCTTTTGGGCACCTCCAATGTCCACCTGGCACAAAAATTCAACATTGCCCCAATCGGAACCCTGGCCCATGAATGGATCATGTTCCACTCCGGTTTAGGCAATTATAAAACAGCCAATGAAAGCGCATTGGAGGCCTGGGTCAAGGTATACCAGGGCAACCTGAGCATTGCCCTCACCGACACCTATACCACGGATGCCTTTTTAACCTGTTTTGAAAAACCCCGGGCAACGCTGTTTGACGGGGTCCGCCATGATTCAGGAGACCCCATTGAATTTGCCCGAAAAATCATCACCCACTACCAGGGCCTCGGCATTGACCCAAAGACAAAAACCATTGTGTTTTCAGACAGCCTGGATCCGGACAGGGCAATAGATATCCATCGATTCTGCAGGGGAAAATTCAAGGATATCTATGGTATTGGCACCAATCTAACCAATGATGTGGGAACAACGCCTTTGAATATTGTGATCAAGCTTTGCCAAT
This sequence comes from Desulfobacter sp., assembly GCA_028768545.1. NCBI lineage: Bacteria > Pseudomonadati > Thermodesulfobacteriota > Desulfobacteria > Desulfobacterales > Desulfobacteraceae > Desulfobacter > Desulfobacter sp. The sequence goes on from CP054838.1 coordinate 503,097, forward strand.
GCAACGCCGGACCCGGCATGCCATTACGGCCCACGGTAAAGCTCTCCGATGATAAGGGCAAGCATACAGGGGATAAAACAGAACTGTTGCAATGTATGAAAACCCTGGGGATTTAGCCCCGGTTCAGCCAGTCTTCAAAATCCAGGGTCAGGGGCTCTGAGGGCCAGGGGACCTTGGGCACCTCTATTTTGGGTTCAGGCGGAGTCTCGTGAATCGGCCGGGCCTCACGGGCCAGAACTTTAATCTGAGCCATCTCTTCTAAAAGACGGTCCATCTTATTTTCAATCCCGGACAACCTCTTTTCAAGGGCTTCACGATCCTGGACAGCTTGATTTTCAAGGACAAGATTCGTTGCCGGCACAGGCTGGTCCGGAACCTGTGGTGCGGGCCGTCCCTGGGAGAGCATATCAAGGCATTGATCCCAAAAGGCCTCCACAGGCATATCCTCACCCGGATCTTTGACCAGTTTCAGGGCAATGGCACGGATACAGCGGGCCGCCATGGTATCCGGAAAAAGCATGAAAAACGGAATCTGGGAAACAACGGCAATGGGAACATTGGGATCCCGGGCCACAATCCCTAAAGGAGTGATCTTCAGGGATAAAAATTTATGGACCGTCTTTTTGAGTTTGGCATAGGCTTTTTTTGCCGCGGCTGCAGACTGAACCTGATTGATGACCACCCTTATCCTGGGAAGCCGGCCGCCCCGGGCCAATACCTTTAACAGGGAATAGGCGTCTGTCAGAGAGGTGGGTTCCGGCGTGGCCACCAGGATCATCTCATGACAGGCCCTGCAAAAGGAGAGCACCTGGGAGGAAATTCCGGCAGAGGTATCCAGGATAAAATAATCATAGGCAGATAATTCCAGGAATGCATTGATCAATCGCCCGGATTCGTCAGGGGTCAGGTCTGCCAGCTTGTCCACGCCTGAACTGCCCGGAATCATGTCAATTCCGTTGAAATCCTTGATCATGAAATCCTTGAGAGTTTTACGCCCCTCAATCACATCGGCAAGTCCATGGTCAGGATATAGCCCGGTCAGGATATTCACATTGGCAAGGCCGAGGTCGCCGTCAAAGAGACAGACCCGATACCCTGCCTTTGCCAGGGCCAACGATAGATTGAGGCTGATGCTGGTTTTACCCACCCCGCCTTTTCCCGATGCAATGGTCAGCACCTTGGCCATATTTACCTGCCTTCCTTTTTGGGCCGGGCCGTCACCAGAACCCCGGCCCCCTTTTTTTCAATAAAAACTCAACCGCAGAACACCCGAATCTTCGGGTAATTTTCCCATGGTTGATACGGATAAATTCAAAAAACGCCTGACCCCGGTCGATTTCTTTTACGGCAAGGGCCGTCTGGTTTTTTTCATACTCTTGGTAGAGGGTGTCAATGAGATTTTTGTCCTGTTCCGGTGACCGAACCTCAATGAAAATATCCATTCCCCTGTCCGGAGACGGACATGGGGTGCAGGAGAGAGGCAAGGACCAATTCTCATTGTAGAGCAGTTTATAAAACCAGGTAAACCCTGAAAACAAAATAAAAATCGGGGTAAACCGGTATTGGGGAAAGGTCTGATCCAGTTTCTTTATACAGATAAGATTTTCAGGGTCGGTGATCCCGACCATCACAGTATTGCCGGAAATCTGAAGGGGAATCATTTTATGCTCTGCTGCAAAGGCTTTTTGAATCACTCGGGATAATTTTTCCTTGCTGGTTTTATCAAAAACAATATCAGAAACCGACCGGAAAGGAATGTGAAACAGGTCAAAAAGAATTTGCTGAAGCCTGGGTTTGGGAACAACCTCCTCGTCCACAAGATAAGAGATCAACGGAATTGAACTGGTTTCAACCTTTGCTTCAATCTCCTTGATTCTGGACAAAGAGACCTGCTGGGTCTGAACAAGATAGGTTTTGATTGACACCAGTTTTTGATGCTTGTCCAGAATATAATAATGGTTCATCAGAAAATCGCGTACCTGGACTGAGAAACATCACTGGGAAGGCAATAACACAGTAAGGATTTTTATGCTTGAAATGATGGTGTGAACATGATCATGTTCTAATTTTTTTGTGTTATTCGCACAAAATCGGAGAATGAATTAATGTCCACAAGCTTCATATACCATGCCTTTGGCCTTCGTGACTACTTTTATAAAACAACACGTTTCATCGGTGGAATAATCACTTTTGAACTCATACCAAAACCGGAGGCGGTAAAATGCCCGGAATGTAATTCCAGGTCCGTCACCAGGAAAGGGATTGTGACAAGAGATCTCAGAACAATACCGGTAGGTTCAAAACCCGTGATTCTCAGGACGGCTATCCAGAGAATTTGGTGTTCGTTCTGTCAATTTGTCCGGCAAATCAAACTATCCTTTGCCCAGGAGGGGAAAAGCTATACCCGGGCTTTTGAACGGTATGTCTTGGAGTTGTCTCAGTTCATGACAATCAAAGATATTGCCATCCATTTAAGGATCAGCTGGGATACGATAAAGCAGATCCAGAAAGAAGACCTGCTGAGGCGTTATCGAAAAATCCCCCTTGAGAAAGTCCGGCAGATTGCCATAGATGAAATTTCCATAGGGAAAGGGCATAAATACTTGACCATCGTGATGGATCTGGAATCCGGTAGAATTCTGCACGTGGGAGAAGGAAAAGGTGGTGAAGCTTTGAAATCTTTTTGGACAAAAGTGAAAATATCGAAAGCAAAAATCAAAGCCGTCAGCATCGATATGTCCCCGGCATACTTGAGTGCTGTTATTGAAAATCTTTCTGGTTCAGCAATTGTCTTTGACAGATTTCATGTTGTTAAATTGTTCAATGAGAAACTGTCGGATTTCAGGCGAAAGCTCTACAACCTTCTTGCCAATACCGGGCAACAAAAACTTCTGAAGGGAGTCCGGTGGCTTTTGTTAAAAAATCCCGAAAACCTCAGTGATGACAAGAAGGAGGCCCAACGGTTAGAAGAAGCATTGAAAATAAATCAGCCGCTATTGGTAGTCTACTACATGAAAGAGGAACTCAGGCAAATATGGAATCAAAAGAAAAAAGAAACAGCTGAAAAGATAGTCAGCAATTGGATCAATCTGGCCAATATTTCCAAAATTTCAATGTTGATGAAATTTGCCAAGACCTTGGCTGTGCACAGGCAAAGAATCCTTTCATACTATGATTACAGGATATCTACAGGTCCTTTAGAAGGGACAAATAACAAGATAAAAACCATGAAACGGAAAGCTTATGGATACAGGGATTCGGAGTTTTTCAGGTTGAAACTTTTGGACCTTCACAATAAAAGGTACGCATTAATCGGATGAACCATAATAATTATCCGGTTCTGTTGCAAAAAATTATTAATGTCTGATACAAGTCCGTTTTGGCACTAATTTGTTTGCAGAGAGATAGTATGAAAAATGAAAACCCTTTCAAGTGGCGTCATTATGAAAAAGAAATCATCCTGTTGAATGTTCGCTGGTATCTGAGATATCAACTGAGTTACAGGAATCTGGAAGAGATGATGCAAGAACGGGGCTTGTCTGTGGATCACAGTACCATTTACCGATGGGTTCAGCGCTATGCTCCTGAAATGGAAAAGCGAAGCAGGAAGTATCTGCGGCAATCAAATGATTCTTACCGTATTGATGAAACATATATCAAGGTGCGGGGGAAAATGAAGTATCTTTACCGAGCGGTCGATTCCCGTGGAAATACCATCGATTTTCTTCTTCGCAGCAGACGTAATATGGAATCTGCCAAACGATTTTTTAAAAAGATGCTGCGAGCTTCCAATAGCTCCAGACCTCGGGTTCTGAGTGTTGACGGAAATCCTGCATATCCTCCGGCAGTAAAGGCTTTGAAAGAAAAAAAGCTTCTGAATAAGGACTGTATCCTAAGACAGAATAAATATCTGAACAATATTATTGAGCAAGACCACCGGTTTATCAAAAAGCTTGTCAGAGCTGGTATGGGGTTCAAGACATTTCATTCTGCCTGGCGGACGCTAAAAGGCTATGAAATTATGAACATGATCAGAAAAGGACAAGTTAAAAATATTAGGAAGGGAGAAATTTTAAAGCAGAAAGAATTCGTCGAAAATCTGTTTTCTTATGCTGCGTAAATTTTACGCCTGAACGATCTCTTTGTCCTGGAAATATTTTTTGCAACAGAACCGAAAAAACCATCCCGGGTCACTATGCCCCGGGAATTAAAAAATAACGGGATGAGAACGGGGTTTTAGTCTTTTCCGACGACAATGAAAATAAAATCTGGGTACCGGAACGAAAAGTCAAAGAATTGGTCACGCCCGGGTATTATCAATAAAAAATGCCGTGCCCAGGGGCACGGCATTTTTCCTGAATATCAAACCGGGGGTTAAGACTTCATTTCATAGGCATCAATCAGGGAGTATACATGGTCTTTGAGTACGGTATCAAACCTTGCCTGGTTGGGGGCCGGACGTTTGACCATTTTAAGACAGGCCTCCTGCTGCTTGTCGGTGCTGGCCGGTTTTGAATACAGATCCAGGCCGTATTCGGCAAAATCCCTGACCATGAAATCAAAAATCTGGTCTAAAAGACCGTCGTCAATATTCTCCATTGCCGCACTTTCAATGATGAGCTGGCCATAGGCTACCAGGGTAAAAATCTCCCCCACGGCGAGAAGATAGTCAAAGTCGTTCATCATCTGATTCTTGAGTTCCATACCCGAGACCATGAGAAACTCTTCATAGGCCTGAATCTGCTCTTTGAACAGGTTGATATTGGGCAGATCCTTGGAATCATAGGCCTTTTTATAATGATGAAACTGGATCTTGGCATATCCCCGGGTCGGACCCTGCTCAAAGAGATAATCGTCATTTTGAGCCCCGTTCAGCCGGGGAACTTCGTCAAATTCGCCGGGATTGAAAAAATATGAGGGAATAAGCTTGACGATAAGGGCCATGTTCACATGGCGGGTCCCCTCAAGTTTGGGAAAACCTCTCAATTCAATCACGGCCTGCTCAAAATAGGTATCCTTTTCAAACCCCCTGGCTGCAATAATATCCCATAGCAGCTCATGGACCTCTTCCCCCTGAAGGGCCACCTTCATTTTCATGATGGGGTTGTACAGCAGGTAGCGTTTGTCGTCGGCCGTTGCCGCCCTCATATAATCAGTGGCGCGCAGCCCAAAAAGCTTCATGGCGGCCAGGCGGGTGTATGAATCCACAAAAAGCTTTTTCACATGGGTGAACTTGGTGACGTATTTTCCGTAAAGGTTTCTTTTGGCGGCATGATTCAGGGCTTCGTAAAAGGAATGGGTCACAATGCCGGTGGCCCCGGACCCGATATTGAACTTGCAGATATTGATGGTGTTGAGCATGTCATCCCAGGCCTTTGACCCTTTGGAAAGAATCTGCTCTTCGGTAATCGGATAATCATGGAGATTAAACTCAGACACATAATTCTGGGCCCAGATCACGTTCTGAACGCATTCGTATTTTTCATGCTTTGAATCCACCACAAAAAATACATAGTCGTCACTGCCGTCAATTTTACCGAACACCGTGATGATGGAGGCTTCATTGCCGTTGCCGATATAATATTTGGAGCCTTTGGCAAGATAGGTGCCATCCTCCTGGGGATAGAGCGTCATGGAAGAAGAATAGATGTCGGCCCCGTGATCCTGTTCGGAAAGTCCGAATGCGCAGAGGGGATTTTCATCAAGCGTCTTAACAGCCTTGTGCTTATATTCCTCGTTGTCCCCGAGAAAAACAGGGTCCAGCCCCAGGGTGGACACATGGTACATATACCAATAGGCAGTGCCGTAAAACCCGCAGATCTCAGAAAATTCATACATGCGGTAGGTGGAGTAATACTGATCATCCTCCCCGTATCCCTTGGGCAAAAACAGGGTTTGGAAAATCTTTTCCTTTTTGATGAATTCGGCAAAGTCATAGGTAAACTCCCTTGACCTGTAATCCTCTTTCATCTGTTTCAATCCCTTGGATTCAAACCATTCAATGGTTTTGGTCATGATTTCCTTTGACCGTTCATCCGGGTAATTTCTGTCCTGATAATTTTTAGGGTTCAATAACAGCATGTCTGCCACCTCTTTTTCTTTATGTTAATGCGAATAATGTTTGCACACCAACCGACTATGGCCGAAAAATCTATTCATATATTAAATCCCGGAGAAACCGCTTGAGCAAAATTCGCTCTTCCGGATTAAACTCCGATAAAAGCCTTTCATTGGCCTCTTTTCTGACATCAATAAGCTGTGATTTCATCTGGTTTGCCTTGTCCGAAGGAAAGAGCCGGCTGACCCGTTTATCTTCGGGATCCTGCCTTTTGAGAATCCATCCGCCCTCCACCATCCGGTCAAGCACCCCGGACAGGGTTGCCTTGTCAAGGATCAGCACACGGCCAAGCTCCGATGCAGTCAGGCCCTGTTCATACCAGAGGCCTTCCAGCACCAGGTGCTGCATATTGGTCAGACCGAAAGGCTTGAGCTGCTTTTTAAAATCCCCATGGGCCTTCTGATACGCTTTTCCCAGAAGAAACACCGTGCAATCGGGCAAATCATTTGTTTTTACGGTCATCGTATAACTCCTCTGTATACGAACAATTAATATATTTATTTTTCAAAGTCAATCTCTTAATTTTCAGCCTTTGCTTGACAGAGCCAGGCTCTGAAAAATTGAATTCTTTTTAGAATAACGCCTCAAAAATGACAAAGGCTACAGCGTTGTGATTCTTGCAGCCTTGGGGTCAATAATCAGAATTTCAAATCCAAACACATTTTTTAGGAAAAGATCAGCGGATGGTTGTCTTTTAATGGGGCGGCGACAGTTCTATATAGTTAAGTTTTAAGGTTAATCATCCCTGCTGTCGTCGCCATCATGATCTCCTGAATTTCCAGCACCAAAACTGAACAGGCTGCCGGATTCTTCTTCATTTTTTTCCGCCCAGTATGAATCCTCTCTCAGTCTGGAATCCGCATCCGTGACCCGGCCTGATTTTCTGCCTCTCCACATGGCAAAGGCAATAAACAGCCCCATGAAAACAACACCACCTATGATTTCGCCCATATCACCCTCCCGTTTCGATTGAATATCCGGTCAATCTGATTTTCATTACTGAATCGTCCATCAAAATTAAGTCCCTACCCGGAAATGATTTTTTTTCATACCCTTTCCGCCTTTGGCCGTTATAAAAGAATTTTTTTCTTTATCCTTGATGTTCTGGATAAAACAGATCATTTCCCGATCTTCCATGCCAAAAGATTAAACCGGTACACGGAACAATTCCATGGATTTTTCCAGCCAATGGGATTAGGCTTGCACAATGATACCCCCTTGCTTGACCGTTGTTTTCTGCGCCCTGGCCGCCGGGGTCCACGGTGCCGTTGGCATCGGGTTTCCCATGGTGGCCACCCCCTTGCTGGCCATGGTCCTGGATGTCAAAACAGCGGTTCTGGTCTTGGTGCTGCCAACCGTGCTTATCAATACCATTAATATCCTCAAAGGCGGCAACTGGAAGAACAGTATTGCCCCATACTGGCCCCTGGCCCTTTACGGGATCGCCGGCAGTTTCCTGGGCACCCAACGCTTGTGACAGCACCAGCTGAATTTTTCCGTCCCCTGCTGGCCTGTATCCTCATTTTATATCTCAATGCCGAACGTTTGGGAGTGGGATTTTCCTGGATACCGGCCCATCCCAAAATGGCCACGGCCTTTTTCGGGACAGCTGCCGGGCTTTTAGGCGGCACAGTCAATGTGATGCTCCCGGCCCTGGTTATCCTTGCCCTTGAAATCAAAATGGATAAAACAGCCATGATCCAGGTCTTTAACCTATGTTTTCTTACGGGCAAACTGACCCAGGCGGCTGTCCTTTTAACCACGGGCCACTTCACCGCAAAAATCTTGCAAACCTCCCTTGTCCTGGCCCTGGTCTGCCCCCTGATCATGATTTTGGCCATGGGATTTCGGAACAGGATACGGGGAAAAACCCATCGCAAGTGGATGCGACGCCTGCTGGCCCTTATGTCCGGGGTTTTATTGATTCAGACGCTCATGGGTTGACCTGCCCGGGTTCAAGCAGAGTCAGAATCATCTTTTTTCTTCCAAAAGCCTGTCAAAAAAGGCTTTGGCTTCAGGAGCGAAAAGATGAAATGCTTGAAGTTTGTCACAGGGCTGTTCCCGGCAGGATGCGCAATTATCAAGTTTCTTGTCCATGCTGCATTGTCTTATTTTGCAGCTTCGGCAGTATGCAAACAGTCTTCCTGAATCACTTTTGCAGCCGTCGCAATTGACGTCTTCGGGCTTGACTGTCATGCCGAATTTTTTGGCATAAAAGGCGGCAGTCTGTTCCCTGGCCCGGTCATCATCATTCAATGTGGCCAGAAAACTTGGGCACTGGGTGCAGTTGAGTCCGCAAAAGGCGATCATTTCCGACATAAAACACCTCCTTTGTTCGATTTATAATTCTTTTAACCCGGATCTCGAGCATCTCCTGAATTTTTTCAACAAACGCCTTTGGCGCCTTGTAATCCTGGTGTGAGCGCACCAGGACCACTTCACGGAACAATGCTTTCATCTCTTTTTGCGCCAGCGCTGTTTTCCCTCTTATCTTCAAAGAGGCTCCAGACTCCGAAAATTATTCATCCATGGTTAAAGGCTGGCAGATTCTGAATATCACAGTTGCAAGAATTGGAAGATTTAAACCACCCACCGTTCTGAATTAAAAAGGTTGGGATCCGCCCCCCCAAATGTTAAATCCCGCGCTCTATAAGAATAGACGTGACAAACACCTGGATGTGACAATTTTCTTCACCTCTGTTCTGGGGCGGCAGAATCTCCCATTACCCTTTTTCTATTAAGGGCGGTTTTGAAGGACATGTCAAATGATTCTTTGGCAGAAACTTAATTTATTAAAAGACTTCTTTTTCCTTGCATCTCCGGAGGAGAAAAGTATATGTTCAATTATCTTTACAGCAGGGCGGCGGTTTTTTTCAAATAATATTAACGCCATACAGCTGATTCATGGATTGTCCAATGGAAATGCAATACAGAGTATTGATAAAAACTTATCTTTTCAAATCTCAAAATGCCCAGAAGCAGCCGACTGTAAATAAAGGGCGTATCCGGGGATATAAAAATGATAGGCCAATGCTCAACCCATGGCTTGTTCTGGATTTTAAACACCGCTCAAGGTGATGACGAGAGGAAAAAAAAGGGTTCTGTTGCAAAAAATTATTAATGTCTGATACAAGTCCGTTTTGGCACTAATTTGTTTGCAGAGAGATAGTATGAAAAATGAAAACCCTTTCAAATGAAAAAATCGTGTATCCTCATTGTTGATGACCGGCCTGAAAATCTTCTCACGCTTGAACAGGTGCTTGATTCTCCCGATCTGGATGTCATCCGGGCGGAATCCGGGCATGAAGCCTTAGAAAAGACATTGGACCATGAGTTTGCCCTTATCCTTTTAGATGTCCAGATGCCTGTGATGGACGGTTATGAAACCGCCACCCTGTTGCGGGGCAACAAGCGGACCAAAAACATCCCCATTATCTTTGTTACGGCAGTCAACAAGGAAGAGGCCCATGTCTTCAGGGGATATGGGTCAGGGGCAGTGGATTACCTGTTCAAGCCCCTGGCAACCGATGTATTGACGTCCAAGGTAAAAATTTTTATAGAACTTCACAACCAGCGCCAGCTTCTCGAAGAAAAAACAAAGGAATTGGATGCCCGGGTGGCAGAGCTTCAAGCCCTGAAATACGAGTTGGAAGAGTCCAATGAAAAACTGCGGCAGCTCTCGTCTCTGGACGGGCTCACCGATCTGCCCAACCGACGGTTTTTCGATGAGACCCTGGTCAGGGAGTGGCAGCGGGGACGGCGGCGCAAAACCCCCTTAACCCTTATCATTGCCGACATCGACCATTTCAAGGCCTATAACGATGCCTATGGTCATGTCATTGGGGATGATTGTCTTAAAAAAGTGGCCAAAGGCCTGGATAAAAGCATATTAAGGGATGTGGACACCATTGCCCGGTACGGGGGGGAGGAATTTGCCGCCATCCTGCCGGAAACAGACCAGAAGGGCGGGGTTCTCATTGCCAAACGGATGCTGACCACCATAGACAAAATGAACATCACCCATGAACATTCAGAGACAACCGACCATGTCACCATCAGCCTGGGGTTGGCCACGGTGATCCCGAACAAAAAGACCAATGCCACCCACTTGATCCAGTCGGCAGACCAGGCATTGTACCTTGCAAAGGCCTCGGGCCGGAACGCCTTTAAGGTCAACTAAGCCCCAAAGGCCCTGATCCCAATCAAGGCAGCAAAAAGTTAATACACCCGAGAATCATCTCTTGAAAAAAATGAATCACAGGGTTGAGCGCCCCCAGATACAACAGCCCGATAATCAGAAAAAATCCATACCGCTCAAGACGGAACAGATAATTTTGAATTCTCGGTGAAACAAACCCCATCAGAATTTTTGACCCGTCCAAAGGGGGCAGGGGAATCAAATTAAAGGCAGCCAGGATAATATTGATTCTGGCAAAATAATAAAAAAGCAGTTCCACCATACCCGAAGGGGCCAGCAGCCGATCTATAAAAAGCGCCATAAAGGCCAAGATCATATTTGCGATAATCCCTGCAGAAGCAACCGCAATCATCCCCATCTGCCTGTCACGCAATTGGTTGAAGTTCACCGGCACAGGCTTTGCCCAGCCAAATCCGAAAATAAAAAGCATGGTGGTGCCCACAGGGTCAAGGTGCTTGAGCGGGTTAAGGCTTAAGCGGCCCAGCCGCTTGGCTGTGGGATCACCCATGCGAAAAGCGACCCAGCCGTGGGCCAGCTCATGAAAAATAATGGCATACAAAAGCGGCACGGCAATAACAATAAAAGCCAACGGATCTTTAATCAGCAGGTTAAGCAGGCCCATTAATCTCTCCTCTACGGCAGTGTGCTAAAATGATTCCAGACATTCTCAATTGGCCTCGGCTTTTCTCTGATTGACCAGGCCGTCCCTTGCAAAAAGGTGAAAATAAATATCAGAAATGTACACAATGCCGATGGGTTCGCTATTCTCAATCACCGGGAGTCTGTGATATTTATGGTTCTGTTGCAAAAAATATTTCCAGGACAAAGAGATCGTTCAGGCGTAAAATTTACGCAGCATAAGAAAACAGATTTTCGACGAATTCTTTCTGCTTTAAAATTTCTCCCTTCCTAATATTTTTAACTTGTCCTTTTCTGATCATGTTCATAATTTCATAGCCTTTTAGCGTCCGCCAGGCAGAATGAAATGTCTTGAACCCCATACCAGCTCTGACAAGCTTTTTGATAAACCGGTGGTCTTGCTCAATAATATTGTTCAGATATTTATTCTGTCTTAGGATACAGTCCTTATTCAGAAGCTTTTTTTCTTTCAAAGCCTTTACTGCCGGAGGATATGCAGGATTTCCGTCAACACTCAGAACCCGAGGTCTGGAGCTATTGGAAGCTCGCAGCATCTTTTTAAAAAATCGTTTGGCAGATTCCATATTACGTCTGCTGCGAAGAAGAAAATCGATGGTATTTCCACGGGAATCGACCGCTCGGTAAAGATACTTCATTTTCCCCCGCACCTTGATATATGTTTCATCAATACGGTAAGAATCATTTGATTGCCGCAGATACTTCCTGCTTCGCTTTTCCATTTCAGGAGCATAGCGCTGAACCCATCGGTAAATGGTACTGTGATCCACAGACAAGCCCCGTTCTTGCATCATCTCTTCCAGATTCCTGTAACTCAGTTGATATCTCAGATACCAGCGAACATTCAACAGGATGATTTCTTTTTCATAATGACGCCACTTGAAAGGGTTTTCATTTTTCATACTATCTCTCTGCAAACAAATTAGTGCCAAAACGGACTTGTATCAGACATTAATAATTTTTTGCAACAGAACCCTTTATTTTTTCAAAAATTTGTTCCATGACCAATATTCAATAAGATTTTGTGTGAGTGTGTATAGCCTCTATAGGGTTTTTACTATGAAAAATCAATACTTTTGCCAAAAAAGGAAGTAATTTAACGATATTTAACCAAAAACCCATGGCTGGATCCCGAATATCAGCCGCCCGAGGACAGAGGGCTCATTTTAGCCGAATCTGTTTAGGGTCTTGGCAAAAAGGAAAAAACTTGATTTCAAGCCAGATATTTTCAATAAAAAGACAGAATTTTCCATTTTGCAAAGTTTGAGTTCAACCAAATCCAATGTTAAAATTTGCACTCCCATGCCTTAACCTGATATAGGATAATAAACACTCTTGCCATCATCAATAATTTAGGGACCTTTGCCATGTTTACCCTGAACGATCTCTTTGATATTGCCCTTAAGATGGAAGAAAACGGAAAAGCCGTGTATTGCCGGGCCATGAAAAAAACAGAAAAAAAAGACCTTCAAACCCTGCTCAAATGGATGGCCGATGAGGAAGACTCCCACCGGTCCTGGTTTCAGGATCAAAAAAGACGCCTGCCCAAAGATGGGGGAGACCTTGAGGTCATGCTTCCCGATGTATTAAAAGAGATGATGGGGGAAAATACCCTTTCCCTGGACGAGGTGGCTTTTTCAAAGATCAATACCCAGGCGCAGATGATCAAAACCTTTATTATGTTTGAAAATGACACCATCCTGTTTTACGAGTTTTTAGAGACCTTTATTGAGTCCGGCAGCAGCCGGGAAGGACTCAATAAAATTATCCAGGAAGAGACCGCCCATGTTGAAAAACTCAATACCATGATCGAGTCGGTTCAGGATCTCCCCATTGAAAACACATAGATGGATGCTTATAGTGTTAGGTAAACCTAAAATAAATTCGAGGAAATGCCATGACACCCCATCCCTTGCCCGTTTTTTTTCAAGGCTTAAATTTTGACAATTCCTTTACCCGCTCGCTGCCCCGGGACCCTGAGCCGAATAATTTCATCCGCCAGGTCAGGGGGGCATGTTATTCAAGCGTTCTGCCCAGCGCCGTAGAGTCTCCGGTTCTGGCGGCCGTTTCCAGGGAAGGGGCCGACCTCATCGACCTGGACAAGGTTGCCATAACATCCAAAGAGTTTACCCAAATATTTTCAGGAAACCGTGTCCTGCCCGGCATGGACCCCTTTGCCATGTGCTATGGCGGCCACCAATTCGGAAGCTGGGCAGGACAGCTGGGCGACGGCCGGGCCATCAACCTTGGAGAGGTTATAAACAGGGCAGGACAACGGTGGATGATCCAGCTCAAAGGGGCCGGGCCCACCCCCTATTCCAGGCGTGCCGACGGCCGGGCTGTGCTCAGGTCTTCGGTCAGGGAATTTTTATGTTCCGAGGCCATGTTTCACCTGGGGGTGCCCACCACCCGGGCCTTGAGCCTGGTCCTGACCGGACAAGCAGTGGAGCGGGACATGTTCTATGACGGCCATCCCAAACAGGAACCCGGAGCTGTGGTCACCAGATTATCCCCCTCGTTCACCCGTTTCGGCAATTTTGAAATCCTGGCATCCAGAGGGGAGTCTGACCTGCTCCGGCAATTCATGGATTATACCATTGAAATTGATTTTCCCCATCTTACTCCCAAAGATTATGACGCCTGGTTCAGGGAAATCTGCCACAGCACCATGAACATGGTTCTCCATTGGATGCGGGTGGGGTTTGTCCACGGGGTCATGAATACGGACAATATGTCTGTTCTGGGGTTGACCATTGACTACGGCCCTTACGGATGGCTGGAAAACTATGATCCGGACTGGACCCCCAACACCACAGATGCCCAGACCCGGCGGTACGCCTTTAAACACCAGCCCGGAATTGCCGTGTGGAACCTGATCCGCCTTGCCCAGGCCATTGCTTTGGTCATGGCGGACCCGGCCCCCTTGGAAGAGGCCCTTTCCGACCATTCCGCCTCTTTTACGAAAAAATGGCAAAAGATGATGGCAGAAAAATTAGGACTCCAATATGATCCCCATACAGATCCTGCCATGATCACGGCCCTGACAGACCTGCTCAAAAGTGTTGAAACCGACTACACCCTTTTTTTCCGGAACCTTGCCCGGTTTGACCCTGATAAAAAAAGTGACAAAGACCAGCTCCCCGGGTTTTGGCGTTCCAGCCTTTACCTGCCTGACCGGGCAGATAAACATTATCTGGAACAGGTTTTTGCCTGGTTAAAGATTTACGGACAGCGGCTGAAAAAAGAAAAGATCCCCCCAAAAATTCGGCAGAAAAAAATGAACCAAGTCAACCCCAAATATGTGCTTAGAAATTATCTGGCACAAACCGCCATTGACCGGGCTGAACAGGGCGATTTTTCCCGGGTAAAAAAATTGCTGGATATTCTCCGTCACCCCTATGACGAACAGGATAAAAACGAAAAATTTGCCGAAAAGAGGCCGGAATGGGCCCGGCACAGGCCCGGATGTTCCATGCTTTCCTGCAGTTCATGACCCGGGCAGAAAAAGGGCTTCTGCCTGAATCTGTCCCGGATATTTCACGGCAGATCTTTTTTATCAAGTCCATCAAGGGCCCGGCGAAGGGCCATGGCCATGTCCCTGAGGGCCACAGGTTTGGTTAAAAATGCTGCAAACCCCTTTTCCAAAGCCTTTTGCTCACAAATTTTTGGATTGAATCCCGTGGATAAAATAACCGGAATCTTGGGACAAATACCCATGATTTCCCTGGCCATTTTCTCTCCTGACATGCCAGGCATGGTCATGTCTGTGATCACCAGGTCATAATCCCCGGGACCCTGCCGGAATCGCTCAAGGGCCTGGACAGAATCTGTTTCAATGGTTACCCGGTACCCAAGCGCATTAAGCCGGCCCCGGGTGGCATCGGCCACGATAATCTCGTCATCCACCAGCAGCACATGTTCTGTTCCTCCGACAATTGGCTCAGCCCTTGTTTTTTCCTCAGGTTCAGCCGCGGTTTTAATAACCGGGAAATATGCCTTGAAAACAGTGCCTTTTCCCGGTCGGCTTTTCACCTGGATATCACCCCCATGATTTTTGACAATACCCTGGACGGTTCTGTTGCAAAAAATTATTAATGTCTGATACAAGTCCGTTTTGGCACTAATTTGTTTGCAGAGAGATAGTATGAAAAATGAAAACCCTTTCAAGTGGCGTCATTATGAAAAAGAAATCATCCTGTTGAATGTTCGCTGGTATCTGAGATATCAACTGAGTTACAGGAATCTGGAAGAGATGATGCAAGAACGGGGCTTGTCTGTGGATCACAGTACCATTTACCGATGGGTTCAGCGCTATGCTCCTGAAATGGAAAAGCGAAGCAGGAAGTATCTGCGGCAATCAAATGATTCTTACCGTATTGATGAAACATATATCAAGGTGCGGGGGAAAATGAAGTATCTTTACCGAGCGGTCGATTCCCGTGGAAATACCATCGATTTTCTTCTTCGCAGCAGACGTAATATGGAATCTGCCAAACGATTTTTTAAAAAGATGCTGCGAGCTTCCAATAGCTCCAGACCTCGGGTTCTGAGTGTTGACGGAAATCCTGCATATCCTCCGGCAGTAAAGGCTTTGAAAGAAAAAAAGCTTCTGAATAAGGACTGTATCCTAAGACAGAATAAATATCTGAACAATATTATTGAGCAAGACCACCGGTTTATCAAAAAGCTTGTCAGAGCTGGTATGGGGTTCAAGACATTTCATTCTGCCTGGCGGACGCTAAAAGGCTATGAAATTATGAACATGATCAGAAAAGGACAAGTTAAAAATATTAGGAAGGGAGAAATTTTAAAGCAGAAAGAATTCGTCGAAAATCTGTTTTCTTATGCTGCGTAAATTTTACGCCTGAACGATCTCTTTGTCCTGGAAATATTTTTTGCAACAGAACCCATCCCCAAGATCCAAGGTGGAATTAATGATAAACCCCACTTCAAGGGCCATGGCCATTTTACGCCGGTCCATCCGGCCCAATTGTGCTGACCGGCTGGCCTGAAGCGCCAGGGCCTGATCCAGCTGGTCCCGTGAAATCATCTCCATGCTGACCAAAAGGTCTCCTAAAAGGTGGGAACTCAGATTCATAGGCCTTTTCCTCTCTTTTGAGTTCAACCCCAAGCCAAGGGCTTAACCCGAATATTTCATAACCTGGAGGTCAGAAACTGACAAATCAATCCGTGAAATATGCGGCTTAATCGCCCATCCTTTGGAGAAAGTATTCATATAAGTCCTTGTAAAGTCAAGGGAATTACACAAATTTCGTTCAAATTGCCTGGTGAATCATCATCTGGGGAAAGGGAATATCCCAGCCATGTTGGGTGGCGGCGTCCACGCACCAGCGCTGGATGGCCCGGGACAATCGATTGTACAAGGGCGCCATATCCCCCTTGAAATCGGCAATCACCACCAGATCCAGGGACGAGGCGCCCGCCTCGGCAAACTCCACCCTCAGGTTGAGCAAATCCTTTTCATACCCTTCTGCCTCTATTTGTTTCTGGATATGGGCAGCCAGCAATTCAGGCACTTGAACTGTGGCCTCGGCCTGAAGGCCGTAAGAGATGCCAAAGGGTATTTTCAGCCTGAAGTTTACCGAAAGATTCAAAGGCGAAAGGGAAAGAAAATCCCCTGTCTGGTAGGTTTTACGGGCCCCGCCCCGCTGAACCAGCTCCACGGTTTCATGGGAAAGGCTGATGACGCCGCCCCGGGTTCCGTCGGCCAGGATCACCCAGTCATTTTTCCGGCAGGGAAACCAGGGTTCAGAGGGGTGAAACGCCCGGGAGGTTTTATCCATCAGCACTTCAATGGGAACCCGAAGCTGAATCCCAAGGGCAGGATTGACAAGAAGGGTATACAGATTGATCTGCTTGACCATCCAGGGAACCCCCTGATAGATCATCCGTTCGCCTTCCCTTACCGCTCCGATATTGAGCATCAGCCGGCTCTGGTTCACAAATTTGGGCAGGGTTTGCTTGGTGGCCCAGCCCACCCCCATGAGAAAAATAATGGCAAGGGAAAGCAGGACCCAGTCTTCAAAAAGATAAAAGACCATGATCACGGCCAGCAGTGCCATGCCCATGCTCATGACCCGGTATATGAGTTCCAGCATCCGGATGTGGAAGGGCCTGTATTTTGAACGGTAGCCGGGCACAAGCCGGATCAGGCTCAAAAATAAAAACCTTAAAAATAAAACCACCCCGATGCAGGCGGCCACAGCAATGAAAAGAAACAATCCCCGGGTTTTGAAAAACCGTTTTACAGAATCCTGGGTACTGTCAATGAGGGAGGTCTCTTCACGCTCGATCTCAGCCAGTTGGAGCCGGACCAGATCTAATTTGCTTTTGATTTGGGTTTCAACCCCTTTGTATTCCGGCAGCAGCTCTTTAAGATTTTTTTCCAGGACCGGGTCCTGGGCCCGCTCAATCAATGCCTCTATCCGGGTCCGGGCCTTTAACGCAACCGGCACAAGATCCTGGTAGGCTGATAATTCATCCTTGAGTTTGGTTTTATGCCGGGCTTTTACGGTAAGACGTTTTAATTCCATGATCCCGGGTTCAGCCAGAGAAAGAAGCTCATTTTTCCAGTTAAACTGCTCTGTTTTTTTCTGGGCAAACAGCCCGATCTCCACGCCTGTGGCAATCCGTTCAAAGTCCATGGCAGCGCCTGCCAATTGCTGATCCAGTTTTTTCAGCTCTGCTGACAGATAGCCTTTTTCCGTTTCAGAATCTGCCTGGCGGATGAGTTTCTTTTTTTCTACCATCCGCTCTCTTAGACTCTGTTTAAGCCGGACAATTGAATGAAGCATCTCCAAAGAGGTGCTCTCTTTCAGGGTCTCTTCCGAAGAGACAGCCACAGGCGGGGGGGGGGCACTCTCTTTTAAATCAAGGGGGTCTCCGGCATAGCCCGCCACTGCCTGAACCAAAATCAAAATCAGCGTCATTTCAATTATTTTTTTTAACACAACCTCTCCTGACCAGGACAAAAAAACGCCCTGTTGTTACGATACATTCTGTCCAAAGGACAATTCAGGCCACACTCTTTTCAGGATCATCGTCCTGTTTATATAAAAAAGGGTTCTGTTGCAAAAAATATTTCCAGGACAAAGAGATCGTTCAGGCGTAAAATTTACGCAGCATAAGAAAACAGATTTTCGACGAATTCTTTCTGCTTTAAAATTTCTCCCTTCCTAATATTTTTAACTTGTCCTTTTCTGATCATGTTCATAATTTGATAGCCTTTTAGCGTCCGCCAGGCAGAATGAAATGTCTTGAACCCCATACCAGCTCTGACAAGCTTTTTGATAAACCGGTGGTCTTGCTCAATAATATTGTTCAGATATTTATTCTGTCTTAGGATACAGTCCTTATTCAGAAGCTTTTTTTCTTTCAAAGCCTTTACTGCCGGAGGATATGCAGGATTTCCGTCAACACTCAGAACCCGAGGTCTGGAGCTATTGGAAGCTCGCAGCATCTTTTTAAAAAATCGTTTGGCAGATTCCATATTACGTCTGCTGCGAAGAAGAAAATCGATGGTATTTCCACGGGAATCGACCGCTCGGTAAAGATACTTCATTTTCCCCCGCACCTTGATATATGTTTCATCAATACGGTAAGAATCATTTGATTGCCGCAGATACTTCCTGCTTCGCTTTTCCATTTCAGGAGCATAGCGCTGAACCCATCGGTAAATGGTACTGTGATCCACAGACAAGCCCCGTTCTTGCATCATCTCTTCCAGATTCCTGTAACTCAGTTGATATCTCAGATACCAGCGAACATTCAACAGGATGATTTCTTTTTCATAATGACGCCACTTGAAAGGGTTTTCATTTTTCATACTATCTCTCTGCAAACAAATTAGTGCCAAAACGGACTTGTATCAGACATTAATAATTTTTTGCAACAGAACCATAAAAACTTACTGATCTGATCCCCTCTTGTCAAGAACAGGTCATGGACAACCCTGGCCTGTGCCGATGGAAAGGGAAAAATCTGCCTGGCGGCAAACGAGAATCTCAGACAAAGAGACGTTGCTAAAGGGCGGGATCGGCGCCGGTGCCCACACCTTTAGTCAGGGTTTTAAGGGTTGGGATAAATATTGCATACTACTAACCATTATAGGGCCGCAGATTTCAGGTTTTGATTCTAATGAATAAAAGGGAACCAACATATGGCAGTTGAAACCAAAATGAGCATTCAGGGCATCAGCCAGCTTAAATTCCAGGCTGAAGCCAAACAGCAAATTTCAACCCAAAGTTTTGCAGCCAGTCTGTCAAAAGAGATTCAGGCGTTTTCAAGGCCTGAAGCGTCCAAGGACCTTGAAAATGATGTGAACACCCTCAAAAAAGAAGGGTTTATCGGGTTTTTTAAAAAACTTCAGGAAGAGCGGATAAAAGAACTCAGAGAAGAGATTCTTATGGAAATGGGATTGACCGAAGAAGATCTGGGCCGGATGGATCCGGAACAGCGAAGTGTTGTTGAAAAAATGATTGCCAGGGAAATTCAACAACGGATGGCAGCCGGAACCGCCATGGACCAGGAGGATAACGACAATCCAACTCCAGGGCTGTTTTTCGGAGAACAGATCCTGGGAACAGCTTCCGGTCTGGGGACAGACGGGGGGGCCAGGCCATGGGGGCTGAATAACACCTCCCTTGAGCAGGGCCTTGTTGAGGCGGATTTTTATCTTTTGCAGGCAAAGGCCGTAACCCGGTGATGCCAGAGCCGTAAATCAGAATTTGCAAACCAGATCAAAAGGTGTCCATTTATGGCTTGCCACGGGCTTCCAGAATGCCCATAATAGCTGCCGGAAATATATTTTGATTCAGACATTAAATAGATATGGACGTGATGAAAGAAAAGATACCCGTGTTAAAAGAGATCTACCGCTCATTTGAAGAAAAGACCTTGGCCCTGAAACAGGGACAGGCCTGTACCCGGGGATGCGGGTTTTGCTGTAAAGAGGCCGGCCGAATTGATATTACCACCCTGGAAGGGCTCAGGATCCGAGCCGCCATGGAAAAATTGCCCAAGGCCCGCCAGAAAACCCTGACCCGGCTTTTTCGCCAGGAGATTAAACTCCGGGAAAACAATAAAACGGTTGCCTGCCCTTTTTTAATGAAAAATAATGCCTGTATGATCTATGAGGCCCGTCCCTTTTCCTGCCGCAGAATATATTCAGTTCATGTCTGTTCCAAAGATCATCCCCCCAGGGTCAGCCAAAAGGTCATGGCCCTGGCCGACGAGACCATCAAAGAACTCCAAACCCTGGACCATACCGGATATTCAGGGCATTTGTCCTATATTTTGTACATGCTTTCGGTCCCGGCCTTCAGAGAGACCTATCTAAAGGGGGAATTTAAGCCTGAACAGATTATGGAGTTTGGAAAATCCCATGGGATCATCATCAATAGGGGCTAACCCGAAAATTTCATGATAATTTCTCGCATCCATATGGTTTATCTGCTATGAAATAAATATGATGCGTTATTCTTATTTTGATTCCCCTGTGGGCCGCCTGCTTGTTTACGGTGAATCCTGCCTTGAAGGGATCGTCTTTCCAGAGGGAAAGACAAAAAAAGATCCTGACTGAGTATATGACACCGCTGGATTTGACTTGGCTAAAAAACAATTATACCGTTATTTCCAGGGTCAATTGACAACCTTTGATTTAAAATTACAACTAAGGGGGACCCCGTTTCAAACCCGGGTTTGGCAGGCACTGGCCCAGATTCCCTATGGAGAAACCCTAAGCTACGGACAGCTGGCCGCAAGGGTGGGCAATCCAAAGGCGGCAAGGGCTGTTGGCATGGCCAACAACAAAAACCCCATCCCCATTGTTCTGCCCTGCCACCGGGTGATCGGAAAAAACGGCAGTCTCACGGGCTTTGGGGGCGGTCTTGGGGTAAAACAATTTTTGCTGGATCTGGAGCAGGCCCATGGGTGAGAGAAAAAAAAGGGTTTTTTCGTGGATACTGGCATTGGTCTTTTGCTTTGTTTTGCCTGCATATTTGTCTGCCGGTCATGGCCAATTTTATTTTGTCCAGATCACAGACACCCATTTGGGCATAAAAGAAAATGGGGTCCGGACAAAAAAGGTGGTGGCCGCCATCAACCAGCTGCCCATGGAGATTGCCTGTGTGGTCCATACAGGGGATGTCTACGACCGGATTGTTCAAGGGGATGAAATTGCCGTGGCCGAGGCTGCAAAGATATTCAGGGCCTTGAAGCCGCCCGTCTATTTTCTGGCAGGCAATAATGAGATTAACCTGAACCAGCCCCTTAAAGGTAAAGAGGCCTGGACCCGGCATTTTGGCCCCCTGATCTCGGGGGTTGACCTTCACGGGGTGAGATTGGTGTTTGCCTATACAGACCCCCTTGAACAGGGAGTATCCTTAAATGGGTATGATCCCTTTGAGGCGGTCCAGGCCCAGCTGGAACAGGCCGGGACAAAGCCCGTGATTTTGTTTCATCATGCCCCCAGTGTGGCGGATTTTTATAAAAACTCATTTCATGAAGGGTGGACATCCGGTTTAAAGGCCCGCTGGCAGACCCTGCTGGATAACCATAAGGTTCAGGCCGTGATTGCCGGCCATTTTCACCGGGATGAGTTCCATTGGCTGGGAAAGATTCCCCTTTACGTGTCAGGGCCTGTGGTGGAAAAATACGGTCGTCAGGCCTGTTTTAGAATCTATGAGTATAATCAGGGCAGGCTGGGATACACTGCCCAATACCTGGAATAAAAAAAGGATTCCCATGCCCAAGGAGATCACCCATTTTGCCCTGGCCCGCTGCCTGGGAAGGGCTGTTCCTGAAACTTCTTTGTTCTACACCCCCATTAAAAACTATCCCCGGCTCTTTACCCTGGGGGCGGTGACCCCGGATATCCCTTTTTATTATCTGGCCGGTCCTGGCCGGGAACGAGTCCAGGCCTTGAGCCAGCCCTTTCACAGAACCTGTTCAAGGGCGCTTTTACCTGTGCTGAAATTTTTGAGCCGTAACAGGTCAGAACCGGCCCTGGCCCTGGCTGCCGGGGTGATCTGCCATCTTGTCTCAGATACCCAGTTCCATCCTTTGGTCTACTATTATGCAGGCATGGACGGGGTTCACAAGGGGGCAACCGCCAGACACAGGCTCTTTGAAACCGCCATGGACCTACATTTTTATCACCTTTACCCGGGGGAGACCCGGCTGGACCATGTGGTCAAATCAGTTGAAATTTCCAAACAGGCACTGGGGGGATACCTGGCCGGTCTTTTTGCCCTGGACTCCCTGCCGATAAAGGCTGTGGGTCATTCCCTGAACTGGCACAGGGGAATCCAATCCCTGTTTTTATCCCCGGGCATCAAAAAGTCCATGGCATGGTTCAGCCAAAAGGGGCGGCCTTTGCCGGATAAGATCACCAGTCTGGTTTATCCCTTCAGGGAGCCGGTCTGCCTGGATTTTTTCAGCCAAGAGATCCATTACCAGGATCCCTGCACCCGGGAAAAGGTCTCAACAACCCTGTTGACCATAGTGGATCAGACCCTTGAATCTGCCCTGACAATCCTGTCCATGGTCTCAAATGTTATGGCGCTTTCCAAAAATCAAAGACATTCCCTTGAAGGCCTGGTCTCAGATCCGACTCTTCCCCGGATCCGTCCCGGTCTCCCTGTAAGCACATTTACCACCTGGCTCGGTACCTCTGATTTAAGACCCGTTTTATACCCGGGGTCTGTGTTACCCTTTTAACCTTAAGGAGAATCAACTGAGATGAACAGCAACCGGACAAGCAAAAAGCAGATTTTCGGATGGGTGATGTATGATTTTGCCAATTCAGCCTACACCACCCTGGTGGTGACCTTTATTTACGGGACCTATTTTGTTTCTGCCATTGCCCCGGATAAAATTTACGGGACCGCCCTCTGGTCCCGGGGGGTGACCATCACAGCCCTTTTGGTGGCCTTTTTATCCCCTTTTTTAGGTGCCATTGCCGACCAGGGGCATCTGCGAAAAGCCTTTTTGTTTGTCTCTACCCTGGTTTGTGTTGCAGGCACCTGCCTGCTTTATTTTGTCATGCCCGGCCAGGTCTATTGGGCATTGACCTGGTTTATTCTGTCCAATGTGGCCTTTGAGCTGGGCATGGTGTTTTACAATGCGTTTTTACCGGAGGTCTCCACCCCAAAGACCATTGGCCGGGTTTCCGGGGTCGGTTGGGGCATCGGCTATATCGGGGGGATGGCCGCCATGTTTATTGCCATGGCAGGCTTTGTCAGTCCTGAAGTGCCCTGGTTTGGGTTTTCCAAGGCAGCAGGAGAAAATATCAGGGCCACCAATCTGCTGGTGGGCGTCTGGTTTGCCGTTTTTGCCCTTCCCCTGTTTGTCTTTGTCAAATCCAGACCGGCCCTGTCCAAGGCAAGAGGGACCTTGAGCCTGGTCCGGGCAAGTTTCCAGGATATCAAAACCACCTTCCATGATATCCAAGACTACAAAGAGATTGTCACCCTGCTCATCGCCCGGATGATATACAATGACGGCCTGGTCACCATTTTTGCCTTTGGCGGAATCTATGCGGCAGGCACCTTTGGGTTTTCCTTTCAGGAGATCATGATTTTCGGCATTGCCCTGAATGTTGCGGCCGGGATCGGTGCGCTGATCATGGGGGTGTTTGACGATAAGCTGGGGGGAAAGAAAACCATTCAGATTTCTAATATTGTCCTGGCCCTTGCCGCCCTTCTGGCTGTGGTGGCCCCGGGTAAATCCTTGTTCTGGGTAGCGGGTATGGTGGTGGGGTTTTTTGCAGGGCCCAACCAGAGTGCCTCCAGGTCTTTGCTGGGCAGGTTCGTGCCCAGGGACAAAGAAAATCAGTTTTTCGGATTTTTTGCCTTTTCCGGAAAATTGACCGCCTTTTTAGGGCCCCTGCTTCTCGGGGTGCTGACCCAGGCCTTTGATTCCCAGCGGGCAGGCATTGCCGTGGTGGTTCTGTTTTTTATCATCGGCGGTATTATTTTGGTTTTTGTGGATGAAGAAAAAGGCATGGCCGCGGCCAGAAAAGAGTAACCCGGATATGTTACCACCCGAGACGGCAGCCTGAAAATAACTATTCATGCACCAAAGAATTTTACGGTTTAGGACATTTTGGGGCGTGGAAAAAGGAGGTCACTATGTTTGTACTGGGCATCCAGGGCAGCCCCCGGAAAAACGGGAACAGCCAATTTTTACTCTCATCCTTTTTAAAGGCGTGTGAGGCCCTTGGGGCAAAGACCCATGTGATCCATACCCCGGGCCTTGACATCAGCCCGTGCAAAGAGTTGCTTGTCTGTGAAAAAAAAGGGTTTTGTCCCTTAAAGGACAAGATGGAAATCCTTGGGTATCAGATGATAAAAAAGGCGGATGTGGTGGTACTGGCCTCTCCTGTTTTTTTTTACAATGTCTCGGCCCAGGCAAAAATCTTTATTGACCGGTGCCAGATGTTCTGGGGCAGAAAATACAAGCTTGGTCTCAAGGATCCCGACCGGTTCAGCCGCCAGGGGTTTTTGCTCTCTGTGGCGGCCTCCGGGGGAAAGCGGCTTTTTGAAGGGGTGGAACTGACAGCCAAGTATTTTTTTGATGCTGTTTCAGCTGATTTTACAGGCTCTTTGACCTATAAAAAGGTGGAAGATGCCGGAGATATTATTGTCAGGCCCGAGCTTGACCAGGAAATCCAGGAGGCTGCCGCCCATGTGCTGTCCCAAGAGATGGATAAAAAACAGCTGTTTTTTGTCTCCGACCATGGCCGGAGCCGCAGCCTGATGGCTGCAGCCTTTGCAAAGGAAGAGGCCCAGGGCCGAATCCGGGTCTCTGCTGCAGGACTTACGGCGGGAGAACCGCCAAAACAAGAGATGATCAAGGCCATGGCAGACTGCGGCCTGGATCTCAAATACGGGTCTGTTCTTTTTCCGGAAGATTTTGCCCAGGCCTTTGAGAAATTAAGCCCCCATGACCGGGTTGTCTATATTGGAACAAAAAATCAGCGGCCAACGGATTTTGGCCTGCCGGAAAGGACAATCATCTGGGAGATTCCGGAGCCTGAACCGGGGAATTATAAATTCGTTCTGGACGCAAGAAAGCGGATCCAGGCCAAGGTGAAGTCTCTGGGTGGATTTTAACCCGGATAATTCATGGCCGTTTAAATGGTTTGCCTATTCTTTTACAGTAACAGGCGCGCCCTTTGTGCCGGCATAAAAAACAATGATGTCCGCATCTGTTTTGCCGGTGTTTTTACCGTAATGCCAGGTGTCCACCACTTCAACAATGGGGTCACCGGCTTTCATGACCAGGGTTTTGCCCGACCGGGTGGTTACGGTGAGTTCGCCTGAGATCAATACCCCTGCATTGATCACAGGGTGGGGGTGCCAGGGCAGGGTGGTGTTGGCGGGGATTTTGATGCGTAAAATGGTGATTTCAGGGACGCCCCGGGGGTACCCAGGCAGGTCCGCGCCATTCCAGGTCTGGCTGGTCTTTGTCAAAAGCATTGCCTTGGTTTCATTGGCCAACACGGGCTGGGACAGGCTGAAACAGATCAGACAAAGGAGAAACACCCTCAAACAAGCCGTGAACGTATTGATGGTCAGATATTTTTTCATGAAAATTTTCCTTTAAACGGCCTTTGCCGACGGTTTTTGTCCGCCCTTTTCAAAAAGGTCGCAATCTATTGTATAGGCAGGGGTTGTATACTATAAAAAACAGCCCTGTCAAGCGTGGGATGACCGGCGGGATACAGGGTGCAGATAAGCATTGAGTTTTTCAAAGGTCTTTTTTAGGTTCTGTTGCAAAAAATTATTAATGTCTGATACAAGTCCGTTTTGGCACTAATTTGTTTGCAGAGAGATAGTATGAAAAATGAAAACCCTTTCAAGTGGCGTCATTATGAAAAAGAAATCATCCTGTTGAATGTTCGCTGGTATCTGAGATATCAACTGAGTTACAGGAATCTGGAAGAGATGATGCAAGAACGGGGCTTGTCTGTGGATCACAGTACCATTTACCGATGGGTTCAGCGCTATGCTCCTGAAATGGAAAAGCGAAGCAGGAAGTATCTGCGGCAATCAAATGATTCTTACCGTATTGATGAAACATATATCAAGGTGCGGGGGAAAATGAAGTATCTTTACCGAGCGGTCGATTCCCGTGGAAATACCATCGATTTTCTTCTTCGCAGCAGACGTAATATGGAATCTGCCAAACGATTTTTTAAAAAGATGCTGCGAGCTTCCAATAGCTCCAGACCTCGGGTTCTGAGTGTTGACGGAAATCCTGCATATCCTCCGGCAGTAAAGGCTTTGAAAGAAAAAAAGCTTCTGAATAAGGACTGTATCCTAAGACAGAATAAATATCTGAACAATATTATTGAGCAAGACCACCGGTTTATCAAAAAGCTTGTCAGAGCTGGTATGGGGTTCAAGACATTTCATTCTGCCTGGCGGACGCTAAAAGGCTATGAAATTATGAACATGATCAGAAAAGGACAAGTTAAAAATATTAGGAAGGGAGAAATTTTAAAGCAGAAAGAATTCGTCGAAAATCTGTTTTCTTATGCTGCGTAAATTTTACGCCTGAACGATCTCTTTGTCCTGGAAATATTTTTTTGCAACAGAACCTCCACCCGGACCGGGGCAAGATGGCGCACCCGGTTCATGCCGTAGTAAATGCCCATGACCGCGCCCTTGGGCACCACCATCACCCGTTCATGAAAATGGGTGAGCAAGGAAAGAATCAGCCCGCTCTGGGCCACGGTGGTTCCGAAAAAGCCCTGACTGGCCGCCTCCTCATCCACATGGGACCAGTGGTTGTCCAGGGTGCACCGGGCAAATTTATTGATTCGCTCCTGGTCAATGGGGAACCATTGGGACAGGCCGATCTCTTTGCCCAGCTTTTTTTCCATCTCTTTTAAGGATAACACCTGCATATGGTCCCCTTTTTCTTTTGCCTGAGCAGATCCTGATACTGCACGGGCGCATAATAAAACAACCAAAATCGCGCTCATCTCAACAACTTGCATTTATGGATCATCACCAGACAACCACCCAAATTGTCATGAAATTAAATCCCCTTGAATACCGGTGACCGCTTTTCCTTAAAAGCCTTTGACCCTTCCTGGGCGTCCTGGCTTAAAAACACGGGCACAGCCAGGTCAAACTCATTTTTAAGGCCCTCTTCAATGGAAAGCCCGACATTGGTCATCACGGCTTTTTTGATGGCTGTCACGGCAAGGGGGGCGTTTTTAACAATGATCTTTGCCAGGCGTTCGCACTCTTCCATGACCTTGTCCCTGGGGACCAGACGGTTGATCAGCCCCATGTCCAAGGCCTCTTGTCCTTCAATCAGCTCTCCTGTGAGCATCATTTCCATGGCCCGGGCATAGGGGATCTGCCGGGGCAGTTTGACACTGGACCCCCCTGCAGGAAACACCCCCCATTTAACTTCCTGAAGCCCGAATCTGGAACCTTCTGCTGCAATGCGGATGTCTGTGCCGTAGAGAAGCTCCAGGCCGCCTGCAATGGCATGGCCGTTGATGCCCGCAATCACAGGTTTATAAATGTTAAGATCCCTGAGCCAGGCCTTCTGGACCATGAGGGGATCTGCCTGGACCCGTTTTTCAGCTTCGGTCTCAGGGGTTTTGGTCCCGGTGAAAAGGGGGATGAGATTGGCAAGATCAGCGCCTGCGCAAAAGGTATGATCGCCTGTGCCCGTGATAATGGCGCAGCGAAGATCATCATCGTCCCGATAGTTTTTCCAGGCATCAATGAGCTGGACAAGGGTTTCAGAATCCAGTGCATTGTGGGCCTCGGGCCGGTTTAAGGTGATATAGGCGATTTTATCTTTTTTTTCGTAAATAATGGACATGAATTTTCTCCGAAAATCGGGGTCCCGGCCAAACGGATGTATGGGCCGGAACCTGGGTTAGGGTTGCAGGTTCGTTGGTTTAAAATGATCAATATCCAGGATGGTGGCCGTGGTCTTGTCGCTAAACACCGGTTCCACCTCCATCCCCTGAATCTCCTGGTCCGGGTCTATTTCCTCCAGAATATGCACCAGGGGGGTATCTGTGCCCTCCAACAGAATCATGGCCAGAATATAGGGTGGCGTTCTGGGCAGGTGGCGGTCTTGATAGTTCACCACGGTGTGGTTGACCACCGTTCCTTTGCCGGACAGATCCACCCAGTTGTCAGAAATGTCGGCCATGCAGAGATGGCAGGTCTGCCTCGGGGGAACGTACACCTTTTTGCAGTCAGGGCATTTCACCCCTTTGACGGCCCTGTGGTCCCGGATCTGGGTTAAAAAGAAACTGCCGGTCCGGCCTGCAAAATAGGTGTAGGGCAGGGCCAGTTTTCCCTGGATCACATATGCGTCTTTGGATTCTTGTGGTTTCATTTTTCCCCCGTTATTCATCAATCTCAAAATATTGAATATCCTCTATGGATCCGGTCCTGTGATCCGCCCACACCGGTCTTAACCGCGTGCCGGGAATAATCTTTTCCCCGAGCACAATCCCCATTTTCACCTGGTCAAGCTGGTCCGGGCGCAAAAGATGCCAGAACACCTCTTCATCTTTGCACCCGTCCAAAAGAATGCCCACAGAACCGTAGGGGGCCTGTCTGGCCTCCCCGGTCAAAGGATCGGGACTTGAGTAATAGCAGTATTCCAGCATCCGCATCTCACCCCGGGGACCGATGTTTACCCAGTGGTCATTTCTGACCCTGCAGACGGCGCAGACCTCCCGGGGCGGGGACTGAAGCCTGCCGCATTCAGGGCATTTGATGGCAAGGATGGTTTTGTCCTTTAAAACCTTTAAAAATTTGCCCATCACAGGACCTGTGGAAAATTTCTGGTCCACTGAAATGATTTTTTTCAGCACGATAAGTTCCTGGTCATTGTCGGCCTCATCGCCCCCCGGAATGATCTTTTTAAACATTCCGGGCAGCCTTGAAAAGGCCTGCATATCTCCTTTAACAATAAGTTTACGGGAGGTAATGGCCTCCATGGTATCCACGGAGCCTGTGTTCAGGCCGATGAAAATATCCTTGTCTGCCCGAATCTTTACATCACAGTCTACGGCCAAATCAGATCTCAGGCGCATTTTACCCCGGTCAATTTCAAGGGTCCAGGCGCCTGTGTCTTTGATCTCGTATCCAAACGAGGCGGATATGCCCTCTGCCCCTTCTGGGCGGAACCGTTCTGCCATGGTATTAAAAATATCTGCCACCCTGATCTTATTTTCCATTTGAGGCTCCTTAGAAGTTGAGTTCCTTTTCAAGCATAAACAAGATGGTCCACATGGTGCCCCCGAAAGAGGAGGCAATGGCATGGTCCACATCCCTTTGAATCTTGTGGGGACCTGCATCCCCCCGGATCTGCCTGGCGGCCTGGGCCACCCGGACCATGGCCGTGGCCCCGATGGGATTGGCAGCCAGCACCCCGCCCGAAGGATTAATGGGCATGGATCCGTCCAGCATGATCTCCTTGTCTTCTATGAGCTTTAAATGTTCATCCCCCTCAAGCAGGAAAAAATCCCGGATCCAGTCCGCCCCCCACCAGGCCGAAGGATCGTACATTTCAAACACATCAAAGTAGTTGAGCGGATCTGTAATCCCATTTCTTTCATACAGGGTCTTGGCCGCAAACCTGTGGGTGGTTTCATTGGGGTAATAATTAACACAGAGATTCAAGGTCTCCTCCCGGTGAACCGTGACATGGTCCCGGATCCATACCGGATTTCGGGTGATCTTGCGGGCCTTTTCTTCAGAGGCAAAAATCATCACACAGGCCCCGTCCGACTGGGAGAACATGTGGATGAGCCGCAGATCCCCGATCAGGGGGGGAGAATTTTCCATGAGATCTTCCATCTGATCCCAGTCCAGACCGAATGCCCTGTGAGAGTTGGGATTCAGGCAGGCATGCTTGTCCATGATGATTCTATAGGTCATGGCCGCCCGCCGGGCCCGATCTTCCCCGAACTCTGAAATGGCCTTGACCGCAGCCGAATCGGTAAGCGCCCCGGATTGGAGCTTTCTGGCCCAGAGGGGATCGGCCATATTAGTGATGCCCCCTGTGGTATGGCCCTCCTGGAGCTTTTCAAACCCCACGGCCAGAACCGTGTCATACATGCCCGACGCAATGAGATTGTCTGCGGCAGCCACCAAAGTGCCGCCGGTGGTCCCCCCGGTGGTCAGCCGAAAGGAATCCCTGCCCGCAGCCCCTGTGCCCAGGGTATGCCAGAGATCGGGCTGGTGAACCATTTCAAAGAGTTCCATATTGCCGTGGACCACGCAGTCAATATCGTCCATGGTCATGGAGGCATCGTCCAGGGCCGCCCTGACCGCCTCATGGATCATTTCCGGCTGGTTCACATCCTCCCAGTGGCTGGAAAATTTGGTTTCCCCGATGCCCACGATTCCCACATGTCTGTTTTTTTTATTCATTGGTCTGCCTTTATTTTTCAAGGATTAACACGGCATGGTGCTGGCCTGCAGGGCCGGTGGTCCCGTGGGCCAAAGCCCTTTGCGGCGATTCCACCTGATTTTCTCCTGCCTCGCCTCTCAGCTGGGACACGGCATAGGCCGCTCTTGCAAGGCCTCCGAGCATCAAAGGATTGCCGTTGAGCATTCCGCCGGACAAATTCACGCAAGACCTATCCATCCCGCCCTGATCCATCCAAATTTTACCCCGGCAGGGTTCTGCAAGCCCTGCCCCCTCTGCCCAGAGGGGCAGCTGGTATGCATAGGCATCGTTGAGTTCCACAATATCCAGCTGGGCCGCAGGATCATCGATCCCGGCCATGGCATAGGCCCGGGCAGCGGCATGTTTCAATGGGGCATTGGCCACAAGATCCCGGTCTCCTAAAAAAAAATGGTCCATACCCGACCCAAAGCCTGTGAGCCATACCGGGGTGTCCGTAAACTCATGGGCCCGTTCTTCACAGCAGAGCAAAAATCCTGCGGCCCAGTCGGTCACAGGGTATTGGTGCAGACGGCGGATGGGGTCTGCGGCCATGGGAGATTCCAGGACCTGGTCCATGGAGACCATATCGTTGGGTCTGGCATATGCGGTTTTGGCCCCGTTTTGCCTGGATCTGACCACAATCCGGGCCAGATCCTCATCATCAAGGCCTGAGGCCTGCATATAGGCCCGGGCCTGGAACCCTGAAGCACTCAGATAATCCATGCCCAAGGCCCGGGTGTAAAAAGGATCAAAGGCCAGGTTGGTGCACATGTTCCGGCTCTCGCTCTGGGATTCCTTGCAATGGGCCAGAACCAGAATAAGATCATCATGGCCTGAAAGAATGCAGGCCATTGCGTATCCCAGGGCGGAAATCCCGTCCTGGGCCACTTTTTCCTCCCCCCGGTAATGGGCGCCCACCGCATCGGTGATAGCCTCGTCTGATATGGTCCTGGCGTCAAACACATCATCGGAACAGGTCACCACGTTTCTGATGCCCTTTTCCATGTCAAAGGTGACATGGGTCTCGTGGATAATGGACTCAAAACAGTCCATGAGCATGCCCTGGTATCTTAAATGCCTGTAATCGGACTGGTTGTTGATCTGCGCCATTGCACAGACGGCCACTTTGCGGGTCATGGTCTCTCCTTTTTAGTTTGCATCAGCATACATGGACTCCACCAGATCTTCGTACATGGTCATCACCACATTCCGCTTGAGCTTCAAAGATGCGGTCAGCTCTCCTGTCTCAGAGGAAAAGGCCTGTATGAGAATCCTGTATTTTTTAATGGTTTCGTACCGGGCCAGCTGACTGTTCCGCTCTGCCACATGATCTGCCACAATCTTAAGAAACGCTTTGTTGTCCAGAAGGTCGTCAGGGTCCTCGAAGGCAATCCCCTGTTTTTGGGCTAAAAGCACTGCCTGGTCCGGGTTGAGATTGAACATGGCCGTGAGGTATTTTCTCCGTTCTCCGATGACGATCACATGCTCGAACAGCGGATCAAACTTAAATACCCCTTCAATTTTCTGGGGGGGGGGATATTCTTGCCCCCGGAGGTGATGATCAGATCCTTTTTCCGGTCCGTGATCGTTAAAAAGCCCTGGTCCAGCTCCCCGATATCACCCGAGCAAAGATAGCCCTCCTCGTTAAAGGCCTCTTTTGTCTTTTCTTCCATTTTCCAGTATCCCTCAGTGATGTCCGGTTAGGTTTTTGCTTGCTCAATAATTTTTTGATCTTTGACAATATTGTCCCTGTTTGAACTATGAGAGCCCTGCTCCTCGCAGCCAAACAGGTCATTTAGAATGGCGGTTCGCAGCTGCCGAACTCTTTTGATCGTGACCTTTTCATTAAACTGTTTTTGGCAATGGATTGCCAGTAACAGGTAAGTGATAAGGCCGCCAAGAATCTGAACCATAAGGCCGTATTCACTGCGGGCAATGAGATGATATACCTTCAGATGTTCTTTCCACCATTTGAAAAAATCCTCAATGGTCCACCGGAGTTTATAAATTGTTGCTATTTGTTCCGCTGTTAAATCATGCCTGTCAGTTGCCACATAGTATTTGACGCCAGCAATTTTATAGCCAACAACCCGAACAGGCCTTTTCGTCTGGTTTTGATTCGGAGTACCAAGTTTAACCAGTGCATCATAAAAAATGTAGCTGTCGGAAGAGGTCTCGTGGTTATCAATAATTGTTCTTGTTGTCCTGGTTTTTATACGGCAGACAAAATGTTTGCCTTGCTCCTGAAGCAGGTCAAATTCTTTATGGGATTGATATCCACGATCCATAACACCTGTTTGCCCCTTGGAAAGTATTTTGGGAACAAAAGTGCGTTCAGCGCCGTTGCCTTCAGTCAAAAAGATTTTGTTTGGGATTCCGTGATTAATGTCAAATCCGCAATGTACTTTGGCTTTTTTACTTCCTTTTCTGTAGTTCGCCCAGTGCATTGAAAGGACTGCATTTATGAGACTACCGTCAATGGAAACCAACTCTCCTAACTCGGCGTGTTCACCCGGATGACACTCAAGAGCCTGTTTATAAAGATCCTCAAAGATAAATTGCAGTTGTTCGAGTCCCCTGTGATTGATGGCTTCACAGAAACTACTACGGCTGATACCACCGTTTGGCGCAATATTTTCTTTAGCAAAAACATTCTCCTTGAGATCCTGAATTAAATGTCGGGCAGACTTGTGCTCCTGAAGATGGAAATAAACTAAAGCATTTATCTGGTCTTCGAATGTCATTTTTAAAGGGCGGTCTCCTCGAGATTGTAATTCCGGTGCTTTTGAAAGTGACTTTATCAGAGGGCACCTGAAATTGTCAAAGTTCAGGGACCGTAGTTGTTTTTTAGGGACTGAGATGTGCGTCATTTGAGCTCCTTGAGTTAAATTTTCAAGGCGCACAAAAATTTTTACGCACATTTGTCAACACAAAACAGACTGTTTTTTCAATGATTTTAGATGCTTTTTATATGCAACAACCTAACCGGACACTACTGAATATCCCTCAAAGACATTGTCCCCTTTGATCAATATCTCACCATCTTGGGCAATCTTGATCTCAACGCCGGGGATCGGGTTGCCCACGGTACCGATACGATAGTTGTCCAGCCGGCTCATGGTGGCAGGGGCGCAGCATTCGGTCATGCCGTAGCCCTCGACCACGGTAATGCCTGCGGCATTGAAAAAAAGAATGATATCCCGGGATGTGGGCGCGCCCGAGGCCGTCATCCACCTTACCCGGCCCCCTAAAGCCTCGGCCAGTTTCTTGAACACCAGGACATAGGCCAGCTTGTATTTTAAATTCAGGAAAATAGAGACGGGCTTATGCTGCTCACGGCGGGAGCAGCATAAGCCCGATCTTATGGCCCCAGGAAAATACTTTTTGCTTCCAAGGGGGCTGGTCTTCCACCTTTTCAAGGATCTTGTGGTAGACCTTTTCACAGACCCTGGGCACAGCCTGGATCACATGGGGTTTTTTCTCTTTCACATCCCTTGCAAAGAGCAGAATGCTTTCGGCATAGGAGGCGGTCCCCCCGACGTACATGCCGAAAAAATGGTCGGTGAGCCTGCCGAAGACGTGGGAAAGGGGCAGAAAAGGCACCACCTGGTCCGTATCAAAACAATAGGTCGGCTTAACAGAGGCAAGGCTTTTAAGTATGGCCATGATATTTTTATGGGAGATCATCACCCCCTTGGGCCGGGCCGTGGTGCCCGAGGTATAGACAATGGTGGCAAGATCTTGGGGCTCCACCTCCCGTGCAAGGCGTTCAAAACTATCCTTGTCTTTTAAGTGGAGTTGTTCACCCAGGGCGGCAAATTCCTCATACCCCACCACAATATCCTCGGCATCCGCGGGAACCCTGCCCTCAATTAAGATGATTTTTTTGAGTTCAGGCAGATCTTTGAGGCAGGCCAGCACCTTTTCCATCTGGTCGGAATCTTCCACAAACACAGCCTTGGCCCCTGAATTTTCAAGGATATACCCCACCTCTTCTGCGAGCAGGGTGGTGTACACCGGCACCACTGCCCCGCCAATGCCAAGGGTGCCAAGGGTGCCAAGATCGGCATAGAGCCATTCCAGACGGTTTTCACTCAAGATAGAAACCCGGTCCCCCTTTTCTACCCCAACCGATCTCAACGCAAGGCCCGCCTCTCTTGCCGCATCATAGTATTGGGCCCAGGAGGCGGATTCCCAGGCCCCGTTTAGCTTTTTTTCAACAGCAATCCTGTCCTGGTATTTGTCTGTCCTTTTTTTAAAGACCTCATTAATTGTTTTTTCCATATGCATGCATCCTCAAATGGGGCTAATCCGAATTTTTCATAACCTGAAGGTCAAAAACTGACAATTTAAACAAACTGGCTACTAATTTCTTTAAATACAACGCCTTATAATTACTTGCCAAATTAATTCCAAGGGTAAAAATTGTCACTCTTCGGGCGAACCGATTTCACCTCATCTGCGGCGTTGCAGCCCGTTCGCAGTAACGTCACTGCGGCTTCACGGCCTGGCGCCTTACAGCTTAAGCAAAATCGATTCGTGAAATATTCGGGCTGCGATTAATATCCAAATTGAGCCGATACTGCTTCACGAGTCGAATTCAGCGGGCCGCAGAAGACTAAG
Source organism: Desulfobacter sp. (assembly GCA_028768545.1). Taxonomy (NCBI): domain Bacteria; kingdom Pseudomonadati; phylum Thermodesulfobacteriota; class Desulfobacteria; order Desulfobacterales; family Desulfobacteraceae; genus Desulfobacter; species Desulfobacter sp. The sequence continues at coordinate 538,160 of CP054838.1, forward strand.
CCTGCAGCCTTGGAGTTTAGATAAAATCAGACCACAAATGCGGATATGATCTCCTTCATGATCTCGGTGGTGCCCCCGCCAATGGAGAGAATCCGGTTGTCCCGGTACAGCCTTTCCACCAGGTATTCCCGGCAAAACCCGTATCCCCCGAAAATCTGGACCGCGTCATAGGTGACCTTGTCGCTGACCTGGCAGGCAAAATTCTTGGCCATGGACACCTCTTTGAGCTGGTCAATGCCCGCACCGATTTTAGCGGCCACCCGATAGGTGAATTCCGTGCTGGCCTCCAGCAAGGTGGCCATGTCCACAAGCTTGTGCCGGGTGACCTGAAAGCCGTTAATGGATTTGCCGAATGCCTTGCGCTCCTTGGCATAGGCCACGGATTCCTCCAGGGCCATCCGGGATGTCATATTGGCAATCACGGCAATGGCCAGCCGCTCCTTTTGAAAATTGCCCATGATGGCGGCAAACCCCTGATTTTCCCTGCCGATCAAATTGGCTTTCGGCACCCGGCAGTTGTCCAGAAAAATTTCAGCCGTATCAGAACACCACCACCCGGTTTTTTTAATCTTCTGTGAGACGGAATACCCCGGGGTATCAGATTCAATGACCAACAGGCTGATACCCGAAGCCCCGTCATCCCCGGTGCGCACGGCGCAGGTGAGCTGATCCGCCCGAATTCCGCTGGTGATAAAGGTCTTGGACCCGTTGACAATATAGTCGTCCCCGTCCGGAACAGCCGTGGTCCCAAGATTGGCCACATCGGATCCGCCTCCGGGCTCGGTGATCCCCAGGGCGGCGATCCGCTCGCCTGCCAGCACGGGCACGACAAATTTTTCCTTTTGGGCCGGGGTGCCCAATGCCACAATGGGGGGCAGGGCAATGTTCAAAGAGCCGATCCCTGATGTGAATCCCCCTGAACCTGACCGCATCAGCTCCTCTGATACCGCCACCATGTAAAAAATATCCCCGGGGGTTCCCCCCAGCTCCTCGGGAAACCCCATGCCCAGGATCCCGAGATCCCCGGCCTTTTTATACAATTTTCTGGGGAACTCCCCCGCCTCTTCCCAGTCGTTGATAAAGGGTGTCACCTCTTTTTTAATAAACTCCCTGACGGCCTTGCGGACCTGGTCATGGGATTTTGAAAAATACGGCTGAACCTGAGTACTTGTCTTGAACCCGTCTGACATGGGTCTCTCCTTTTAGAATTCCTGGATCATTAACCCTAACCCGCAAAGTTTACTGGGCCGGCGGCGGAATGACCAGGGCCTGGCCCGTGGCCACAACCTCCATCTTCTGGTTGGTAAAGGTCAGTCCCATTTTCACCCATTGGCGCTCGTCAAGTTTTTCAATCACCTCGCCTGTGGCCGTGATCGTATCCCCGAAATAGGTGGGGGCCTTGAACCGGGTGGTAATCTCAAGGGCAATGGTGCCAAGGCCTGGCAGCTTCATGCCCAGCACCGGGGCAATCAAACACTGGGGAAGGGCGCCGTGGGCAATCCTTGTCCCCATGGGGGTGGTTTTTGCAAATTCCTCGTTTAAATGCATAGGGTTAAAATCCCCTGAGATGCCGGCAAAAAGGTAGACATCGGTCTCGGAAATGGTCTTGGTAAACGAGGCGAACATCCCGATTTCCAGTTGATCATAGGGGTATCCCAGCTCAAACTTGGGCCCTTGATCGATTGGCCTGAAATGGTCGATATCCATGATCGTGCCCGTGGTCTTTTTGGCAAACATAGCTTCCACACGCAGCCCTTTTTTCATCTGGGACAAAGGCATACCTTTGACAATATGGGCAAAAGAGGTGTCTGCCCCGTCCAATTTAATCAGAGCGGTGATATAGGGCGGTTTGACAGGCTGGTGGGGTTCTTCGTACCGAACTATGGTAAATCCCTCCACCACCCCTGTATTGGACAATTCCACCCAGTTTTCAGAAATATCTTCAAAACAAACCTCACAGCTGGACCTGGGCGGCACAAACACCTTGTCGCAAGTATTGCATTTGAGCCCCATGATCTTTTTGTCATCCCGGATGGAAATGATGAACCGGGAGCTGGTGCGCCCGGCAAAATACTGATAGGGCAGGGCCAGTTTTCCGTCAATGGTAAAGCAGTCTTCTGTGGTTGTTGTCATGGTCTTTCCCCCATCAGTCATCAATGATTTCAAAATATTTGATATCCGTTACCGTGCCCACCCGGACATCGTTCCACACCGGTCTGACCCTCACCCCTCTTTTGGCCCTGGGAATATCTTCAGCCTTGAGCTCATGCCACATGGTCTCGTGATCGCGGCAGCCGTCCAAAAGAAAATGGCAGGAGCAATAGGGGTTTTCCCGGGTTTCCCCGGTCAAAGGATCCGGGCTGGCATAATAGGCCACATCCGGGGTTGAAATAATCCCTTCAGGCCCGATCTCAACAAATTCCTCGCAGGAGACCACGCACTCGGCACAGACCTCCCTAGGCGGAATCTGGAGCCTGTTGCAGGAGGGACACTTGTTTGCCAGGATCTTCTTCTCTTTAAGGGCATTGAGAAACCGGCCCATGACAGGTCCTGTGGAAAAGGTCTGGGGAATGGAAAACACCTGTTTGAGCACCAAAAGCTCTTCCCCATCTTCCTGTGCCCCCGGAGGGCTGTATTTTTGAAAAAACCGGGCAGCTTTGGTCAAAATGTCCAGGTCGCCTTCCACCTTAAGCTTGCCCGAGGAAAAGGCCGTCATCCCGTCCAGCTTGCCCAGGGTAATGTCGATCCAGTCCGTATCGGCACAGGTGGTGGTGACATGGGGATCCACAATCCCCTCAACCACCCTTACTTCGCCGTTGTTCACGCAGACCGTCCACTTGCCCCCGTTCTCTCCTGTAATAACATATCCGAAATTGGCGCTTATCCCTGCAACCCCCTCGGGAATGACCCGATCTTCCATGGTGGCAAAAATATCAGCAACCCGATTGTCCCTTGTTTCTTCACTCATAAATTCTCTCCTGTCTGTAAATGGACCTGGAATCTTTTATTGGTGTACACGTTTCAGGTTGAATCCTCAGCCCGGCTATTTCACGCCTTAAGCCCGATCTTCAGCCCGGCCAGTTCTCGGCATCTCCTGGTTAAAGCCTGGGAGCGTCTTTGGTCAGCAGAACCAGCACCGTCCACATGGTGCCGCCAAACCCCGAAGCCAATGCCGTGTTCACCTCTTTGGCCACCTGGTGTTCCTTGGCCCTGCCCATGATCTGCATGGCCGCCTCAGCCACCCTGACCATGGCCGTGGCCCCGATGGGATTGGAGGCAATCACCCCGCCGGAAGGGTTGACGGGAAACTCCCCGTCAATGGCAATCTCTCCGTTTTCAACCATTTTCAGGTGCTCGTCCCCTTCTAAAAGGAGAAACTCCCTGAGCCAGTCCAGGCCCCACCATGAAAAAGGGTCATACATCTCCATCATGTCGATCTCTTGTCTCGGATCTTTGATGCCATTTCTGTTGAACAGCTTTTCTGCGTCCACTCTATGGGTCATGGTCACGGGGGCATCACCGAAAATCGCAAAATTTTCCTCCCGGTGAACGGTGACATGATCCTTGATCCAGGCGGGCTGGTCGCAGTGTTCAAGGGCTTTTTTTTCCGAGGCAAAAATCATGACACAGGCCCCGTCGCTCTGGGAGCACATGTGGATGAGCCTCAGTTCACCCACAAGCGCCGGAGAGTTTGCAGCCATATCATCGGCCTGGTCAAATTCAAGGCCCAGCCTGCGGTGGGCTTTTTCATTTTTCATGGCATGCTTGTCCATGGTGATCCGATATTTCATGGAGGCTTTTTTGGCCCGTTCCTCGCCAAACTCCTCAATGATCTGGGTGGCGGTCATCCCGGTCAAGGCGCCTGTCTGGAGTTTCCGGGTCCACAAGGGATCTGCCATGTTGGTGATCCCGCCCGTGGTATGGCCCTCCTGGAGTTTTTCAAATCCAATGGCCATGACCACATCGTGAAGGCCCGAAGCCACCAGGGAATCCACCGCACAGACCAAAGTAGCCCCGGTGGTGCCGCCGGTGGTGACCCTGAGGCTTTCCCTGCCCAGGGTTCCTGTGCCCAGGGTGTGCCAGAGGTCGGGCTGGTGGACCATTTCAAAAAGCTCCATATTGCCGTGGACCACGCAGTCAATGTCCGCCATGGTCATGCCGGCATCGTCCAGGGCCTCAACCACGGCCTCGTGGATCATTTCCGGCTGGTTCACCTCTTCCCTGTGGCTGGAGTAAACCGACTGCCCCACCCCGATAATGCCTACGTTTCTATTTTTTTTAATCTCTTTCATCGTCTAATCCCTTTCAAGTGTTACCACGGAATGAAATTGGCCGGCTGGTCCCATAACCCCATGGGCAAGGGCGGTTCTCGGATCATCTGCCTGGATATCCCCTGCCTTGCCCATGAGCTGGAGGGCGGCATCCGCAGCTCTGACAAATCCGCCGAGCATCAGGGGGTTGCCCGCCAGCATACCGCCGGAAAGATTGACCTGGGCCTTTTCCCAGCCCCTTTGTTCCACCCAGCGGGCGCCGGCACCTCGATCACAAAGACCGAGTCCCTCCATCCACATGGGCAGTTGAAAGGCGTATTGGTCGCAGAGTTCCACCAGATCAAATGCAGACCCGGGATCTGTGATCCCGGCCCGTTTATAGGCCCTTTGGGCTGCGGCCTTAAGGGCGGCATTGGCGGTCAGATCCCGGTCCCCCAGAAAAAAGGAATCCATGGAGTTGCCCACCCCTGTAATCCATACCGGGGTATCGCAAAATTCATGCACCCTCTCTTCTGCGGCCAGGATCATGCCCACGGCACCGTCGGACACGGGATAGGCATGAAGTTTTCTAATGGGGTCAGCCAGAAAATCTGATCCCATGACCTCTTGTTTTGTGACCGGTGCAACTTCAGGCTGGTTTGGATTTTTAGCGGCCATCTCTCTGGCCCTGACCACAATATCAGCCAGATGGTCATCGGTCAGCCCAGTCTTTTCCCCGTATGCCTGGGCCTGAAGCCCGGCTGCCACACAGAAATCCAGACCCACCGGCCGGGTGAAGTAAGGATCAAAGGCCATATGGGTGACCATGTTCCGGCTTTGACCCTGGGATTCCTTGCAATGGCCCAAAAGCAGGACCACATCCTCCTGGCCGGACTGGATGGCGGCAAGGCCGTAATAAAGGGCCTGGATCCCTTCCTGGGCGATTTTTTCCTCGCACCCGAAATGACCGCCCAGAACATCGGTGAGCCCGTTGTCTGAAATGGTTCTGGCATCAAAAATATCGTCTGAACAGGAAATACTCATCCCGATTCCCTTTTCATCGTCAAAATCCACACCGGTCTGGGAGCGAAGATCGTCCAGGACCTCAACTACCATATTCTGAAACCGCTGCTCCCAGTTGTTCCGCTGGAACGGGGTTTGGGCAACCGCACAAATACCGACTCTTCTAGTCATTACACTTACCTCCTTAAGGTCTTCTCAAAACAATGGTTCAACTCTTTTCACAGGCCGAGTTGTTCAGGAAAAACAAATTGGGTCAGCCCGCATATTTCATGAATCACGTCTGCCTGAAATCGGGTTGCCCCATTGGCTTGTTCCGGATATAGCAATTCCAGAAATCCCCGGCTTTTATGGCCTTGAGTATCTTATCCCGGTCCCTGGGGGCATCCATCTCTATCCAGGCCCGGCCGCATCATAGACGGTTGTGAGAATCATCCGTGGCCACCTTGGGAAAGGGAAGCTGATCGGTTTCATACTCAGGAAAACGAAACCCCTTGGATGTGACTTCCACGGCATCTATGGGATGGGTTTGGACCAGCCCCGTGATCCGTTCAATCACCCGGCCCAGGGGCAGGTCCAGTTCCGAAGGATGGTTGAAAATATTCAGGGTTTCTTTGGGGCCGCTGATCTGGTTGATGTGGACATACCCCTTGTCAAACACGGTTTTTTCAACACCGCAAAAAACGATCATGTCGGTTTTAACGGCAGCCACATCTTTGTAACACTCTTTTTTCATGAGAAAATCATGGTCGGTCAGGGCGATAAAATCAAATCCCAGCCGCTCGTATACCCGAATGGCCTGGACAATGGTCAGCTCCCCGTCCGAACAGGTGGTATGGATATGCAGGCCGCCTTTTAAATGCACGGCCTGGACCCCATACCTGGATCTGCAGAATCTAAATTAAGGAAAAAAAAGATCATTTACCAATGCCCATGATCTCACGGGCCTGGTCAGGCGTGGCCACGGGCCGTCCTAAAAGACCTGCCACCTTGGCCGCACATTCCACCAGTTCATAGTTGCCCTTGGCCAATTCACCGTCAGGCATGCGCACATTGTCCTCAAGCCCCACCCGCATATGGCCGCCGAGCATGCAAGACTGCATGATGCAGGGAAATTCTGCCGTGCCCACCCCGCAGGTGGTAAAATTACAATTGTCCGGCAGGGCATGGTAAAGGGCCATAAAGGCATCGGGCCTGAACGCCTGGCCCCCGGCCACGCCCCAGACAAAGTTAAAATTCATGGGGTTGGAAAAAATCCCCTGCCGGCCAATGAGAAGGGTATTGTCCAGCCCGCCCATGTCGTAAATTTCAATTTCAGGGGTGACATTATTTTCCGCCATGGCCTTGCCGAAATCCTGGAGCATGGTAAAGGTATTTTCAAACACATAGTCCACCAGGATCTGCCTGCTCTTGCGGTCCAGCAGCCCGAAATTCATGGTATTGGTGTTTAAGGAAGCCATTTCCGGCCGGATCTCTATAATCTGGGTGATCCGCTGTTCAGCCGTCTTGCCCATGCCCACGGCAGAGCTTAAATTGACGATGAGTTCCGGGGTCCTCTCCTTGATGGCGTCATGGGTTTCTTTGATCAAGGCCACCTCATGGGTGGGCATCCCGTCTTCCTGCCGGGCATGGACATGGACCATGGCAGCCCCGGCCTCGTAGCACTTGGCCGCTTCTTGAGCAAATTCTTCCGGTGTATACGGCACTGCAGGATTATTGTTCTTAAAGGTGCCGGCACCTGAGAGGGCCGCGGTAATGATTACGTTTTCAGCCATGGGTTCTCTCCTTGTCTTAAATTTACAATGCTTATGCGTTCTTTACGTTTTGATCTGATGACAAACTTAAAAGCAACATTCATGCCAGGAACAGCTTGATGAATTTTATTCTTTAATTTTAAGTATTTATACAAAAGCCGTAAAAAAACAGTCACCGAACAAGATATCAATATATTGATAATTCACAGCATTCTGTGGTGAAACACCCAAAGGCATCCATCTCCTGGATTTGCCCAAACCCGGCCTAGTCGGGCCGGGACGGATCTTTCCCGGTTTTGGTATGGACCTTGCTATTATCTGAGCAGACCCAAGACATTTTTAAACCAATTGCTTTGAGCCCATAGGGAGAAAATTAAAATGGCCCAGGAACTTGCAGACAGACGGGATGTGGACTTTGTTCTTTTTGAACAGCTTGAAACCGAAAAAATACTCACCCATGACAAATTCAAGGGCATCAATAAAAAAGCCCTGGACATGGCCGTTTCAGAGGCAAGAAAACTGGCTGTCAAAGAGATCCTGCCCACCAATGTGCCCAGAGACCGGGAAGGGGTCAGGCTTGAAAACGGGCAGGTCAAAGTGCCCAAGTCCTTTCACAAGGCCTATAAACTCTATTGCGATGGGGAGTGGATCGCCTTTATGGACGATGAAAACGTAGGGGGACAGGGGATGCCTTCCAGCGTATGGGCTGCGGTCAGTGAATACTTTGTCTCGGCCAACCTGGCCTTTGCCATGTATCCCGGTCTTTGCCACGGCATCGGCAAGGTGATTGAACTCTACGGCACCCAGGACCAGAAAGAGATCTACCTTTCAAAACTCTACACCGGCCAATGGGGCGGGGCCATGCTCCTGACCGAACCCCAGGCCGGGTCCGACGTGGGAGAGCTGACCACCACGGCTGAAAAAACAGACAACAACACCTATGCCATCTCAGGATCCAAGATATTTATCACCGGCGGGGACCAGGACCTTACGGAAAATATCATCCACCTGGTTCTGGCCCGGATCAAGGGCGCCCCTGCCGGCACCAAAGGGATTTCTTTGTTTATCGTGCCCAAGATCAGGATCAATGCCGATGGAACGCCGGGCAGACCCAATGACGTAATCTGCACCGGGATCGAGGAAAAAATGGGGATCCACGGCTCTGCCACCTGCAGCCTATGTCCAGGCCCTGAACCATGCACGAGAACGGTGCCAGGGAAAAAACCTGCTCCAGGTCTTTGATCCCGGGGCGGGCCAGGCCCCGAGGGCGCATTCCTATTTTCCCGGTTTTAAAAAGGCCTGTCTTTTAGAGCAAAAAGAATGATATCCTCTGTTACGCTGAAATGAACATAAATGGATTGTGCTAATGAAGAAAGCTGAAGATTGTAATACTGTTGATGAAGTCCTTGCATGCCTCAAAAAACTGAAAGAAGATCCAAATCGCTTGGTTCGTAACGCTAACGAATTAGAACAGATGGAGCAGGAAATCCTTGAGTATACAAATCGGATAAGCGCCTTTTTTTTAAAAAAAAGATCCAGGCCTCAGTAGATTCCTCTGAACAGGTCGACCAAGAAAAAGAATTGATGTCCAATTGGCCGGGACGGATGAAAAGCGAAGGGCTTGAGACCGTTTGGATTCAGCTTTGTACAGATAGTTCGGTTGATATTCATGTTCGATACTATCGAAGGTCCTGTGACCGCCGAAAAGGAAAAAGATATAAAGGTGCATACGCTGGCTTAATCCTTCTTGGAATCCATGATCGCTGCTCGCCTGCTTTGGCTTCTATGGTGAGTTCTTGGTCAGCCTTATTAAGTTCTTTTGAAGAAGTCCGTCAAGTGCTTTGTGACCGTGGGATGACGTTGGGTATAAAGGTCATCCGTAAACTGACCTATCGGTACGCAGAGCGGGCTCGAGCCGAACAACAAGCGGGCCGAATCCCATTAAATGATAGAGATTTACTTGAAGGGCGGCGAGTCGTTATCAGCACTGATGGTGGCCGCACTCGGCTCAGAGAGAAGAAAAGGGGACCAAAAACCCAAAAGGATAGAACCCGATTTCGTGGGGCATGGCGAGAACCCAAGCTTTTGATCATTTATGTAGTGGACGCCCATGGAAAACAAGAAAAAAGCTTTTCACCATTTATTGATGGCTGTTTCAATGGACCGGATGGTGTATTCCACTTGTTAAAGGGTTATTTGAACTCCCTTCATATTCAGAACTCAGACAAAATACTGTTTGTTGCAGATGGGGCACATTGGATTTGGAATCGAATCCCCGGACTGCTAAAAGCATTGGGTTTGGCTCCTGAGCGTGTGTATGAACTTCTCGATTTCTACCATGCAGTTGAGCATCTGGGTACAGTAGCAGGCTTAAGGAAGACCTGGTCATCCAAGGAACGCAAACGCTGGGTATCGAAGCAGCGAGGTCTTCTGCTGAAGGGAAAGGCGATTGAGGTGGTACAGGCCGTCCAGAAGCTTTGTAGAGGCAGAAACAGTAAGGCTATCAAGACGGAACGGGATTATTTTGTGCGCAATGAACTGAGGCTTAATTTCTCAACTGTAAAAGCGTTGAACTTACCTATTGGCAGCGGTGCTATTGAAAGTTCGATTCGGAGAGTCGTGAATTTACGTCTTAAAGGTCCATGCATCTTTTGGTATCGGGAGAATGCAGAAAAAATGATTATGCTGCGATCATTTTATAAAGCAGGGCGTTGGAACTGCCTGAAGCAGATGGCAAACATGCACAATCCAGTGCCAGCGGTATAACCGGGAAAATGGGAATGCGCCCGGCCCCGATTATCCAGCACCCGGATGTCCGCCGGATGCTCATCTGGATGAAAGCCTATGTAGAGGGCATGCGCAGCCTGATCTATTATACGGCCATGGGCCTGGACAAATCAGAACTCAGCAAAACCCAAGAGACCAGGGACAAAAACAAGGGGATGGTTGAAATACTCACCCTCATTCTTAAATGCTATTGCTCTGAAAAAAGCTTTGAGGTCTGCACCCAGGCCCTCCAGGTCTTCGGGGGGTACGGATTTACCACAGATTATCCCATGGAACCGTTTTTACGGGATGCCAAGATCACCTCGATCTATGAAGGCACCTCAGGCATCCAGGCCATGGATCTTCTGGGCCGGAAACTGGGCATGAAAAAAGGACAATACTTCACAGACCTTTTGGGCGAGATCAATCAGACCGTTGAATCATCCGGAAAAATCAAGCCCATCGCCCCCCTGGCCGATGCCCTTGACCGGGCCGCAAGCCGGGCAGAGGAAACAGCCGTTCACCTGGGCACCCTGGCCATGGGGGATCTGCTGATCGGATGGATGATGCTCCAGCGGGCTGAAAAAGCCGCTGTCCAGCTGGAAAAAATCCTGGACGGCCTGGATGAAAAACAAAAACAAAACAAAATTTCTACCCATAAAAAGGCGGCCTTTTACCAGGGCCAGATCTCCACGGCCGAATTTTTCATCCACGGGGAACTTTCCGTAACCCTGGGCAAATTTGACGCCATCTGCGCAACCTGCGATGCCGCCGTAACAATCCCTGAAATGGCATTCGGCGCCTGACTAAAATTGCGATCCGGGGATTTAATTTACAGGCGGCAAAAGCCATTAAGGTCCCAGCTTCAAGGCAGAAAGGTTACCGCTGTAGTCGTCTACCGCAAAACCTTGATAACGAAGAAGATGGTTCCTTAATGGCTTTCCCAAAGGGTAAAAATTTAAAAAAATGATCCCAACACCACCAAAGACTCGGTCATCATTGCCGCCCAATGATTACAACCAATACTAAAGCCTGTTCATTTTTTTCAAAATTTTTATGCAACCCTGAAAGAAAATCTGCTATGGTTATTTTTTCAGATGCCTCAAAAAATCAAAGGCAGGCGTTAACCTTAATTGCCCAAGGAGTATATTTACCGTGGAAGAAAATAATATCATTCGATTTGCAGGCCGCATGGATCAGCTGCCCCCCTATTTGTTCGGCATGATCAACAAGATGAAAATGGACAAACGGCGGAACGGGGATGATGTCATTGACCTTGGCATGGGAAACCCCATGGACCCCACCCCGGATGCGGTAATTGAAAAACTGGTGGAAGTGGCCAAGGACCCCAAGTCCCACCGGTATCCGGAAAGCTCGGGCATGCCCCATCTGAAAAAAGAAATCTCCAAATATTACAACCGCCATTATCATATTGACCTGGATGCGGAAAAAGAGACCTATTTCACCATTGGCTCCAAAGAGGGAATCTCCCATCTCTGCCTGGCCATCATGGGCCCTGGGGATTCTGTCCTGGTACCGGCCCCGGCCTTTCCCATCCATATCTATGCCGCCGTCATCGCAGGGGCCAATGTCATGCGCATCCCCCTTGACCCGGAAAAAGGATTTTTAGACCGAATCGCCAATATCTGCGAGTCCTGCTACCCCAGCCCCAAAGTGCTGATGCTCAACTATCCCCACAACCCCACCGGCGTGGTCACGGACAAAAACTTTTTCAAAGAGATTGTCAAACTTGCCAAACGGTTCAACTTTATGGTCATCAATGATTTTGCCTATGCCAAGATCACCTATGACGGGTATGAGGCCCCCAGCTTCCTGGAAGTCGAAGGTGCCAAGGATGTGGGGGTGGAGTTTGGCTCCTTTTCCAAATCCTATAACATGGCCGGCTGGAGAATCGGCTATTGCGTGGGCAATGAAAAAATTGTGGCGGCTCTCGGCAAAATAAAAGGCTATTTTGACTACGGGATATTTTCCGCCATCCAGGTGGCCGGGATCATAGCGCTCCGGGACTGCGACGATACCATCCCCGAGCTGTGTAAAACCTATGAAACAAGACGGGACATCCTCTGCTCAGGCCTTGAACGCCAGGGCTGGGAAATTGAAAAACCCAAGGCCGGCATGTTTGTCTGGGCCAAGATCCCCGAGCCCTTTGCCCAAATGGGCTCCATGGAATTTGCCATCCAGCTCATGAACCGCGGCAATGTGGCCGTGGCCCCGGGAATCGGGTTTTCCGAAGAAGGGGAAGGCTATGTCCGCCTGGCCCTGGTGGAAAACGAGGAACGGTTGCGCCAGGCCGTACGCCAGATGAAAAAGGCCATGGAACAGATGGCGGTATAGACAAAAGGAGTAAGACAACCGTGCGTAAAGGAATCATTCTGGCCGGGGGTTCCGGCACCCGGCTCTACCCCCTCACCCTGTCGGTGAGCAAGCAGCTCATGCCGGTCTATGACAAGCCCATGATCTATTATCCTTTGACCACCCTGATGCTGGCCGGCATCCATGACATTCTGGTCATTACCACCCCCCACGATGTTGAGCAGTTTAAACGGGTGTTAAAAGACGGGTCCCAATGGGGCATCCGCATCCAATATGCGGTTCAGCCCTCCCCGGACGGCCTGGCCCAGGCCTTTATCATCGGAGAGGACTTTATCGGAGATGATCCCGTAACCCTGGTGCTGGGGGATAATATTTTCTACGGCCAGGGCTTGTCCGGCCGCCTCCAGGAGATTGCTTCAAGGGAAAAAGGGGCCACCATTTTCGGATACTATGTCAAAGATCCCCAGCGGTACGGGGTGATTGAATTTGACGACCAGGACCAAGTGGTGAGTGTTGAAGAGGTTCTGTTGCAAAAAAGATTTCCAGGACAAAGAGATCGTTCAGGCGTAAAATTTACGCAGCATAAGAAAACAGATTTTCGACGAATTCTTTCTGCTTTAAAATTTCTCCCTTCCTAATATTTTTAACTTGTCCTTTTCTGATCATGTTCATAATTTCATAGCCTTTTAGCGTCCGCCAGGCAGAATGAAATGTCTTGAACCCCATACCAGCTCTGACAAGCTTTTTGATAAACCGGTGGTCTTGCTCAATAATATTGTTCAGATATTTATTCTGTCTTAGGATACAGTCCTTATTCAGAAGCTTTTTTTCTTTCAAAGCCTTTACTGCCGGAGGATATGCAGGATTTCCGTCAACACTCAGAACCCGAGGTCTGATACGGTAAGAATCATTTGATTGCCGCAGATACTTCCTGCTTCGCTTTTCCATTTCAGGAGCATAGCGCTGAACCCATCGGTAAATGGTACTGTGATCCACAGACAAGCCCCGTTCTTGCATCATCTCTTCCAGATTCCTGTAACTCAGTTGATATCTCAGATACCAGCGAACATTCAATAGGATGATTTCTTTTTCATAATGACGCCACTTGAAAGGGTTTTCATTTTTCATACTATCTCTCTGCAAACAAATTAGTGCCAAAACGGACTTGTATCAGACATTAATAATTTTTTGCAACAGAACCAAAAAAAGTCTGAAGAAATTTTCAGAAGTATTATCTTTTAATTATCCTGCTATTGGCTGGTATTTTTCTTCTGAGGAAATGGAAGATTCCTTTATTTTTAGAAAGAATAAATGGGTATGTATGTTTATGTATCTGAAGATGATGATGATAAAAAATAAAAAAATCCGGTTCTCGGATGATAATGATAAAGCCTGCACAGGTCCCACAGAATACTTTGGTTTTTCTGAACTTGAGGATGATGGAGGTGTTTTTCTCGCTGAAGTAGAAAGATTTTGTAAGAATATTGAAATTTCAAAAGAATATACCAGGTGGTCAGCAACCCTTATTCACCCGCCAAAAGGCAAATATCTGTACATGGAAAAACTTGAGAATATTGATGATAGCAGAGAGATTGAGGTTGCTAATCTTTTCCCAGCAAATATGACCAGCCTGGCAAAGCTGGTAACCCTGTCAAGTTACGATAGGATGGCAAATACGGATAATGTATTGATACCTGATGCTTCAGGTTGTCAGTCTATCTTTACAACTCCCTATCATGAAAAATTTCAAGAAAATCCAAAATGTATTATTGTGCTAATGGATACGATGGCCAGAAATTTTGTCCCCGAAGATATGATTTTATTTTCAATGCCAACCAACAGATTTGTGGAAATGGCGAATAATATTGAAGGCAGCTTTCTTGATAATAATTTTAAAAATCCGACAGGTTTTTAATCTTGATTATTACGTATTGAGAAGTACGGACAATAATCATGGAAGCAAATAGCAAAAGCGTAATTAAATGCATGCTATTGGGATTGGCCAAAAAAATTCATTCCATAAAAAAAGGATGCTTCCAACGCCTGCATCACATCACTTCCAACGCCTGCATCACATCACTTTCTCCGCCGCTTCGTTCGCTACGCTCACTTCGCTCTGGGCTGAGCGGCTTTTTGCCTGGCTGCAAAATTTCAGACGATTGGTTATAAGGTATGAATATCATGCTGAAAATTTTCTATCCATGGTTCAACTTGGTTGCGCCATAATATTGTTACGTTTTTTTTAAGATGACTTGTAATCGTTTCGTGGACGTCCTCGGGATATCACTATCTTATTACAGATTCTGGTCTCTCAAAGTACCACTGCCACATGAGGCCAAAACCCATCCCAAAGGCATCATCTGTGCCACACACAGGGACCTGCAACAGATGGTCCTTGAAAAATCCTTTAGAGAAGATTTGTGGTTCCGGCTCAACGTGTTTCCAATAACGATCCCGCCGTTGCGACATCGAAAAGCGGATATCCCTGATCTGGTCAAGCACTTCGTCCAAAAGAAATGCCAAGAGATTAGAATTCCAGCCCATCCGACGATCTCGTCGATTCAAATAAAAAAGCTAATAGAACATGATTGGCCCGGGAATGTGAGGGAGTTGGAAAATTCAGTTGAGAGAGCGCTTATACACGCCTTAGCCGGCACGCCTAATGGAGGACTAATTTTTGATGGTATCGGCAGGCCGAACCTGCAATCCCATCCCCTATGCCCCAGTCTCGAACAAGAGGTATTAACCCTGGATGAGGTGATGCAAAATCATATCGAAAATGTTCTCTTGTTGTGTAACAACAGAATCAATGGCCCAAATGGGGCTGCCTGCCGTTTGGGTGTAAACCCCAGTACACTCAGGCACCGCATGCGTAAACTTGGCATCAGGTTTGGAAAAAAAAGAGAAAAAGTACCCTGAACCCGGCCGTAACGGCAAGGCCTTCCGGGCTTCCCCAAAAAACAGAGCCTAATATCAACTCTTTACCAGGAGAATTCTAATCCACCACACCCGTACCAAGGCAAGGCAGGGCCATGGCCTTTTGCAGTTCCTGGGCCGAGGCATTGCCCCCGCTCATCTGGACGGCCACCTTTTTACCCCCCAGCTGCTCCCGGATCTTAATGGCTGCCCGCAAGCATGCTCCGCCAGCGCCTTCGGCCAGATTTCTGGTATGGTGGGCGGCAAGGGCAATGCCCTGGTAAAGTTCTTCTTCGGTGAGCAGGACAAAATCTTCCAGCCCCTCTTTGTAGAGTGAAAAGGGCAGTTCATAGGCGATGCCGGTGGCCACACCCCCGGCAAAGGTGGTATTGGGGGCCTCAACAATTTTTTGATGGGTCCAGGATTGATAGGCAGCGCTTGCAGCCGCAGCCTGAACCCCGACAATTTTAATGTCAGGACGGATCTGTTTGAGCACGGTCATGGCGGCGGCCGCCTCACTGCCCGCACCAATGGGAATGATCATCACATCCAGATCCGGCACCTTTTCAAGGATTTCCAAAAATTCCGTGGCCACCCCGTTGATGATATGGGGCTCGTTGGCAGGATGAACAAAATACAGACCCTGCTCTTCCACAAGCTCAGCCACCCGCCGGCCGGCAGCCTCAAAATCCTTTCCATGCTCAATGAGTGTTGCCCCGGCATCTTTGATGCTCCGGACTTTCAAGGGATTTGAATTTTCCGGCACCACCACAATGGATTCAAGGCCAAACTCTCTGGCAGAGGCGGCAACCGAGGTGCCGTGATTTCCCGTGGAATAGGTGACCACCCCTTTAACCCCTTTTTGGGCCAGTGCATGCATGAGATGAAGCCCCCCTCTGATTTTAAAGCTGCCTGTGGGGTTATGGTTCTCATGCTTCACAAAAATCGTACCCCCCACAAGGCGATCAAGGGTGGGATAATGAATCAAAGGCGCGGGACTGAGCAAGGGCTTTAAAATACCTTGGGCGCCAATGGCCCTGGATAAAGAGATGGAATCATGACTCATTTTTGCTCTCCTTTTTCATCAATGGTTTGTATCCTCAGGTCATTTTTCATACCCTACCCCAAGAAACGCCCCTGGAACAGATACAGTCATTCAAAATTTTAAGCATAACAGTTTAGCAAGAAACCAAGCAGCCGTGCCCATGTATTGTCCCCAGGGTTGCCCGCCCCTGATCCACCATCAAAATACCATCTTCTTCGTTGCCTGGGTTTGCTCCTCCCTTCGGAGTATGACTTATACACCTCACTCGTCGCTCGCTTGGCGCCTAAAATATGGTACCTTGCTGATGGCCAGGAAAGCACAGAACATCCCAATATTTAAACAAATATGAAATTAGGCGGTGGATTTGGGCCGCTTACGCCCATTGCATTTGCAGGCAAAACTATATACCCTTAACGCCATTGTCCCTTTAACCGGTTTGATTGATCTTTGTATGGAAAAGAATAAAAAAACCATAAGGCCCTATATTGTGGATGTGGAAGCCTCGGGATTCGGCAGTCAATCCTACCCCATTGAAATCGGCCTGGCTTTAGGGCCGGACACACGGTATTGCAGCCTGATTATTCCCTCTCCCCAATGGACCCACTGGGACAAGGCTGCGGAAAAAACCCATGCCATCTCCAGAGACCTTCTGGCCCGGTTCTGTTGCAAAAAATATTTCCAGGACAAAGAGATCGTTCAGGCGTAAAATTTACGCAGCATAAGAAAACAGATTTTCGACGAATTCTTTCTGCTTTAAAATTTCTCCCTTCCTGATATTTTTAACTTGTCCTTTTCTGATCATGTTCATAATTTCATAGCCTTTTAGCGTCCGCCAGGCAGAATGAAATGTCTTGAACCCCATACCAGCTCTGACAAGCTTTTTGATAAACCGGTGGTCTTGCTCAATAATATTGTTCAGATATTTATTCTGTCTTAGGATACAGTCCTTATTCAGAAGCTTTTTTTCTTTCAAAGCCTTTACTGCCGGAGGATAGGGCGCATTCCCATTTTCCCGGTTATACCGCTGGCACTGGATTGTGCATGTTTGCCATCTGCTTCAGGCAGTTCCAACGCCCTGCTTTATAAAATGATCGCAGCATAATCATTTTTTCTGCATTCTCCCGATACCAAAAGATGCATGGACCTTTAAGACGTAAATTCACGACTCTCCGAATCGAACTTTCAATAGCACCGCTGCCAATAGGTAAGTTCAACGCTTTTACAGTTGAGAAATTAAGCCTCAGTTCATTGCGCACAAAATAATCCCGTTCCGTCTTGATAGCCTTACTGTTTCTGCCTCTACAAAGCTTCTGGACGGCCTGTACCACCTCAATCGCCTTTCCCTTCAGCAGAAGACCTCGCTGCTTCGATACCCAGCGTTTGCGTTCCTTGGATGACCAGGTCTTCCTTAAGCCTGCTACTGTACCCAGATGCTCAACTGCATGGTAGAAATCGAGAAGTTCATACACACGCTCAGGAGCCAAACCCAATGCTTTTAGCAGTCCGGGGATTCGATTCCAAATCCAATGTGCCCCATCTGCAACAAACAGTATTTTGTCTGAGTTCTGAATATGAAGGGAGTTCAAATAACCCTTTAACAAGTGGAATACACCATCCGGTCCATTGAAACAGCCATCAATAAATGGTGAAAAGCTTTTTTCTTGTTTTCCATGGGCGTCCACTACATAAATGATCAAAAGCTTGGGTTCTCGCCATGCCCCACGAAATCGGGTTCTATCCTTTTGGGTTTTTGGTCCCCTTTTCTTCTCTCTGAGCCGAGTGCGGCCACCATCAGTGCTGATAACGACTCGCCGCCCTTCAAGTAAATCTCCATCATTTAATGGGATTCGGCCCGCTTGTTGTTCGGCTCGAGCCCGCTCTGCGTACCGATAGGTCAGTTTACGGATGACCTTTATACCCAACGTCATCCCACGGTCACAAAGCACTTGACGGACTTCTTCAAAAGAACTTAATAAGGCTGACCAAGAACTCACCATAGAAGCCAAAGCAGGCGAGCAGCGATCATGGATTCCAAGAAGGATTAAACCAGCGTATGCACCTTTATATCTTTTTCCTTTTCGGCGGTCACAGGACCTTCGATAGTATCGAACATGAATATCAACCGAACTATCTGTACAAAGCTGAATCCAAACTGTCTCAAGCCCTTCGCTTTTCATCCGTCCCGGCCAATTGGACATCAATTCTTTTTCTTGGTCGACCTGTTCAGAGGAATCTACTGAGGCCTGGATCTTTTTTTTAAAAAAAAGGCGCTTATCCGATTTGTATACTCAAGGATTTCCTGCTCCATCTGTTCTAATTCGTTAGCGTTACGAACCAAGCGATTTGGATCTTCTTCCAGTTTTTTGAGGCATGCAAGGACTTCATCAACAGTATTACAATCTTCAGCTTTCTTCATTAGCACAATCCATTTATGTTCATTTCAGCGTAACAGAGGATATCATTCTTTTTGCTCTAAAAGACAGGCCTTTTTAAAACCGGGAAAATAGGAATGCGCCCGGAGGATATGCAGAATTTCCGTCAACACTCAGAACCCGAGGTCTGGAGCTATTGGAAGCTCGCAGCATCTTTTTAAAAAATCGTTTGGCAGATTCCATATTACGTCTGCTGCGAAGAAGAAAATCGATGGTATTTCCACGGGAATCGACCGCTCGGTAAAGATACTTCATTTTCCCCCGCACCTTGATATATGTTTCATCAATACGGTAAGAATCATTTGATTGCCGCAGATACTTCCTGCTTCGCTTTTCCATTTCAGGAGCATAGCGCTGAACCCATCGGTAAATGGTACTGTGATCCACAGACAAGCCCCGTTCTTGCATCATCTCTTCCAGATTCCTGTAACTCAGTTGATATCTCAGATACCAGCGAACATTCAACAGGATGATTTCTTTTTCATAATGACGCCACTTGAAAGGGTTTTCATTTTTCATACTATCTCTCTGCAAACAAATTAGTGCCAAAACGGACTTGTATCAGACATTAATAATTTT
The DNA here is from genome assembly GCA_028768545.1 of Desulfobacter sp. NCBI lineage: Bacteria > Pseudomonadati > Thermodesulfobacteriota > Desulfobacteria > Desulfobacterales > Desulfobacteraceae > Desulfobacter > Desulfobacter sp. Next base: position 557,256 of record CP054838.1, read on the forward strand.
TTGCAACAGAACCGGGATAACCGTCCTGACCCATGGTTGCCAGCACCCCTTCTTTTCCTGAATTTAAAATATCAATCACCTCTTGGCCGGAGATTTTTTTATCTTTTCGTCTCATCTTCCTGAACATGGATTTTCCTTTCTGCCTGGTTTAATTGGACACTTTAGCAAGCGCCTATCATACCAGGGAATGGGTTCGGTTAAAAGAGAGACAACCCCATGTTTCCCTGTTTTTTTTCTTGGGGCTGTGCTATTTTTTTATAAATTCTTTTACCTAATTCATTGGGAGATAAACATGACCAGACAAACATTGATTATCATCGGCATCTGCACCCTGGTTGCCACGACATTGGGATTTTCCGGACAGGGCAGAGAAATCATGACCCTGGACGGAGGAAAAACCGGTTCAGTTGAATTCAAGCACCACCTTCACCAGAGTGTTGTCGGCGACTGCCAGGTCTGCCATTCAAGTTTTCCCCAGAAAGAAGGGGCCCTTGCAGCGGCCAAGGAGGCTAGCAAACTGAAAAAAAAGCAGGTCATGAACAAAACCTGCATCAAATGCCACAGGGCCGAGAAAAAAGCCGAAAACGCATCAGGACCTGTCTCGTGCAAGGCCTGCCATAAAAGATAGAATGCAAATCATCCTTTCGCCTGCCAAGACCATGGCAGCAGGCCCAAACCAAGGTCTGGGCCCGGACAGATGGCCCAAGGACCCGGGTCTTGACATACCGGAATTTGACCAGGAGGCAAGGGCGTTGATCCAGGCCCTTTCCCCCATGGATACGGCCTCCCTTAAAAAATGTTTCAAGATCAGTGATGGGCTGGCCCTGAAAACCAAAGCCCTGATTCAAGGGTTTGAAAACGCCCGTTCCGGCCCTGCCCTTTTTCTCTTCCAGGGAGAGGCCTTTAAAAGCCTTGGACCCCAGGACTTTACCCATGAAGCGCTTGGGTTTGCCAACACCCATTTAAAAATTTTTTCAGGGCTTTACGGGGTGGTCTCCCCCCTGGACCGGATCAAGCCCTACCGCCTGGATTTCAACACCCCCCTTAAAATTAACGGCCAGGGGCTTAAAATTTTTTGGAAAAAAAAGCTGATTCCCTGGTTTGAAGCCTTGCTCGAACCAAACGAGCCCATCGTAAATCTGGCCTCGGACGAGTACAGCAGCATCCTGAACTCCAAAGAACTGAAAAAAAGGATGATCTCGTTCCAGTTCAGGGAACAGACCGAAAAAAAACTGAAAAACATCCCGGTCCAGGCCAAACAGGCCAGGGGATATTTTGCAAGGTATATGATCCAGCAGAGAATCACCCGGCCCGGAAAGATGAAAAAAATTGCCATTGAAGGATATGCATATGAAGAACGCCTCTCTTCAGAAAATGAATGGTTTTTCATCCGCTGACCTTTGGCTGGTGATTCGTTTGTCCTGATCGTTTATGACCCTCTTTATTTATTTGACAAATCCGTTTTTTCATCTAGAATATCTTCCAAACATAAAATAAACAGGAGCATTCAATGAAAATTTTAACCCTTCAGGGCAGTGGACGAAAAAAAGGCAATACAGCAAAAGCGCTTGATTTTGCAGAACAGGAACTGATCAGCCTGGACCATGAGGTGGAATCCGTATACCTGAGTGACAAGTCTCTTAAGGGTTGCCTGGGATGTGCTGCCTGCAAAAAAAAACCATATGAAATCGGCTGTGTTCAAAAAGACGATATCCCGGAAATTCTTGAAAAAATGGTGAATGCCCAGGCCGTGATCTTTGCCTCTCCCCTTTATTTTTGGGGGGTGAATGCCCAGCTCAAGGCCGTTATTGACCGGACCTACAGTTTGTACACCCTTTACCATGAACCCGGCCATGCCTCCCTGGTCGAGGGACAGCGCCAGGCCCTGTTAATGACAGGGGCAGGCCCCTGGGACAACAATGCAGAGGCGGCCTTTACCGCATTTTCCAGAATCCAGAATCCCCACAAAGCCGTCTTCGCCGGAGAATTGTTCATTGGCGGCTGCACCACCCCGGATCAAATGGATGACGCCATCAAGACAAGGGTCATTGAATTTGCCAGAAAACTTGTTGAATAAAGGGTACCTCTGATAATCAGGATTTTGGTTTGAGTTATAGGCGCAGGTAAATTTTAACCAGATGAATATATTGAATATTTCGAGGATTCAAATTTGCCTGCAACAAAGAAACAGCGCCAAAAGACAATTAATAGAAGTGGCCTAAAATACGAATCACCTGAATATAAACAAAGGTGACGGTACTCTGCCGGAATGCCGGCATAGACGACCAAGGAGAGACCTCTATGAAACATTTAAAGCTTAACTTATTGATCCTTGCACTCATCACCCTGATCTGGACACCTGCACATGCAGATTCATTTTCCAACACCATTTCAGTCTTTAAAAAATCAGATGCGGTTCAGCCTTTTTTAAAAAACTGCTATGGATATGCCGTGTTCCCCACTGTGGGCAAAGGCGGAATCGTGGTCGGGGGATCCTTTGGCAAGGGCAGAGTTTATAAACACGGCACCCTGACCGGAACGGTTATGATGTCCAAACTCAGCATTGGATTCCAGCTGGGCGGCCAGGCCTTTTCCCAGATCATTTTTTTCCAGGACCAAAGATCATATACGGAATTTATCTCCGGAGATTTCGAGTTTGATGCTTCGGTCTCTGCCGTGGCCATTACCGCAGGGGTCCAGGCCAAGGCCGGAACCGAAGGCGGAACTGCCGGGGCCAGTGCCGGTCCTGCAACCGGGGTCCAGGCAGACATCAACTATTTTAAGGGTATGGCCGTGTTTGTCCATGCCAAGGGCGGACTCATGTACGAGGCGTCCATTGGGGGACAAAAATTTGATTTCACCCCATTGAACCCATAATCGGAGAGATGAAGCAAGTTCTATTTCTGACCTTGCTCTTTTTCCTGCTAATGCCCTCCGGGGCCATGGCAGCAGAGTGCTCCACGCCTGAAGCAGATGCCCAAAGCAGCCCTTCAGACCTTGGAGAAAAAATAGACACCTTTCACCAAAAGGTGTCAAAAACCATTATCAGTTCGGCCCTTTATTTTGATGATTTTTTTTCAGATGAACGATTTCTTCTGGAGGACAACCAGACCCGGCTGATGATCCGGCCGGCCATTGGGTATGAAAAAAACAAAGACCTGGAAACCAGGTTAAGAATCTCGTTGAGACTGAAGCTGCCCAAGGCCGAAACCAGGTTCAGCCTTTTGTTCACCAGTAATATTGATGATGAGAACGACTGGAACAGATCTGCCCTTGACATCCCATTGGAAGGGTATGAACAGGACCGAAACAACAAATTTCACGGTGCCCTTCAATACATTTACCGGGCCACCAAAAGGCATAACCTCAGATTCAGCGGCGGGGTCAGGGTTTCCACCCGGCTCCAGATCTACACAAGCGACAGGTATCGATTTTTCCGGCCCATGGAAAACTGGGACTTTCGCCTGATCCAGCGGGCCCGGTGGTATTCAAGGGACAAGTGGGAGCTCAGATCAACTCTTGACTTTGACCGGGAATTTTCCAAAAAATATCTTTTCCGCCTGTCCACGGACTGGGACTGGTATGAAAAAGAAGATAACAGCCCCACCTATGGGGTGAGCACCTCCCTTCACCAGTTTTTAAGCCCCAAGCGGGCAATACGATACGAGTGGGCCACGGGATTTGAATCCCGGCCCTGCCACCGGGTAACCAGCACGGTATTGAGCATGAGCTACAGACAGCGGATATGGCGGGACTGGTTGTTATATGAAATAACCCCCCAGATTGCCTTTCCCCGAGATGAAGACTTTCATTTCACCCCTGGCATTTCCCTTCAATTTGAAATAGAATTCGGCTATGTAAAGAAAAACAAGGATATAAGGGAATGAATGAGAACCTGATCTACATACTTGTATTTCATGTAGGTACCATTGTGGTTGATATCCTTGTGCTCAGTGCTCTTGGGCATATGGTCTACCAGCGAAGAGAACCCACCAGCATGATTGCATGGCTTTTGGCCATTATTCTCCTGCCCTATATTGCGGTGCCACTCTACTTTATTTTCCGAAGCAGAAAATTAAAAAGAAAGAAAAAATCCAAGGTGATGCTGGCCTGCAGGCAGGAAGTGCCAAAAGAAGACGCAGCCCAGATTGATCTGATTCTGAGGAACAACGGCATTGCAGGGGCCACTCTTGGCAATACCTTTGAATTTTATCCGGACGGGGTAGAGGCGCACCAGGCGCTCATGGAGCATATCCGGTCTGCCAAAAAAAATATCCTGATATCCACCTATGTGTTCAGCTCCGATGATGTGGCCCGGTCCATTATATTTGCCCTGACCCAGAAAGCCAAAACCGGGGTGGATGTTCGTTTGCTCATTGACAGCATCGGCTCTCTTCCCCTTTACCTATTCCAATGTCCCTTAAAAAAACTCAAACAGGCCGGGGGAAAGGTGGCCTTTTACATGCCCCTGCTGGCCAGGCCGTTCCAGAACTATATCAACCTAAGAAACCATAGAAAAATATTTTTGTTTGACGATACCCGGGTCATGGCAGGGGGAATGAACCTGTCCAGGGAATATATGGGACCTGTCCCCTGCAAGGACCGGTGGATCGACATTCTATTTGAGATCCAGGGACCAGCGGTATTCCATTACCGGGAAATTTTCACCCAGGACTGGAACCACACCTCGTCTGCGACCCTGGAAATGCCAAAACTAATGCCCGACCCGGCCGGTGACACCGGCATCCAGGTGGTACCCTCCGGCCCGGACATTGCCAGTGACGCCCTTTATGAAGCCCTGCTCTCGGCCATTTTCTCGGCCAGGGAACGGATCTGGATTGTCACCCCCTATTTTGTACCGGACAAAAGCCTGCTCCAGGCCCTGATCATTGCCAGACACCGGGGGGTGGATGTCAAACTCATCACCCCGGCCAACTCCAACCATTTGATTGCCGACTTAGGCCGGTCGTCCTTTATGCGGGACCTGGATGCCAGCGGTATTGAAGTCCATTTATTTCAGGACGGGATGATCCATGCCAAGGCCATTTTAGTGGACAAACGGGGGGTGATGATGGGATCGGCCAATATTGACCAGCGAAGCCTGTTTTTAAACTATGAGGCCGTAAGTTTCATCTACTCCCCCCAGGCCATCCTAAGCTGCGAAAAATGGATGAAACAGCTGCTGACAAGGTGCCGGGGAACAATGGTTCAGGCCGGCCGATGGCGTCGGGCCGGCGAAAACCTCATGCGAATATTCGCCCCCCTGTTATAAGATGCTGATCCCTGCCTCTCCCCTGGTTCAGTCCCCGGTATTTTTTGAAAATACCGTTATTCCGGAACAATTTTCTCTTCTCTGCTGGAATGTTCACAAGGAAAATTTAAAACCTGAATTCATTGACCAGATTCTAGAGTGGAAATCCCTTCATGGCCTGAATCTTATCCTGCTTCAGGAGGCCCGGTTTTCCGATGCCCTCATCTCCGTTGCAGGGTTTCCCTATGTGGCAGCTGCCAATCTCCGTCTGCCCGTCCATTACTCCGGGGTGATCACGGCAGCCAATGCAGATCCCCACAAAAGCAGCTTCCACATGACCCATGCCAAGGAGCCTTTGATTTTTACTCCGAAAAACGCCTTGATCACCATTTACCGGTTCAAAGACAAAGAAACCCTGATGGTGGTGAACCTTCACGCCATTAATTTCAGGTCCCTGGCCTGGTACCAATGGGAACTTGCAAGGTTGTTCGACCTGCTCCGGGCCTATGAGGGGGCCATTGTCTTGGCTGGGGACTTTAACTGCTGGCGGCGGTCCAGAAAAAAAGTCTTGGACCATTTTACAGATCTTTTAGGCCTCACCTACGGGATCCCTGAAAACGAACACCACATCAAACAATGGTTTGGGTTTCTTCTGGACCGGATCTATTACCGGGGCATCACCCTCAAATCCATCCAGGCAGTAAACTGTAAAACCCTGTCCGACCACAACCCCATCATTGCCCAGTTTAAAAGGGCTTAAAAAGCACCATCAAAGTTGAGATTCAATGGGCAGCATTCCCAAAAGATCAATGCCCAAGCGCTTGAAAAATGAGGTGTGGGGGTCTCTCAGGTAGACTTTGTTTTTTCCGTCTTCCTGCCGGTGCCAGCGAATCTGATCCGGGCCGGTCTGATTTTGTCTCAGTTCCAGTTCAATGGCAATCTTGTCCACATGGGTATCAAACCACTCCCCCATCCCTCTTCCGATTTCAGGTGAATCCAGAATCAGGCCGATTTCAGTATTTTCAATCACAGACCGGGGATCCAGGTTTAAAGAGCCGATAAACACCTGTTTTCTGTCCAAAACAAAGGATTTAGTGTGCAGGCTGGCTTTGGATGCCCCGAGTTTTCCTTTTTTCTTCTTTTTTTCCTGCCTGGAAATTTTTTTATCCAATTCGTACAATTCAACCCCTGCCCTGAGCAGGGCCTTTCGATAGCGGCTGTAACCGGCATGGACAAGGGAAACATCCGTGGAGGCCAAAGAGTTGGTCAAGACCCTCACCCGGATCCCCCTGCGGCAAATATCAGCCAGATACTCAACCCCCTTTTTCCCCGGCACAAAATAGGGAGAAAAAATAATCAGCTCCTGGTCCACCCGGTCAAAATGGGGTGCCAGCCGGCTGGACAAATGGATATCGGTCCGCTCCCTGGAGGCTGAAATTTTTTCAGGTTCATCATATACGGCAACGGCCTTGCCCCAGAAAAATTCAGCCTGGCCAAGCTTGAGCCGGGAGGCCAGGTCAGATGAGGCCAGGGCCCTGACATAGGCAGATCCTTCATGGTCACGAATAAAGGTTTCCATCTCCTGGCGATAGGTTTCAACGGTCTCCTTGTGGGGTGCTTTTTTAGCCAGTGAGGTGGCAGGATAGGCAAGTTCACTATTCCAATATTTATCAAAGGAAAGGGAGACATCCCGGACCACGGGGCCTATGGCCAGCACATCCAGGTCACTGAATTCAATGTCAGGGTCTGCCTGAAAATACTCATTCCCAATATTTCGTCCCCCCAGAATCGCCGCCTGATTATCGGCAATAAAGGCTTTATTGGGTTCTGTTGCAAAAAATTATTAATGTCTGATACAAGTCCGTTTTGGCACTAATTTGTTTGCAGAGAGATAGTATGAAAAATGAAAACCCTTTCAAGTGGCGTCATTATGAAAAAGAAATCATCCTGTTGAATGTTCGCTGGTATCTGAGATATCAACTGAGTTACAGGAATCTGGAAGAGATGATGCAAGAACGGGGCTTGTCTGTGGATCACAGTACCATTTACCGATGGGTTCAGCGCTATGCTCCTGAAATGGAAAAGCGAAGCAGGAAGTATCTGCGGCAATCAAATGATTCTTACCGTATTGATGAAACATATATCAAGGTGCGGGGGAAAATGAAGTATCTTTACCGAGCGGTCGATTCCCGTGGAAATACCATCGATTTTCTTCTTCGCAGCAGACGTAATATGGAATCTGCCAAACGATTTTTTAAAAAGATGCTGCGAGCTTCCAATAGCTCCAGACCTCGGGTTCTGAGTGTTGACGGAAATTCTGCATATCCTCCGGCTGTAAAGGCTTTGAAAGAAAAAAAGCTTCTGAATAAGGACTGTATCCTAAGACAGAATAAATATCTGAACAATATTATTGAGCAAGACCACCGGTTTATCAAAAAGCTTGTCAGAGCTGGTATGGGGTTCAAGACATTTCATTCTGCCTGGCGGACGCTAAAAGGCTATGAAATTATGAACATGATCAGAAAAGGACAAGTTAAAAATATCAGGAAGGGAGAAATTTTAAAGCAGAAAAAATTCGTCGAAAATCTGTTTTCTTATGCTGCGTAAATTTTACGCCTGAACGATCTCTTTGTCCTGGAAATATTTTTTGCAACAGAACCTTCCGTAATAAATTTAATGCAATGTGCCGAATTGCTGCAAAATTCTCAGGAGAGTTCCACTTTCTGACTCTGCTTTCGTCTTCACGGAACCCAATATCCAATTATTATAGCAAACCAGGAGTGTCAGGCTGGGATGGGGTGAAGGGGGTGGAGTGGCGTAAATGAGCGGCCCGCCAGGACGGCATAGGTCCGATCATTTCCGCTTCTTAAGCAGTCAGGACGACCGCTTAAGATTTAACGGAATCCCCTCGGCAGATCTTAATAAAAGTTACATGCGATGGCCCGGTAAAATCAATTGATCAAGGATGGATCAACACCTGTTCATTCCCTTCTTAATATGATATTATGCCTAGTTTTAAAACAGATTCTATCTTGAATAATAACCATAATTTAAGGAGATAATATGGGGTTGATCTCATCCACCCATTCCATGAGCCGGTACTGTGTAGACGGATCATTTGACGGCAGTATTATGGAAGAGGTCCGGGAGGGCCTGATCCAGAATGCCATTCCAAAAATTGAAAGCGAATATGATGAAATTTCAGCCGGGTGGACCCCGTTTGAAAGTCCGTACAATCCGGATTTTGAAAAGTTTTCCTTTATATTCGGCACCTATTTTCTCTTTTCCCTGCGCATTGATAAAAAATCAGTTCCGGCCAAAGTGGTTCAAAAACACATGGCCCTGGAAATAGAGAAAAAAAAACAAGAGTCAGGCAGGGAATTTATCTCAAAAAATGAAAAATCGGAAATCAAGGAAATGGTCATTGATATCCTCATGCACAAGATTCCCTCGGTTCCCAATATTTACGATGTGCTCTGGAGTTATGAGGAAAAAACCCTGATCCTGTTCACCACCCAGAAAGCAGCCAATGAATTGTTTGAAACCCTGTTTTTAAAATCCTTCAACCATAAACCCATACGGATCTTTCCCTATACCATGGTGGAAAAACTGGGATCTTTTTCAAATGATCAAAAAGACCGTATTATGACCCTTTCCCCCCTTAAATATTAAAAGGTGAATCATGCTTGATATTGCAACCGCGTATAATAAATATTCCTTTTTAGGCAATGAATTTTTAACCTGGGTCTGGTATCTCATTGAAACCGATCAGAACATCTCCGCCCTTGCAGGAATTCAGGAGCCCATAAGCCTTGAAATCGGCAATTCTTTGAGCCTTGAAAACAACCTGGGAGATAAATCCAAGGAAAAAATTACCATAAAAGGCGACCAGGCAGGCCTTGAAGAGGGCACCACAGCTCTTAAAAAAGGGGCATGGGTCACGGATATGAACCTGATCTGCAAAATCGGAGAAGAAGAGTACAAGTTAAACATCAAAGGGGAGAGCTTTAATTTTACCGGCTTAAAAACCCCGACCATAGACACCTCGGCATCTGAAGATGAAATTGAAGGCATGGTCATTGAAAAAACCTATTTAATACTCAAGGTTACCCAGGTTATTGACAGCCTGTTTTTAAAATATATTGAAAACAGAATATCAGATGAGTGGAAATCCACAGAATTTCAAGCCATTAAGCAATGGATCCATTCATGATCATAAAATGTTCAAAACTTGAATCTTTTAAACCCAATCAAAATAGTGAACAAAACTGCCGGGTTTTAAATCTTTTTTAAACCGGGTTTTAAACCGGAACCACACATATTATTCTTTAAATTTCAGTATATTAAAAAGTTATGAACATTTAAAACCAGCTTATTATTGTTGTTGTTCTTTTTTAAAGAATTAAATAATAAAACAACAGCAGACTTAAAAAAAAACAAATGCATGGATCAAAATTTTATTTTTATACAGATCTTTTGATAAGATGGTAAAATTTTTATCCGGGCCAAGGTTTAGTAATTGATAAAAAAAAGGTTTTAATATAGACTTTCAAGGATATGCAAACTAAGGAAAAGGAATCTAAATGAAATTTTCGTTTAACAAAAAAGATATTCTGGAAATCTTATCAAAGATTCAGGGGATTACAGGGAGAAAAACCAACCTGACCATTACATCGGATATTCTGATCAAGGCATTTGGCTCTAAGATCAGTATCACGGCCAATGATCTTGAAACGGTATTTACCGGGACCTATGAGGCTGAGGTTGAAACCGAGGGGATTTTATCCATCAATGCCAAAAAATTCTTTGAAATCATCAGAGAATACCCTGAGAATGAAATTTTTGTTAATGAAGTGGAAAACCGGTGGGTGGAAATCGGAACCGGGGACAGTATCTATCATATTGTTTCCTCGGATTATGAAAACTTTCCTGAAACCCCTGTGATTGAAAATGTAAACTTCATTGAGGTGGCCTCAAAAGACCTTAAAAAAATGGTCTCTGTTTCATCTGTGGTCAATTTCCAGGGAGATGAGAAACGCATTTATGTGTTAGGCTCTTTGATTGAAAAAATTGAAACCGATCAGGGGGACAGGCTCCGGGTGGTGTCAACGGATTCAAGACGGCTGCACAGCTTTGATGTACCCTATACCGGTGACCTTGACCTGGGGGATGACCGGGTGATCATACCCAAAAAAGGATTGTCAGAGCTGGGTAAATTCATTGATTCAGGTGTGGAAACCATTAATCTGGGGATCAAGGATAATCATTTTATTTTTAAGCGGGCGGATGAATCCATTATGATCAAGCTTTTGGACGGGGATTACCCGGATTACAAGCCCATTATCAATTATGCGGAAATGACCCCCATTGAAGTGGATAGAACCCTTTTTTCCACCCTTATGCGGCGGGTATCCATCCTCACCTCCGAGGATTATAAAAGCGTGGTTCTCAACTTTGTTGAAAATGAACTCACGGTCACCATTACCAATCCTGAAATCGGTGAATCCAAGGAACGGCTCATGGTGGGATTTTTAGGAGAGGAGATCAAGAGCGCATTCAACCCGAGATATTTCATGGATGCCCTCAATCTTTTCGAGGATTCCATTGTAGCTCTGAACATCAAAGACAGTAAAAGCCCATGCATCATCAAGAGCCTTGATGATGACAACCTTATCTGCGTAATAATGGCAATGCATATATCATGAATAAAAATACAGTGACAAAAGAGTATAGTGCGGGCAGCATTAAAGTTTTAGAAGGTCTTGAAGCGGTCCGTAAACGGCCTTCCATGTATATTGGAAACGTGGACTTGGAAGGCTTGCACCATCTGGTTTACGAGGTGGTGGACAATTGCATTGACGAGGCCATGGCCGGTCATTGCGACACGGTTAACGTGACCATCCACGAAAATATGAAGGTGAGTGTGGAAGACAACGGCCGGGGGATCCCGGTTGAAATGCATGAAACCGAACATATCCCTGCCTGCGAAGTGGTCATGACCAAACTCCATGCCGGCGGCAAGTTTGACAAGGATTCCTACAAGGTTTCCGGCGGGCTTCACGGGGTGGGAATTTCCGTTGTAAATGCCCTGTCTGAAAAATTGACCATGGAGGTCTATAAAAACGGTAAAATATACACCCAGACCTATTCAAAAGGCATTAAAACAACGGATCTGGCCATTACCGGCGACACGGTAAAGCGGGGAACCAAAATTATTTTCACCCCGGACTTTACCGTGATGAATGAGAATGATTTCATTTACGAGACCCTGGTTCGACGGATGCGGGAGCTGGCCTTTTTAAACAAAGGGGTCAGGATCATCATTGAAGACGAATGCTCGGCTGAAAAAAAAGATTTTTTCTATGAGGGCGGGATTGTCTCTTTTGTGGAATATCTTAACCGGTCCTGCACCGCCCTTCATGAGCCCATCCACATTGAAGGGGATAAAAAAGATGTGCAGATCGAGGTGGCCATTCAGTACAATGACACCTTTAAGGAAAAACTATACTCGTTTGCCAATAATATCAGAACCATTGAAGGCGGATTCCATGTGTCCGGCTTTAAAGGGGCCTTAACCCGGACGGTGAACTCCTATATTACCGGGGCCAATAACCTGCCCAAAAATATGCAGAATATAAAGATCGGCGGGGATGATATGAGAGAGGGGCTTGCCGTGATCATTTCGGTAAAGCTCATGGAGCCCCAGTTTGAAGGCCAGACCAAGACCAAGCTTGGCAACAATGAGGTCAAGGGGATCGTGGAATCCCTGCTCAATGAAAAATTATCCCAATACCTGGAGGAAAATCCCGTCGTGGCCAGAAAGATCATTGCCAAGGCTGTGGATGCGGCCAGGGCCAGGGATGCCGCCAAAAGAGCCCGGGAGCTTGCCAGGAAAAAAGGCACGCTTTTAGACTCTTCCCTGCCGGGCAAGCTGGCTGAATGCCAGTTTGCAGATCCTGCTGAAAGAGAGCTTTTCCTGGTCGAGGGTGATTCTGCGGGCGGTTCTGCCAAACAGGGCAGGGACCGTCGTTTCCAAGCCATTCTTCCCCTTAAGGGCAAGATTTTAAATGTGGAAAAGGCAAGATTTGACAAGATTTTGCGAAGCGATGAAATCAAAAACATCATCACGGTCCTGGGCACAGGCGTGGGCCAGGAAGAGTATGATATTGAAAAAATCCGGTATCATAAAATCGTGATCATGACCGATGCCGACGTGGACGGTTCCCATATCAGGACCCTGCTGCTGACATTTTTCTACCGCCAGATGCCCGAGCTGGTCTCCAAAGGGTATCTGTATATTGCCCAGCCCCCTTTATTCCGGGTGGGGTCAAGGAAAACCGGTGTTTACCTGAAAAATGAAGAAGAGTATTCAAATTATCTGGTCCGCAGGATTTCCTCCCAGAAACATCTGGTGATCAACGGCAATAAAGATCCGTTGAGCGAAGAGGAGTTTTATGAATTTCTCTTAAATATGACCAGCTATTCCGAATCCTTAAATCTGTTGAAAAAAAGAGATTTTAATACAGACCTGCTCATGATCCTGGTGAAAAACAAGGTTAACTCCAAGCTTTTCTTGGAAGATAAGTCAAATCTGGAAGCCTTGTCAAAACACCTGCCCAAGGATAAGTATATCACCGGTGATATTGAGTTTGATGCGGAACGGGGCATCTATGAGATGGATGTTTTAGATGAGACCGGCAAGACAAAATTTATCCGGGTGGGCCGGGAAATCCTGAGAAGCACGGATTACCAGAAAATGCGCACCGCCTATGAAAAGATCAAATTATTTGACCAGCCGCCCTTTGCCCTCTCTTCAAAGCAGGCGGATGCCAAAATCGTCAATACCCTTGATAACCTGGAAGATCTATTCCTCTTTCTCATGGGAGAGGCCAAAAAAGGAATCAATATTCAGCGGTACAAAGGTCTGGGTGAGATGAATCCGGACCAGCTCTGGGAAACCACCATGAATCCTGAAAAACGGATCATGCTCAAGGTGGATATTGAAGATGCTGAAAAGGCCGACGAAATATTCACCCTGCTCATGGGCGAAGAGGTTGAACCCAGAAGAAATTTTATCCAGAAGCACGCCCTGGAGGTCTCTTCTTTGGATTATTAAAGAATAACTAAAGCTTAGTGATAAACGCCCTGCACTCAGGAGTCTCTGGTGCAGGGCGTTTTTTATTGTTTGATGCTATAGAGATGCGGTCTGTAATGCTTCAAACTCGATGAGTTGAAAGCTCTTTGGTTTATATTGTTCAATATTGGAATGAAAGAAAGCCTGACATAAAAGATCGTATTGGACGGTAAAGGAATTAATCCAATTGATATTCGAATGAGTAAAGTTTATTATATGAATATTATTTATTCGATAATAAAAAGGAGGATCCCATGAACCGGTCCATTCATAAAATTATTGATGAGCAGATAAAGCAATGGGAATTATCAAAGACCCGATTGCCAGAAGAAATCCAAACATGCCGGGTTATCACCATTTCAAGGGAATGCGGCTCCCAGGGGCAGAAGGTGGGTGAAAAACTTGCAGCGGCCCTGGGGTTTGATCTTTTTCACCACCAGATCCTTGAGGCTATGATTGAAACATCTAAAAGCTCCAGGATCTTGCTTGAATCTTTGGATGAAAAGGCCATGAACGTGGTGGACGACATTGTATCCAATTTTGTCAGCGATCATCACCTCTGGCCGGACGAGTATTCAAAACTGCTGCTCAGAATCTTAAATACCATCGGTAAACACGGGAATGCCGTTATTTTAGGCAGGGGCGCTAATTTTGCCCTGGAAAAAACCCATGCCCTGAAAATCAGGATTGTTGGACCGGAACGTGTCAGGCTCAGGCATATCCAGGAAACCTGGGACCTGAATTATGAAGATGCCCTTAAAAAGATGAACAGCACAGATGCCGACAGAATAGCCTTTGTGAAACGCTATTTTAACTCCAACGTTGAAAATCCCGCCATTATGATCTCATCCTCAACACCGGCACCCTCTCCGTGGATAAAGCCGTGGATATTATCCAGTGCGCCATTGGATAACCTTCTTGCACCCCAGCAGTCCCTGGCAGAGGAATTTTCATCCCTGCAAAAGAGCGGTCACCGACAAAGAGCCAGTAAAAGGAAAAAATAATACCATACATTTTACCCATCGTTCCCAGAGCGTGTATGGTATTTTTGAAGATTTTCTTCCAGATGACTGAGGCAGAGCCCTTCTTGCCAAAAAAGCAAATCTTTATAGGTCAGATCAGACAATTCCGAGACTGTGGTGGTATTAGGGCATGGACATGGCCTGGGTGCTGATGGGTATTATCCGCAACATTTTTTGTTTTAAAAAAAGTTACTCAGTGATGTCCGGTTAGGTTTTTGCTTGCTCAATAATTTTTTGATCTTTGACAATATTGTCCCTGTTTGAACTATGAGAGCCCTGCTCCTCGCAGCCAAACAGGTCATTTAGAATGGCGGTTCGCAGCTGCCGAACTCTTTTGATCGTGACCTTTTCATTAAACTGTTTTTGGCAATGGATTGCCAGTAACAGGTAAGTGATAAGGCCGCCAAGAATCTGAACCATAAGGCCGTATTCACTGCGGGCAATGAGATGATATACCTTCAGATGTTCTTTCCACCATTTGAAAAAATCCTCAATGGTCCACCGGAGTTTATAAATTGTTGCTATTTGTTCCGCTGTTAAATCATGCCTGTCAGTTGCCACATAGTATTTGACGCCAGCAATTTTATAGCCAACAACCCGAACAGGCCTTTTCGTCTGGTTTTGATTCGGAGTACCAAGTTTAACCAGTGCATCATAAAAAATGTAGCTGTCGGAAGGGGTCTCGTGGTTATCAATAATTGTTCTTGTTGTCCTGGTTTTTATACGGCAGACAAAATGTTTGCCTTGCTCCTGAAGCAGGTCAAATTCTTTATGGGATTGATATCCACGATCCATAACACCTGTTTGCCCCTTGGAAACTATTTTGGGAACAAAGGTGCGTTCAGCGCCGTTGCCTTCAGTCAAAAAGATTTTGTTTGGGATTCCGTGATTAATGTCAAATCCGCAATGTACTTTGGCTTTTTTACTTCCTTTTCTGTAGTTCGCCCAGTGCATTGAAAGGACTGCATTTATGAGACTACCGTCAATGGAAACCAACTCTCCTAACTCGGCGTGTTCACCCGGATGACACTCAAGAGGGTTCTGTTGCAAAAAATTATTAATGTCTGATACAAGTCCGTTTTGGCACTAATTTGTTTGCAGAGAGATAGTATGAAAAATGAAAACCCTTTCAAGTGGCGTCATTATGAAAAAGAAATCATCCTATTGAATGTTCGCTGGTATCTGAGATATGGTTCATCCGATTAATGCGTACCTTTTATTGTGAAGGTCCAAAAGTTTCAACCTGAAAAACTCCGAATCCCTGTATCCATAAGCTTTCCGTTTCATGGTTTTTATCTTGTTATTTGTCCCTTCTAAAGGACCTGTAGATATCCTGTAATCATAGTATGAAAGGATTCTTTGCCTGTGCACAGCCAAGGTCTTGGCAAATTTCATCAACATTGAAATTTTGGAAATATTGGCCAGATTGATCCAATTGCTGACTATCTTTTCAGCTGTTTCTTTTTTCTTTTGATTCCATATTTGCCTGAGTTCCTCTTTCATGTAGTAGACTACCAATAGCGGCTGATTTATTTTCAATGCTTCTTCTAACCGTTGGGCCTCCTTCTTGTCATCACTGAGGTTTTCGGGATTTTTTAACAAAAGCCACCGGACTCCCTTCAGAAGTTTTTGTTGCCCGGTATTGGCAAGAAGGTTGTAGAGCTTTCGCCTGAAATCCGACAGTTTCTCATTGAACAATTTAACAACATGAAATCTGTCAAAGACAATTGCTGAACCAGAAAGATTTTCAATAACAGCACTCAAGTATGCCGGGGACATATCGATGCTGACGGCTTTGATTTTTGCTTTCGATATTTTCACTTTTGTCCAAAAAGATTTCAAAGCTTCACCACCTTTTCCTTCTCCCACGTGCAGAATTCTACCGGATTCCAGATCCATCACGATGGTCAAGTATTTATGCCCTTTCCCTATGGAAATTTCATCTATGGCAATCTGCCGGACTTTCTCAAGGGGGATTTTTCGATAACGCCTCAGCAGGTCTTCTTTCTGGATCTGCTTTATCGTATCCCAGCTGATCCTTAAATGGATGGCAATATCTTTGATTGTCATGAACTGAGACAACTCCAAGACATACCGTTCAAAAGCCCGGGTATAGCTTTTCCCCTCCTGGGCAAAGGATAGTTTGATTTGCCGGACAAATTGACAGAACGAACACCAAATTCTCTGGATAGCCGTCCTGAGAATCACGGGTTTTGAACCTACCGGTATTGTTCTGAGATCTCTTGTCACAATCCCTTTCCTGGTGACGGACCTGGAATTACATTCCGGGCATTTTACCGCCTCCGGTTTTGGTATGAGTTCAAAAGTGATTATTCCACCGATGAAACGTGTTGTTTTATAAAAGTAGTCACGAAGGCCAAAGGCATGGTATATGAAGCTTGTGGACATTAATTCATTCTCCGATTTTGTGCGAATAACACAAAAAAATTAGAACATGATCATGTTCACACCATCATTTCAAGCATAAAAATCCTTACTGTGTTATTGCCTTCCCAGTGATGTTTCTCAGTCCAGGTACGCGATTTTCTGATGAACCTGAGATATCAACTGAGTTACAGGAATCTGGAAGAGATGATGCAAGAACGGGGCTTGTCTGTGGATCAAAGTACCATTTACCGATGGGTTCAGTGCTATGCTCCTGAAATGGAAAAGCGAAGCAGGAAGTATCTGCGGCAATCAAATGATTCTTACCGTATTGATGAAACATATATCAAGGTGCGGGGGAAAATGAAGTATCTTTACCGAGTGGTCGATTCCCGTGGAAATACCATCGATTTTCTTCTTCGCAGCAGACGTAATATGGAATCTGCCAAACGATTTTTTAAAAAGATGCTGCGAGCTTCCAATAGCTCCAGACCTCGGGTTCTGAGTGTTGACGGAAATCCTGCATATCCTCCGGCAGTAAAGGCTTTGAAAGAAAAAAAGCTTCTGAATAAGGACTGTATCCTAAGACAGAATAAATATCTGAACAATATTATTGAGCAAGATCACCGGTTTATCAAAAAGCTTGTCAGAGCTGGTATGGGGTTCAAGACATTTCATTCTGCCTGGCGGACGCTAAAAGGCTATGAAATTATGAACATGATCAGAAAAGGACAAGTTAAAAATATCAGGAAGGGAGAAATTTTAAAGCAGAAAGAATTCGTCGAAAATCTGTTTTCTTATGCTGCGTAAATTTTACGCCTGAACGATCTCTTTGTCCTGGAAATATTTTTTGTAACAGAACCAGAGATTCTCTCAAACCGTATATCCCCCAGCTGGAATACCATGAATTTGACAAGTGTGGTCATTCGCCTTTTAGGGAGAAATATGCAAAAGATGATTTTTTTCGGATAATCTCTGCCTGGTTAAAAGAAAATTCAGATTCGTTTTGGGCATAATCCGGTGCTGCACCTGGATACAAGTCTTTCCAATCCGCCCTTGCGGTGTTTCCGGGGCATGCTGGGCTAATCTGTTTTTTTAAGCAGGCGGATATCCCCTGTCATGAGTATGGCCCGGGCCAATTTCCCTATGACTTTTATCCGGGCCCAAGGGGTTTTGTCTTTCAGGAAAATGGTGTTCAAGGCCTTTCGGTCTGCCGGGGGCCTGGACTTTGAAGGCCGGGGTGCCAGGGAGAGGGCATTGGCAGGGCAGGCTGTCACACAATGGCCGCAGCCAATGCAGCGGTTGGGATTCAGGATAGGTTCAGATCGTTTTTTTTCTTGACCCTTTGACAAGACAATGGTCAGTGCACCGGTCTGGCAGTGGTCTGCACATTTGCCGCAGCCCACACAGATATCCTTGTCCAGGATCACTTTAAAATTGGATGCCCAGAAGTCCAGGGGCAGGGGCAGTTCTTTTTGAAGACTCAGCATGGAACAGCAGCATCCGCAGCAGGCGCATAAAAATTCGATCTTTTGGGTGTTGGACGGCTGGAGCACCAGCCCCTCTTCCTGGTTTAATTGAACAATTTCCATGGCCTCCTGCCTTGGGATTTTTCGGCCGATTTCCATTTTGATCAGGGTCTGGGCAATATCGCCCATGGCAAGGCAGGTCTCTGTCCGGTCTGTCTGGGTGCAGGGCTCATTGAGCATGGCCTTTTTTTTGCGGCAGATACAGGGCAGGATCACAAAGGGCGGCCGGGCCGTTTCTAACAATCTTTGGATGTCGTCAAAATCAGCCATGGGCAGGTGTGGGGTGATCGTCTGGTTGATGGGAATGGTCCGCATCTGTGGCAGTGTTGTTGACAGAAATGAGATGCCATAGCCTTTTTCCGAGGTATAGGCTTTGAAATCCCGGATAAATTCAGGGGTGAGCCGGTGGGCCTGGAGTTCGTACATTCCCACCACCAGAGGGGTGTTGCCATAGCAGCCCTGGCCGTTCTTAAGGTAATATTCAATCCCGCCCTTTTTGACCATGGTGGTTAAACAGGTTTCAAGGGCCTCTCGGGTATTGACCAGATGCCTGGCCCGGGAAAAAAGAGTCTCTAAAGACAGGGGCTCATGGCTGAGGCAGGCTGCGATCCTAGCCTCTTGGGAGGTGAAAATATGCTTGAGCAGCTTGATGTCACTCCCTTTGGGGCTGGGGGGGAATCCAACGGGCTGGGCGTTGAGATGCTGCTGAAGCCTTTTGTAAGGCAGATCTTTTTTGGGGTCTCCAGATAGATTCTTCATTTCTTTGTGATAGGGAAATTCGTCAGTATCGTCAATTATAAAAAAATTTAACGTTTAAATCATGATCATGGCCGGCCCGGGTCGGATCATACTCCCGGGCCGGAATTTTTTACTCGATTTCAAATGCCCGTTCTCCGTGGAGGGCGTTGTCCAAACCGATCTGTTCATGGTCAGGATCCACCCTCAACCCCTTGGTCAGAATTTTGGTGATAAAGATCACAACCAGGGTGGCTAAAATGGAAAAGGCAATGGTCCCCAGAATGGAGAGCAGCTGGACACCGATCTGCCCGGGATTTCCGTAAAACAGGCCGCAGGCCCCCTGGGTGATCGAGGGAGAGGCAAACAGCCCGGTGGCCAGGGCTCCCCATATGCCGCAGAGCCCGTGGATGCCAAAGGCGTCCAGGGCATCATCATACCCAAGTTTCTGCTTGAGCACCGTGACCCCGAAATATCCTATTATGCCTGAAACACTGCCAATGGCAAAGCCCCCGGCCAGGGTGACAAATCCGGCTGCCGGGGTGATGCCCACAAGCCCTGCAATGGCGCCGGAGGCAAGGCCTAGAAGGGTGGGTTTGCCGGCAATTTTCCATTCTGCAAACAGCCAGGCAAGGCCGCCCATGGCAGCAGCCGTATTGGTGACCATAAAGGCCGAGGCTGCCACACCGTCGGCAGCCAGCTTACTGCCGGCATTAAACCCGAACCATCCGAACCAGAGAAGTCCGGCCCCCAATGCGGTAAAGGTGATAGACGAGGGAATCATGGCCTCTTTGCCGTATCCTCTGCGTTTTCCTAAGACCAGGGCCAGGACCAGGCCCGAGACCCCTGCGTTGATATGGACCACGTTGCCCCCGGCAAAATCAAGGGCGCCGATTTTGTGCATCCATCCTCCGCCCCAGGCCCAGTTGCACACCGGGGTATAGACAAAGGTGACCCAAAGGATGGTAAAGACAATCCAGGCGGAAAATTTCATCCGGTCCACCACAGAGCCCAGAATAATGGCCACGGAAATACAGGCAAAGGTCATCTGGAACATAACAAAGAGCAGGGTGGGAATGGTGCCGGATACCGAATGGATATCGATGCCCGCAAGAAATAAATGGTCCAGGCTGCCCATAAAAAGGGAGCTGCTTTTTCCAAATGCCAGGGAATAGCCCCATGCAACCCAGACCACCGAGGCCAGGCAATAGGCTGTCAGGGTCATGGCAATGGTGTTGAGCAGGTTTTTGTACCGGGAAAGTCCGCCGTAAAACAGGGCCAGTCCTGCCGGGGTCATCATCATGACCAGGGCCGTGGACATGGTCACCCACGCCGTATCCCCTGTGTCTATGGTACCCTCCCCGGCCAGGGCCGGGACAGTGGTCAGTATGAAAATTCCAAAAACGGTTAACGCATGTTTCAGCATGGTGTTTCACCCTTAATTTTGATTAACGTTATGGTCGTGTTTCTTTAATCGCAAATCCTATACCAAACCGGGCCGGTTTTCGGGAGATTGTTGCTAACCTCCTGAAATAATATGGATACCTCTTTTTTTATCTTTGTGTTCTGTTTGGGGTGCCAGTTCAAATCTTTATTTTTATTCAAAAATGTAATTTTGTGGAAAAGATTATCGGCCAAAAATGTAACAACTTCAGAGAGTTTCTGAATTATTGTTTTGATCGGACGGTTTGCGTGGGGCGGGAGGGGATTTTAGGCGTGTACTGGCCGGCGAGCGGAAAACGGACAATTTTGTTGCTTCTATCCCGCATATTTCACAAAGCGTTTTTGCCTTAGCTGCAAGGCACAGACCGAGAAGCCGTAGTCCTTTACTGTGAGCGGACAGTAACCCAGCAGATGAGGTAAAACGCTTTGTCCGGAGGGTGAGGTTTTGTATAATGGAAAACGACTTAAAAAACGACACAACCGATTGTAATAATATAACTTTTTGGCAAAATGCTTAAAATTTCATGAAATATTCGGGATAGGAAATCCTTTGGGTGGCCGTTACGGTGAGGGTAGCAGCGCCCCACTCGGATTCGACCGTACCTGACAGTATATAGGGTTTACCATAATCCAGGATATGGCAGAACCGGGCATAGGGTCTGGGGAAAAACACGGTTTCCACGATACCGGTGTCATCTTCAAAGGTGAGAAATTTCATGGGGTCTTCCTGTTTGGTCCTCACGGTTTTGCCGGTGATCAGCCATCCGGCAATGCGGACCTGCTGTCCTTGGTGGGCGGGAATATCAACGGCTTTTACAAGGTCCTGGCCCTGGAGCCTTTTGGCAAATAAGGTCAGGGGGTGGCCGGAACAGAGAAACCCCAGGGTTGAAAATTCTTTGCGCAGCCGGTCCATGGGCAAGTCCGGCGGCAGGTCCGGGATATCCGGCCGTGGGGGGGAGAACAGAGACCGGGGGGCTGTGGCGGCCTGCCAGGCGTAAAAGGCCCAGAGCAGAGCGGCCCGGCTGTTCTGATCCGTGAGCCTGTCCAGGCAGCCGCTGTTGATCAGGGCCTGGGCATGACCCTTCTGGGGGCGGACCCGGGAAAAAAAATCAAGACCATGGGAAAAGGGTCGTTTTTTCCGCTCTTTGATGATTTTTTCCATGCAGTTTTGGGCCAATCCCTTGATGGCCATGAACCCTGCTCTCAGGGTGTTTTTCTTTCCCTGCCAGCGAATCCGGCTTTTGTGGATATCCGGCCCAAGGATTTTAACCCCCATTCGCCGTGCTTCGGACACATAGGCAAAGCAGGAGTAAAATCCGCCCTGGTTGGAGATGACTGCGGCCATGAACTGGGCCGGATAATGGGTTTTTAAATAGGCGGCCTGGAAGGATACCCGGGCATAGGAAGCCGAGTGGGCTTTGCAAAAGGAGTAGCCTGAAAAGGAGAGGATCATCTTCCAGATTCGTTTGATCTCTTCCGGGCTGACCTCTTTGGCTGCCGCCCCTTTTGAAAACGCCGTATAATAGGCGGACAACGCCCGGTGTTTTTCTTTTTTGGACATGATTTTGCGCAGTCCGTCTGCCTGGGCATGGGTGAATCCGGCCAGACAGACCGCGGCCCTGGCAACATCTTCCTGAAAAACCATGATGCCGAAGGTGTCGTCTAAAAGGCCTTTGGCCAGCGGGTGGATGGGCGTCCATTTTCCCGTGTGGAGACGTTCAAGGTATGCCTGGATAAAGGCGTTGGCTGCCGGTCTGATGATCGACGAATGGATGACCAGACTGGCAAAGTCCCCTGTTTTGGCTTTTTTCTGGAGCAGGCGCATGGCAGGGCTTTCAATGTAAAAACAGCCCATGGTCAGCCCCTGGGCCACAAGATTCTGGGTGGCAGGGTCGTCTTCAGGGTCCATAGTCTGGAAATCATCAAATTTTTTCCGGGTCTGTTCAATGCTTGAGATGCAGTCCCGGATTACCCCGAGACTCCGGTTTCCCAGGAGATCTATTTTGACAAGACCTGCCTTTTCCGTGCCCTCTTTTTCCCATTGGATCACGGGAACGCCCTTGGGGGCGGTTTCAACCGGGACATAGGTGTTAATGGGCTTTGGCGTGATGACAATGCCGCCGGGGTGGACAGATAAATACCTGGGGCAGCCCACCAGCGCCCGGGCCTTTGCCAGGATTTTCGACCAGGGATCTGGAAAGTCCATGTCTTTGAATTCCGGCAGGGCTCGGATTTGGTCTGCAAGGCTTTTTTCTGCCGTTTCCAGGCGCCGGATCCACGGCCGCAGGTTCTTGAGGCCTGGCTCACAATCTGCTCAACCACGAGAAAATAGGCGGAAAAATTTTTTTCAAAAATAATGGCAAGCTCGTGGTCTATTCGCCGGGTTACCTTGGGTGGCAGGGGAAGACCATACCGTTTTTTAAGGGCGTTCAAAATTCTGTGTCAGTTGAATGAAAGCTGATATACTCAGCTAAATAAGGAGAACTGACATGACCGAAGAAAACACCGAATTTGATTTTCAAAAAGCCCTTAAAGGCATCCAGGAAGGTAAACCCTTCACAGGTAAGGGCGGCGTCCTTACATCATTAATCAAAAATCTTGCTGAAGCTGCTCTTGAAGGAGAGTTGGAGTCCCATCTCGGGCAGGAAGTTTCTGCCAACCGCCGTAATGGAAAAAGCAAAAAGACCATTAAATCCCTGGATGGTAAATTTGAGCTAAAAACCCCGCGTGACAGGGCCGGAACCTTCTCTCCACAGATCGTCAAAAAACATCAGACAACGCTCAGCGATGAAATTGAAAGAAAGATAATAGCCCTTTACGGCCTGGGCATGAGTTATAATGATATGGCTTCCCATTTACAGGAAATCTATGGACTTGAGATTTCAAATGCCACTCTGAGCACCATTACCGATAAAATCATCCATACCGTCAAAGAATGGCAGGCCAGGCCGTTGGAAAATGTGTACCCAATCGTATGGCTTGATGCCATACATTATAAAGTACGAGAAAACGGAAAGGTCGGCAGCAAAGCCGTTTACACAATTCTTGGGGTGAATATCGAGGGCCGCAAAGAGATTCTTGGGCTGTACATATCCGAGAATGAGGGTGCGAACTTCTGGCTGCAGGTGTTAACAGACCTTTCAAACCGAGGGGTAAAAAATATCCTGATTGCCTGTGTTGATGGTCTAAAAGGTTTACCCGAGGCCATTGAGACCATATTCCCGGACACAGAAGTTCAACTCTGCGTAGTCCACCAGATCCGAAATTCATTGAAACACGTTGGTTCCAAAAATAAAAAAGAATTTATGGCAAATCTAAAACGTGTTTATAAAGCGGTCAATAAGGATCTGGTCGAAGAATAACTGGATATCTTGGAAAATAAATGGAATGACAAATACCCGATTGTGATAAAATCCTGGCGGAACAACTGGGAACGCCTCAGTCATTTCTTTAAATATTCAGAAGAGATTCGACGGATAATATACACCACAAATACCATTGAGGCTGTGCATCGACAGTTTCGAAAACTGACCAAAACAAAGGGATCATTCCCGAACCAGGACAGCCTGTTAAAGCTGCTTTACATGGGGATCCAGAACGCCAGTAAAAAATGGACAATGCCGATTCAAAATTGGTCACTGACAATTTCCCAGTTGGCAATTTTCTTTGAAGGCCGGCTGGATAAAGAGCTGGGAATTTGATAGGGATTTATTTACAGATGGAAAAGATGGTTCCAGGAATTTCACTCCAGCAAAAGTCAACTCCTCCGACGTGGCTGATTGAAGGCCCATTCTCGGACCTGACTTTTACTTCCGCTGGCGCTGAGGCAGATCCGGGAACCGAAACCGTGACACAGAATTCTGAACATTCCTCGTTTTTCGGCGCCTTCCATGGTTTTTTTTCTCAGCAGGTCATGGGCGGTTCTGCCCGGTCCCGGCTCAAATGGCGGCATGATAATGCCGAAGTCAGGCCCTTGAAAATTCAGGCGCTCTCCAAGCGCATAGGTGGCTTTGACCGCCTGGGGCAGGATGGAAAATTTTTGTTGATAATATTCAGGGCTGTTGAGAAAGGCGTTCTCCGGAGCAAGGTCTCCATGGCCTAAGCGGGAGAGGCATTGGTTCGTATCAATGGCCCTGACAAGGGCATGGGTGCCATGGTCCCGGGAATGGAGAAAAAAACTGCCCGGAGTGGCCACCATGGGAAGGGATCTTTTCCGGGCGGTCCGGCACAGGTCATGGCGGCAGGAAAGCGGAGCCCTGGGCAGGGCCGCACCCAAGTCCAGACAAGGGTCCTGGTCATGCCAGTCTGCCAGCAGCTCAGAAGACCGGGTGAGGATGACCATGCCCCGGCCCAGGGGGGGGATGGCCTGTTTCAGGGAAAAGTGTTTGTCTTGATGGCGGCGGGTGAGCAAGGTGCAAAGGTGGTGGTAGCCTTGATCGTTTTTTACCAGGCAGATGGCCCGGTGCGGGGATGAGGGATCGGTGATTTCAGCCCCGACAATGGGCTTGAGCCCATGGGTTCTGCAGGCGCTAAGAAAGTCCCAGAGCCCGTAAAGGTTGTCGGTGTCGGTAAGCGCCAGAGCCGAATATCCCAGCTGCCTGGCCCGGGCGCACAGCCTTTCCACGGATGCGGTTCCCCACATCAGGGAATAATGGGAACGGCAGGTCAGAGGAATCATGGGGCCGGCCTGGAAATTTTGGGCTTTAGCCTATTGGTTGTTCCGGGATTGCATAGGGCTGCCCCGGCCTGGATGGCGGTTTGCCCGAACCGGGACCTGATTTTGTCCATGGCCAGGTCCACCCGGTCTGCCCGGGCTGGATGATCCCATGGGCCAGGTCCTGGAATGCCCACGTTTTGGAAACGGCCCTGCCCGGGTGCGGTATGGCAGGAAAGGGATAAATGGCGGATGTAGACCCGTCGTTTCCATGCGGAACAAAACAGGGTCCAGGCCTGTTTGAACATGGGGATGTCATTGGTGGTGGCCTGGGGCATGGCTTTTTGGCAACAGATTCCGTCGGCGTAAGAGATGGACAACACCAGTTTTTGGAGCCGCAACCCATGATGGCGGGCCTGGCGGCCTAAGGCGGCCACCATGGGAAAGAGTCCTGCTTTGAGTTCATCTGCCTCGTTGGTCTCTGTGGCAAACTCATGGTCAACCGTAATCGCGCCGGCCCGGGACCGGATCACAGGCTCAGGGTCCACCCCGTGGAGAAGCTGGTGGATACGCCCTGCCCGCTGGTCAAAGGGAATGCTCAATTGTGCCCGGGTCAGGGGCTGGGCCTGGGCCACCCGGGTCAGGTTGAACTGGGTGATCGTTTGAATCTCTTGTTTGGAGAGTCCGGGCAGAAGTTCAATGGGCAGGGCGGCCAGGAAGGTCTCTTCTTCTCCGGGTCCCACAATAAATTCTCCAACAGGTTTGACCATCCGGGTGGCGGCCTTGGCCACAAGCTTGTTGGTGGCCAGAGACCAGATCGGGTCCAGGCCGAATTCTTTTAATATGGCTTTTTTCAGGCGGAAGGCCACATCCGGCGGCGGACCGTAAAGCCTTCCCGTGCCTGTGATATCCAGGAAAAAATGGCCGTCCCCGGCACCGGATTCAACAATGGGGGTATAGGCCAGGGCCTGTTTGAATATTATTCTCATCACCTGGGCATACCGGTTGAACCGGGGGGGCAGAATTCTAATGCCCGGATCCCGGTGTTTGACCGAGGACAGGTTCATGCCCTTTCGCACCCCGGTTTGAAAGGCCTGTTCGTTCATGTCAAATACCCGGGCCCTTGGCCCGCCTGCCGGGGCAATGACCACTGGTGCCTTTTTCAACCCGGGGCTCAGGCAGGTCTCCACCCGGGCGGCAAAGTCAGCAATGTTGAGGTGGATGATGGACCGGGGCGTCATGGCAGGGTTTTGATGATCTGTTCCAGGCGAAGACAGTTTTTCGGGGCCTGGCCCCGGACATGGTTGTTGAAAAACAGGGCTCCGGTTTCAGCCTCGGGCATGATTTCCTGGCAGGTCATTGTTCCAATTTCCCTGAGTTCGGGTTCGCAATAGTCGTAGTCAAACTGTTTTTGCATATTGCCGGACCGCCAGCCCTGGCGGTTTCGCCCGTGAAGCCTGAGATAAAAAAGTTTGGGGTTGGTGACCAGGGAAAGCCTGGGAAATAGATGGGGCAGACGAGGACCGTCCACCGTGACCAGGGTGATCTGTCTTTGTTCAAGCCCGTAAAAGACCTTGTCGTTGACCCAGGAGGGGTGGCGGAATTCCACGGCCAGGGGGAGTCCTGCAAGTTCGTCTGCAAGGGCGGCAAGATAAAATAGCCTTTTTTGAGTCCGCTGAAAATAGGGGGGGGACTGGATCAGAATACTTAAAAGTGACTGGTTTGCCTTTAGGGGGGCAACGCCCTGGCGGAAGCTGGCCGCCTCCTGGGTCCAGGTTTTCGGGTTGACTTCGTGGGTCAGGGTCAGTTTGACACTGAATTTGAATCCAGGGGGGACCTTGGCTGCCATCCGTTCCATGGCGCAGGCCTTGGGCATTTGATACCAGGTGTAGTTGAGTTCGCAGGCCTTGAATATCCGGGTATAGGCCGGCAGCATATTTGCGGCATGGGTGCCTGCAGGGTAAATGCCGGCATCCACCCATTCTCCGTAGGAATATCCGCTGGTGCCCATGAAAAGCGGACTTTTAGGAGGGGAGTCAGTCACGGGGCGCTTCCTGGTCCATGGCCGGTCGGATAATGCCCACAACCTTTCCCTGGATGAGGACTTGGTCAAATCCATAGGTCTGGGGGGTAAATTCCGGGTTTTCCGGGCGCAGCTCAATGCGGTCGGAATGGAGAAAAAAACGTTTGACCGTGGCATCCTCGCCATGGATCAGGGCCACGACAATTTCGTTGTTATGGGCATATTGCCTGGGCCGGCAAACGGCAATGTCCTGGTCCAGAATACCGGCATTTTTCATGGACTGACCCTGGATCCGAAGTCCGAAAAGGTCGTCTCCGGGATAGAGCTCAGGATCAACCACGAGGCTGCCCTCCCATTCCTGGCTGGCGTACATGGGCAGGCCGGCCGTCATCCGTCCGATGATGGGGATGGTTTTGGCCCGGCCCTTTGCCTCTTTTCTGGGGCCCAGAATATGAACGGTTCGGCTGTACCGGCCCTGCCTGCGGATATACCCTTTGTCTTCAAGGGTTTTTAGGGTTTGGGCCACGGCGGCATGGCTGACCTTGAGGGTGGCGGCAATGGTTCTCAGGCTTGGGGCTGAGCCGGTGAGATCCATCTCTTTTTCCAAAGAATCCAGCACTTTTTTTTGTTTTTCTGTGAGCGGTGGTTTCATTTTTTGCTCCCTATTGTTTTTTTGAGCGTGTCAGAATACGCTCAAAATGTCAAGGGTCTTGTAACGGTAAAGTAAAGGCTATGTAAAGATCAATGGGCGGATGTAAAAATTATATGGTTAAACCATTTAATTTCAGGAACGCCCCTGCCCGTCTCTGTTTTATGGTGTTTCACAATGTAGAACGGGGTTTTTAATTGTTGACAACCCAAACTTTATGGGCTACAGAAAGCTACAAATAGGCTATAGAAGCGCTTTTTAAGTGATTTTCAGGTAAATCTAAATGGATCGAATATCGCAATGGCTGAATTAGAACTAAAAAATATCAGTGTACGGTTTGGTGGCCTCCTTGCTCTGTCCAATTTGAGTTTCACCATTGGCAACGGCCGTGTCGTCGGACTTATCGGACCCAACGGCGCGGGGAAAACCACTGTTTTCAACGTTCTTACCGGGGTGTACCAGGCATCGGAAGGGGATGTGATTTTTGACGGCAAAAGCATTCTGGGCAAACGGCCCTATGTGATTTTTGAAAAAGGCATTGCCAGAACCTTCCAGAATATTCGCCTTTTTTCTGCCATGACGGCCATTGAAAACGCCATGGTGGCAAGACATTGCCGGGCCGGAAAAGGGATATTCGGTTCTATTTTAAGGACCCCTTCCCAAAAGCGGGAAGAGGCGTGGATAAAGGAAAAGGCCATGGAGGCCCTGACGTTTATGGGGGTCGGCGACTATGCTGATGACGTGGCCTCAAGTCTGCCCTATGGGCTGCAGCGGCGCCTGGAGATTGCCAGGGCCATTGCCTCGGAACCCAAGGTGCTTCTGCTGGACGAGCCTGCCGCCGGTATGAACCCCAGCGAATCCTCGGAGTTGATGCATGACATTGCCCGCATCAAAGACCTCGGCATTGACGTGCTCTTGGTAGAGCATGACATGAAGGTGGTCATGGGTGTGTGTGATCATATTGTTTGTGTTGATCATGGTGTGAAAATAGCGGAAGGAAATTCAACTGAAATCCAGAATAATCCCAAAGTGATCGAGGCATACTTAGGTCAACCTGCCAACCAATAATTTTTAGGAGGAAGACGATGAAAAAAAGAGTTGTTTCAATTTTGGTAATGGGCCTCATCCTGGTTCCGTTTCTCTGCGGCGGTGTGTTTGCGAAAACTTTGAGAATCGGCTCCATGAGTCCTTTGACCGGCCGCTATGCCTCTGACGGCACAGACATCAAAAACGGCGTGCTCACAGCCATTGCCGTATTTGAAGAAGCCGGCGGCATTCCCGGGTTTGACAAAATTGAACTTTTTGCCCAGGATACGGCCTGTGATCCCCGTCAGGCAGTCGCTTCAGCCAACAAACTCATCAACCTGGAAGTTGCCGGCGTTGTGGGTGCCTATTGTTCATCTTCCACCATTCCTGCTTCCGATGTTCTGGCAGAGGAAGATATCATCATGATCACCCCTGCTTCCACCAACGAAAAAGTAACCGACCGCGGTCTTCCTTACATGTTCCGCATGTGCGGCCGTGACGATGACCAGGCCCCTGCCGCAGCCAAGTTCATCAAAGAATCCCTGGAAGCAAAAACCATGTTTATCGTTGATGATAAGACCACCTATTCCCAGGGACTTGCGGACTCTGTTGCCAAATCTGCTGAATCCATGGGCATAAAAATACTGGCCCATGAGCATGTAAACCAGGGGGATAAAGATTTTTCTGCGATTCTGACCATGGCCAAAAAGGCCAATGCCGATGTGTTTTACATGTCTCTTCAGGGGTTTTCTCCTGCAGCCATGATGATGCTCCAGGCCAAACGTCTGGGCATGAAATCCCAGATCGTCACCCAGGATGCCGTGTTCCAGCCCAAGTTCATGGAAGTGGCTAAAGATGCGGCTGAAGGCGTATGTTTGACCTATGGGTTCACCGATCCTTCCACGCCTGAGTACAAGGCTTTTGAAGAACGCTATGTACCCAAGTACGGCAAAATCGCAGCCTATGCCACCTATGCCTATGATGCAGCCACCTCTCTTCTCAAGTCCATCAAGGCGGCCGGCACCACAGATCCTGCCAAAGTGAAGGCAGAACTCATGAAACTGGATTTCCAGGGTGTTGCCAAGCATGTGAAATTTGCCGCCAACGGCGATTCCGGTTCTTCCTATATTGCCTTCAAGGTTGTGGACGGAAAGTTTGTCCCCTATTGGGAACCTGTAAACGGCCTGATCAAGTAAACCCTAAGTTTTACCCTTGGATGCAGCCGGCCCGGACGTTCATCTGTCCGGCTGCATCTTTTCACCAAGAGACACAGGTTAAGAAATATAAAGAATGGAATATTTTATTCAGCAGTTGATTAACGGTTTGACCCTTGGGGGCATGTATGCCTTGATTGCGCTGGGCTATACCATGGTTTACGGTGTGATCCAGCTTATCAATTTTGCCCATGGCGAATTCTTTGCCGCAGGTGGATATGTGGGGGCCATTGCCCTGGGATATTTTTCAGGCCTCGGGTACATGGAAACCCACCCGATACTCTGTCTCACCGGCGCGTTTGTACTGGCCATGGGATATTGCGCCTACCTTGCCATCGGGGTTGAAAAAGTGGCCTATAAGCCTTTGAGAAAAAATTCCCGGCTGGCTGCCCTGCTTTCTGCTTTGGGCATGTCCATCTTTTTATCCAACGGAATGATGCTCACCCGGGGGGTTTATGATGCAGTCTATCCGTCAGAGCTTTTCCAGGGCGGGTTTGATTTTGGGATGATCACCATCTCTTATCTCCAGATCACCATTGTTTCCCTGACCGCAGCCCTTCTCATCGGCCTGAACATTTTGGTGTTCAAGACCAAGGTTGGTATGGCCATGCGGGCCACAGCCCAGGACAAGACCATGTCGGCCCTTGTGGCCATTGGATCCAACCGGATTATTTCCCTGACCTTTGCCATTGGTGCAGGTCTTGCTGCGGCTGCTGGCATCATGTACGGCCTTTATTACGGGTCGGTCAAGTATGACATGGGATTTGTGCCCGGGATCAAGGCGTTTGCCGCTGCCGTTCTCGGCGGGATCGGGAATATTACCGGCGCCATGATCGGCGGTTTGATTATCGGTATGGTGGAAATCTTTGGTGCCGGCTATCTTTCCGGCGAGTACAAGGATGTGTTTGCATTCATCATTCTGATCGGGGTCCTTTATTTTAAACCTACTGGAATTATGGGCGAGAATATCGATGATACAAGAGTTTAAACGAGTCTGGAAACCGTATGCCATGGGCATGCTCTGGCTGCTGGGCCTGCTCTGGCCCATGCTGGGCATTCACCCGGACGGCACCCTGACCTTTCAGACCACCTTTCGGGTATGGAGTTATCTCCTGGCAGGATCCTCTGTCTGCCTGGTGATTTATATTATCAAGGCCAGCGGATCCATGACCTTTGTCTCCCGTCCTTTGTCCAGGGCTGCCCAGGGTGTGAAAGCCTCTGCCACGGCGCTGCCCACCTGGGTCTGGCTGGTGGTTCTTCTGGGGTTTTGTCTGGTCTATCCCCAGTTTGCCGGGCGGTACGGCACGGATGTGGCCATCAATGTGCTGCTCTATATCTGTCTGGGCTTAGGGCTTAACGTGGTTGTGGGCCTGGCCGGGATGCTGGATCTGGGATATATCGCCTTTTACGGGGTCGGAGCATACACCTATGCCATTCTCAATACGGTCTACGGCCTTGCCTTCTGGATATGCCTTCCCTTTGCCGGTGTCTTTGCCTGTATTGCCGG
Source organism: Desulfobacter sp. (assembly GCA_028768545.1). Classification (NCBI taxonomy): domain Bacteria; kingdom Pseudomonadati; phylum Thermodesulfobacteriota; class Desulfobacteria; order Desulfobacterales; family Desulfobacteraceae; genus Desulfobacter; species Desulfobacter sp. Next base: position 588,828 of record CP054838.1, read on the forward strand.
CTGCATTGTGGGGTATCCCACCCTGCGCATGAGAGGCGATTACCTGGCCATTGTCACCCTGGGGTTTGGGGAAATCATCCGTATCATCCTCAACAACTGGATGGATTTGACCAACGGCCCCAACGGGATTCTGGGCATTGACCGCATTGGATTTTTCAAATTTGTCTTTGACAACGGGATCTCCTTTGAAACCATCTGGGTGAAAAAACTCCAACTCTTCTATTATTTTGCCCTGGGCCTTGCCATTGTCGTGGCCATTGCCGTAAACCGGCTCAATTTTTCCAGGGTGGGCCGGGCATGGGAATCCATCCGGGAGGATGAAACCGCAGCCGAGCTTATGGGGGTGAACACCTTTATCTACAAATTACTGGCCTATGCCACGGGTGCTTTTTTTGCCGGCCTTGCAGGGGCCTTTTTTGCCGCCCGGATGAAGTTTGTCTCTCCGGAGAGTTTTACCTTTCTGGAATCGGCCATGGTGCTGTGCATGGTGGTCCTGGGGGGCATGGGGTCCATCCCGGGCATTATTCTCGGGGTGATTGCCCTGATTGCCCTGCCTGAAATCTTCCGTGAATTTGAGTCCTACCGAATGCTGGTATTTGGATCTACAATGATCATCATGATGCTGTTCCGGCCGGCAGGCCTGCTTCCGGCAAAGCGTGTGGGCCAGCGGTCCGAAGAAAAGGAGGGCTGATAAGGATGAGCGAAAAACCGATTCTTGAAATGAAAAATGTCCATTCCGGATACGGTTCCATCAAGGCGCTCAAAGGGGTGTCCATGAAAGTCATGCCCGGCGAAATCGTGGCCATGATCGGGGCCAACGGGGCCGGTAAATCCACAACGCTTATGACCATCTGCGGGATAGTGGTCCCGGAACAGGGCGAGGTCTGGTATGATGGCAAGCAGATCAACCGGGTGGCCCCTGAAAAACTGCCCACCAAAGGCCTTTGCCAGGTGCCTGAAGGACGCCGGATTTTTCCCAGGCTTTCTGTGAGGGAAAATCTTGTTCTGGGCGCCTTTTACCGCAATGACAAGGACCAGATTGAAAAAGATATCCAACATGCCTACGACCTTTTTCCCATTTTGGGTGAACGGAGCAAACAGGAGGGGGGCACCCTTTCAGGGGGAGAGCAGCAGATGCTGGCCATTGCAAGGGCTTTGATGACCAAACCCAAGGTCCTTTTGCTGGATGAACCCTCTTTGGGGCTGGCCCCCATTATTATCCAGCAGATTTTTGATATTATTGCTGAAATTAATCGGGAAGAGGGCACCACCATTTTATTGGTGGAACAGAATGCCAACCTGGCCCTCCAGGCCGCCACCCGGGGCTATGTCATGGAAACAGGAGAAATAACCCTGGAGGATAAGGCCTCCGCCCTGTTGAAAAATCCTAAAATCCGGGAGGCTTATCTGGGCGAATAAGGGCCCTTTTCCTATTGACATCTTTTATGTTTCACAGCCGGTCCGGGATGCTTTTCGGTCCGGCTGTTTTTATTGAATTTGTGGATAAATCCTGGGACCTCTGGTATGTGTTGTCAAATTAAAATCCATGGATCGTAGCAGATCAAAAAGGGGAAAGGCAAATGACAGGACGGGTGAAAAAAAGTATTAAAGCCCAGATGACCCTGCTGGTTCTCAGCAGTGCCGCCCTGATTCTGGGTCTTGTTGAAACCTACAGCTATGTCAATACCCGGCAGATGATTCTGAAAACAGGGCAATCCATTGCCACTCACCTGACACGTTCCATGACCCGCCGCATTGAACAGGAATTTCGGGCCGTGGAAAAATTGCCCCAGAGCCTCTCTGTTTTCATGAGTATTTCTCCTGTCCGGGACACATCCAAGTTTAAGTCCCTGATGGTCAATCTGGTTCATGAAAATCCTGAACTCTTTGCCAGCGGTCTTTTTTTTGAACCCACGGGAGAGGGCCGGATGACCCCCGGGGTTACACCCTATGCGTTCAGAAAAAAGGATGGGATAGAATATGCCCAGCTGGCCGGGTCCGGGTATGCCTATCTGGAAAAACAATTTTATATCCTGCCAAAGGTTCTGAATTGCCCGGTCTGGAGTGATCCGTATTTTGACAAAGGCGGGGGCAATATTCCCATGGCGACCTATTCGGTGCCATTGTACCGGCCCGGGCTCCGTGATAAGGCCCAAGGCTTTTATGGGGTGGCAACGGCAGATATCTCTTTAAAATGGCTGACAGAGTTCACCCGGTCTGTGCGAAGCGGGAAAACCGGCTTTAGTTTTATTATTACCCGGACAGGGCTTTTTGTGGTACATCCTGATGAATCATTGATCCATGGCGAATCCATATTTTCCCTGGCAGATAAACATAATTCCTCTAAACTCAGGGCCATTGCTATAAAGATGATCCGCGAGGAACAGGGATTTTTACCCATTGGTCCTGTTCTTGCCGGGGAGGACGCCTATCTGGCATGGGACGAGATTTCCTGTTCCGGGTGGATTCTGGGCACGGTGGTGGCCAAAAAAGAATTGTTCAGGGAGTTGGACCTTTTGAAACAGCGGTCCATTGGCATTTGCATTGCCGGCCTGGTATTGCTGCTGGGAGCAAGCCTTGGGGTTGCAAGATCCTTGTCCCGCCCCCTGGTTGACATGGCGGCCACCACCCGCAGGATTGCCAAGGGGACGCTTGAGGTGGACTTATCCCATATTAAACGCTCGGATGAGATCGGTGTTTTGGCCAATTCCATTGAGGATATGGCCGAGGGGCTTCGCCAGAAAGGGGAATGTTCAGAATTCTGTGTCACGGTTTCGGTTCCCGGATCTGCCTCAGCGCCAGCGGAAGTAAAAGTCAGGTCCGAGAATGGGCCTTCAATCAGCCACGTCGGAGGAGTTGACTTTTGCTGGAGTGGAGTTCCTGGAACCATCTTTTCCATCTGTAAATAAATCCCTATCAAATTCCCAGCTCTTTATCCAGCCGGCCTTCAAAGAAAATTGCCAACTGGGAAATTGTCAGTGACCAATTTTGAATCGGCATTGTCCATTTTTTACTGGCGTTCTGGATCCCCATGTAAAGCAGCTTTAACAGGCTGTCCTGGTTCGGGAATGATCCCTTTGTTTTGGTCAGTTTTCGAAACTGTCGATGCACAGCCTCAATGGTATTTGTGGTGTATATTATCCGTCGAATCTCTTCTGGATATTTAAAGAAATGACTGAGGCGTTCCCAGTTGTTCCGCCAGGATTTTATCACAATCGGGTATTTGTCATTCCATTTATTTTCCAAGATATCCAGTTCTTCTTCGGCCAGATCCTTATTGACCGCTTTATAAACACGTTTTAGATCTGCCATAAATTCTTTTTTATTTTTGGAACCAACGTATTTCAATGAATTTCGGATCTGGTGGACTACGCAGAGTTGAACTTCTGTGTCCGGGAATATGGTCTCAATGGCCTCGGGAAAACCTTTTAGACCATCAACACAGGCAATCAGGATATCTTTTACCCCTCGGTTTGAAAGGTCTGTTAACACCTGCAGCCAGAAGTTCGCACCCTCATTCTCGGATATGTACAGCCCAAGAACCTCTTTGCGGCCCTCGATATTCACCCCAAGAATTGTGTAAACGGCTTTGCTGCCGACCTTTCCGTTTTCTCGTACTTTATAATGTATGGCATCAAGCCATACGATTGGGTACACATTTTCCAACGGCCTGGCCTGCCATTCTTTGACGGTATGGATGATTTTATCGGTAATGGTGCTCAGAGTGGCATTTGAAATCTCAAGTCCATAGATTTCCTGTAAATGGGAAGCCATATCATTATAACTCATGCCCAGGCCGTAAAGGGCTATTATCTTTCTTTCAATTTCATCGCTGAGCGTTGTCTGATGTTTTTTGACGATCTGTGGAGAGAAGGTTCCGGCCCTGTCACGCGGGGTTTCCAGCTCAAATTTACCATCCAGGGATTTAATGGTCTTTTTGCTTTTTCCATTACGGCGGTTGGCAGAAACTTCCTGCCCGAGATGGGACTCCAACTCTCCTTCAAGAGCAGCTTCAGCAAGATTTTTGATTAATGATGTAAGGACGCCGCCCTTACCTGTGAAGGGTTTACCTTCCTGGATGCCTTTAAGGGCTTTTTGAAAATCAAATTCGGTGTTTTCTTCGGTCATGTCAGTTCTCCTTATTTAGCTGAGTATATCAGCTTTCATTCAACTGACACAGAATTTTGAACGCCCTCGTTTTTTCTGTGTTTTTATCCCGGTATAAAATTGATTAAGTCGGATGATAAGAGATCGAAGGCAGTTGCCCAAAAGCATCCCGCCGATGGGGATGAGATACCGGACGTCAAAAAGGGAGGCGATTTGAACGATGATAAGATCAAAGAAAAACAAGATGACTGAAAAGGGAATCACCAGGGCGAAAAACAAAGGGATGAAAAAAGGGAGTATTTTTAAATTGCTGGATTTGAGTACGGTATAGCAGGCAATGAGAATCATGATCAGCAGATAGGCAAAGTTCAGCAGCACGGAGTTGAGCCGGAATAAAAATTCAAGATAAATTCCTACAAAACTCAATTGCAGGCACATGCGGAGGCTACCGGTTAAAATGGCACGGTTGAGTCCAAGTTTCAGGTATTGGCTGATGATTAATATTGGAATGAGAAAGATCAAAAGGCTGGACAGGGAAAGTATGCTCAGGTCTTGGGCACCCATATCAGTTCCAGTTCAGGGGTCTGGTTCATGCCCATGATATGCCTTGCAATTGATTTTTTCATGGGCTCATCCAAAGCAGAGGTGGGTTCATCCAAAAGCCAGATCGGCCGGTTGAGCATAAACCCCAGAAGCAGGCCGAGGCGCTGGCGCTCTCCGCCTGAAAGAACCGAGACCTTTTTTTCCAATGAGCCCGGCGTAAGCGCCAGAAGAGAGAGGAAAAAATCCATCTGCCCCATGTCCATTGCCGTGTCCCTGTTTAGCCTGAGAACGCGATGGATCAGAGAGATGCCGGTTTCATCGGGCAGATCTACATCCTGGCTCAGGTAAAAGATTAAATTTCGGATGGATTTGATATCTGGCTTGCTGAATGTGAGGCCGTTTATTTGGATGATCCCGGTATCTTGAGGGTCAAATCCGAGTAACAGCCTTAAAAAACTGGTTTTTCCGGATCCGGAACGGCCTGAGATCAGGTGTTTTTCTCCTTTGCCGATATCCATGGAAAAGTTTTTAATCACAGGCTGCCCCTAATGGATATCATGGCCTGCCCTGCAATTGTTTAGAGAATGATTCATCTGCCCAAGGATAAATTTCATTGACAAAAGTGTCAAGGTTTTGTACCAGAAAACGTATCAAGAACAGGGAATCCTGTGAGATTCAGGAGCGGTCCCGCCGCTGTAAATGGATACGGACGCTTTGAGCACCACTGATGAGGTTAACCCCATCGGGAAGGTAAGGCAATCCGGCAACTCCTAAGCCAGAAGACCTGACTTGATAATTACCTGTGCCGTCTCTGCGGAAGACAGAGATCCAGAAATGATTTGGATACATCCTTCTGTGTGACTTGCAAAAGGATGTTTTGTTTTTTTTAGGGATACAGGTAATCAGCGCTGCCTGCCACGCAGCGTATGAGAACCGGGGGCGGTTTGGGGGGCGCTGGCGTTAATCTGCCGGCGCCCCTTTCCTTTTGAGGGCAAAGGGCAGATGCCCCTGTCTTGCTTTTTCTTTCTTAGGCCTGTATCCTATCCCCAAACCTGTAATACGAAAGAAATTTATGAAATTTGACACCTATCCCATCAGTTCGGTCTTAAAGAAAAATCTGGGTAAACAGGGCCTGATACGGCCCACGGACATTCAGTACAAGGCCATTCCTTCCATTTTAAAAGGAGAGGATGTCCTGGCCATTGCCCAGACCGGGACAGGCAAGACCGCCGCTTTTGCCGTTCCTATCATTGACAATATTCACCAGGCCAAATCATCCAAAAAAACATTTGGCATCCACTGCATTGTCATGGTGCCCACCCGGGAGCTGGCCGTACAGATCCACGGGGTATTTGTTTCTCTGTGCAGACAGACCAAGGTAAAGCCCTGTGCGGTTTTCGGCGGGGTTGAACAGGACAGTCAGATCAATGAACTGACCTGGGGGGTTGATATTCTCATTGCCACGCCCGGAAGAATGTTTGATTTGATCAGCCAGGGGGCCATTGATGTCAGCCGGGTAAGAATTCTGGTCCTGGATGAAGCCGACCAGATGCTGGACAGGGGATTTATTCAGGATATCGAGTCCATTAAACGGCATTTAAAACAGCGTCACCAGACCCTGTTCTTTTCTGCCACCATTAATAAGGAAATCAAAAAACTGGCCTTTTCCCAGGTTAAATCCTCTGCCATCAGGATTCAGATTTCCCCTGATGATCCTGTATCCAAAAATGTATCCCATTTTGTGGCCTTTGTGGAGATGGATGATAAGCGTTTCTTCCTGCGCAGGTTTGTCCGGGATCATCCCCAGGACAAAATCATGGTGTTTGTCAGAACCATGGTCCGAGCTGAAAGAGTTGCCAAGGCCTTGGCCCGGGGCAATATCGATGCCATCACCATTCACGGGCAAAAAGACCAGGCCCAGCGCCTGGAGGCCATGGAGGCTTTTAAGTCCGATGCCCAAAAGATTCTCATTGCCACGGATGTCTCTGCCCGGGGAATTGATATCCCCAATGTGGACTATGTGATCAACTATGATCTGCCCGATCAAAAAGAGACCTATGTGCACCGGGTGGGCAGAACCGGCAGAGGCCGGTCAAAGGGATCTGCCCTCTCTTTTTGCAGTACCGGGGAAAAAGAGCTGCTGGCAGATATTGAAGGGTTTATCCATAAAGAAATTGACAGGGTTCAGATGGGAAAAGAGGAATACGCCCTTACCGTGGATGTGCTTGACGGCCCGGAAAATATTCAGGATATGATCCAGGCCAATGAGGATTGGGAAAAAAGGCATAAAAAAAAATCAAGACGGAAACGGCGCAAAAAATAAGTTCAGTATCACATCCACAGGTACAAAAAGCAGGAGATATACATCACCGTCACTGAGGTGGCGATGGCCATGCGCAGGGCAGAGAGCTGGAATGCCTTTTTAATCACTTGGACGTTGACGGCAAATGCATAGAGAGCGAGCAGGAAGGTCAGCACAATAAGCAGTACAGAGAATGCGCCGATCTGGAGGACGGCCACAAAAGGGGCCAGAGGCCAGAGGGCAATGGCAGCAGCGCCAATGTAAAAGTAGGAGATCATAAAATTGGCCTTTCCCCCCATGGCCTTGAGAAAGACCCAGATAAAAAGCGCCGCACCCGCATGCATGAAAAAAGCCACAGGGATCCCTGCAATGATGATTTTGGCCGTATTTACGGACGTGGCATCAAACCCTTTGTCCACAAGGGTCATTTTAGCGAATAAGGCAGCAGAGCATCCGTAAACAAGCCCGAGAATCAATACATTGATAATACAATAGTATTGAAGGGCCTTGATCTCTTTTGGTGTCTCCCCTGAAAAAGGGGTAAAACTTAAAAGGTTTCCCATGGAAGTCAGGTAGTTCATTTGTTTTCCTTTGCTGCCCATATGGTATCAAAAGATTGCAGTGCCCGGGCCTATCCCGGGCACTGCACGGAATGTGTCAATGACAATGAGACACTTTATGCCTAAAATTAGGCTCCAATCTTATCCTTCTCTTCCTGTTCCGGTTTGTTGATCCAGGCTGCTTCTGGTAAAGCTGGTGGCCGAGGGATTTTCCCCTTAAAGCGTATTGGGTTTTTAATAAACGCCTCTTTCAAAGTTCTACAGCGAGACCCATAAATCTCTTTAGCAATGCCATAATGAAACTGTTCCGGGGTTACCAGGCCAATACCAGAATGGTAATGCTCTTTATTGTAGTATCCAAAGAAATCCTGGCAGAAGGCTCTTGTATCCTCGATCGAACCAAAATGATTTGGAAATTTTGGACAATATTTCAATGTTTTAAACTGAGCTTCAGAGTAAGGATTATCATTGCTGACGTGCGGTCTGCTGTGGGTTTTGGTTACCCCTAAATCGACAAGAAGTTGGGCAACCCCTTTGGATTTCATACTGGCTCCCCGATTTGCATGAAGTCCAAGCTGACCGGGTAATATATTTTGGTTTTCACAGGACTTCTCAATAAGCCTTTTGGCCAATGCTGTTTGTTCCCTATGGGCGACCATCCAGCCGACAACATACCTGCTGAAAATATCCATGATTACATACAGATAGAAATAAGTCCATTTTGTGACACTTTTCAACTTGGTAATATCCCAGGACCAGACCTGATTCGGTCCTGTTGCCAGCAATTCAGTTTTTTTATATTTCGGGCGATTTACCTGCCGTCTTCGTTCCGGCACAGAACCATGTTCTTTGTGAAGAAGCCGATACATCGTTCTGATGGAACAATAGTATTCTCCTTTATCAAGAAGAGAAGCATAGACCTGGTATGGGGCCTGGTCTCGATACGTGTCCGAGTGAAGAATATCCAAAACCGTTTGTTGTTCATCAGGGTTCAAAGAAAGAGGAGAACTGCCCCGCTTTGATTTTACATGTTTTTTCGGAGAATAAAACCTATAAAAAGATGAACGAGGGACACCGAAAGCCTCACATGAAGGCTTTTTCCCAATATCGTAACTTAACGTTAGGGCGGCATTCATCAGTCGTCTCCTTTGAGGTCGTCCAGATTTTGTTGGATTCCCAGGATCTGAGAAATTTTTTTTTGGGCTTCAATGATGAGTTCCGCCTGTTTTAACTTATGCTCTAATTTAGATTTTTCTTTTTGAAGTCTGGCGACCTCTGTTGCCAATGGGTTCTTCTCTTTGGATTTCCTCCCTCGCTTTCGAGGTGCCATGGCGTTGAGAAGTCCTTTATTCCGGGCTTTGCGCCAATCGGCTAAATTTGAAGAATAGAGGCCCTCTCTTCGAAGTATCCTACCTATTCCTCCGGATTCATTGCAGTTTTCAACCTCTTGGAGAATACGCAGTTTATAAGAAGCAGTGAAATTACGCCGGGGCTTTTTCTCAGGAACTTCAGGATCAGGGATTGAATCCTGTCCCCCCAAGGAGGCACCAATTCCAGTCGCCCTATGGGCTCCTTCCATTGGTGCCTCCTTGGGGGCTGCCTGTTTTTCGGACTCTGGTAGTGGGTTCATTTTTATCGGTTTCATATAAGTATTGCCTTACCCGCCCTACACTAATTTATCAAGGGGTAAGTGTCTCACTTATATTGTCACAGAGGGCAGAGAAGACTATGGTTAGCGTAATCTCCTTTTTGTAGAGCTTTTCTTTCATGGCGATAACTCCCTATTTAAAAGATGGATATCATTATGGCCTGAAGCAGACGCTGTCACACTTTTTGTGCTGCTAACGGCGTCAGACCGGTTTTCAGCCTTTAACCAGGTCAGGTGTTCCCTGCCCCATTGAGCATCCCAGACGGAAAAATAGTGTAAATAGAAAAATTAACCGCCTTTTGTTGATACGATAATACGCACAACAACGGACTATTGGTGTAGTAAAGGACAGGGGGGGAGACAATCGGCTCAAACCCGATTTTAAATGTAGGTGTTTTTGTGGGGCAAGATAGGGCCGGCACATAGGAAGATGTAGGTCGACAACCTACAGGCGGTGTTTAACCCGGCTGGGTACTGATCTGGCCTGTCTTTTCAAAGTGAACGGCACAGCGGACAAGTTCATTGGCATGCTTGAGGTTGAGTTTTTCCTTGATTCGTTCTCTGTAGGTGCCGATGGTTTTAATACTTAGAAAGAGGCGCTCGGCAATTTCCCGGGAGGAAAACCCTCTTCCGATGAGTTTAAACACCTGGAGTTCTCTGTCCGTAAGCCGGTCAACCGGGGTTTTTTCCCGGGCTTTGGGGGTGTCGGACATGGACAGGAGGATATGCTCTTTTACTTTTTCATTCAGATAAATTTTGCCGTCAAGCACATGGTGAATGGCCGTGACCACGGACTCCATGGCCTCTTGTTTCATGATATACCCCAGGGCACCGGCAGACAGGGCCCGCTGGGCATAAAGATATTCATCGTGCATGGAGAGCACCAGCACCGGGATATGCTTGTGGTGCTGTTTGACATATTTAACCAGGTCAATCCCGTCTGACTGCTTCAGGGAAATATCGGCAATGATGAGATCAGGGTCCATCTCTTCGATTTCCAGAATCGCCTGGTCCACATCCTTGGCTTTTCCAAAGGCGGCAAGGTCGTGTTCCTGGTTTATGAGTTCGGCAAGTCCCAACCTGAATATGGGATGGTCCTCAACCAGCAGTATTTTGTTTTTATCCGGCATATTCCATCAATATTAAAAATTTATTCACCGTACCACCATCTGTTTCAGAATGCCAGCGCTTTCAACTGCCTGGCTCGTTCAAGGCTGCAGCAGGCATGGTCAGCTTTACCAGAGTCCCTTTTCCCCTGTCCCGGGAGATCACCAGGGAGGCGCCCACAATTTTTGCCCTGTAGTTCATTATCCTTAATCCCATGCCCTTGGACTCCGGATCCGGATCGATGCCGTTGCCGTTGTCCTGGATGCCGAATTCAAACTGGTTGTCCTTGAGCGCCATTGAGATAATGATTTTATCGGCCCTGCCGTGGCGGATGGCGTTGCGTACGGCTTCCCCTGCAATATGGTAGAGGTTGAGGGTGACCATGTGATTTTGGACCTTAAGCCCTTTTTCCTTTTGAAGACGGCAGTCCACATCATGGATCACCCGGGTATTGGTCACCAGGTCCTCAAGGGCGGCTTCAAGGCCGAGATTAAAATATACAGGGCAAAGCCCTCGGGCCAGGCGCCGGGTTTTGGATATGGCCTCTTTGATCAATTCTGAAATCCGGTCTGAGAGTTGTTCTGCATCAGGGGCGGTATGGTCTGCCTTTTGTTTTAATACTTTTACCAGGCCTTCAATGCCGATGAGATGGGGGCAAAGATCATCATGAAGATCGTTGCCGATGGCCTGGCGTTCCTTTTCCCCGGTTTCCATGATGGCCTTTTCAAGGTGTTTGACTTCAGAGACATCCCGGTGGATGATGACCGAGCCCAAGGGGTTGCCATTGCGGTCTCTGTACACCGATCCCCGGGTGGTGACATCCACAAGGCGTCCGTCCTTGGCCTTTCGCTTGGTTTCAAGCCTGGGGATAATTTCTCCGTTGAGGATGGAGCTGATCGCTTCCATGGTTTCTTTCCAATGGGCCTTGGGCACAAAATGGTCCATTTTGTGTCCCATGCTGTCTTCAAGGGTGAATCCGAACACCTTGGTAAAGGCGGGATTCATATAGGTGACCATGCCGCTCATATCATAGACCACAATTGGATCAGGCACGGATTCCATGACAGAACGGTATTTTTCCTCGCTTTCGGTCAGGGCTTCCTGGGCCAGGCGTCTCTCGTTGATTTCTGCTAAAAGTTCCTTGTCATAGGCGGTCAAGCGATCCATAAACGAGTTGTAATAAAAGGTCAGTTCCCCCACCTCGTCACTGGATTCCATTTCAATGGCCCTGTTGGCAAACCCGCTCCCAATATCCTGTTTGAACCGGGTCATCAGGGATTTCAAAGGCTTTGTAATGGTATCGCTTAAAAAAACCGTAATGGGTATGAAAATCACCAGGGCAGCCATGCCCACCAGGATGATGATCTGCTTGATGGCAAACAAAGGAGACCGGATTTCATCCAAATAGGAGGAAGAGGCAACGATCCATTCATATTCAGGAATATAATTGAAAAAAACTAGTTTTTCCCTGAACCGTTTTTCCCCGGGATTTTTCCAGGAATAGACCAGCTTTCCGTTTTTTTTTTCAAGCATGTCCTTGAAAAATTGGTCTGAAAACCGATTGTCATGGAATACATTGATCCCGGTGAGTTCCGGGTGGATAATCACGTTTCCCATGGTATCCATAACATAGGAGTACCCGGTTTGCCCAAATTTCAGGCTTAAAATATCGGTTTTAAAATCATTAATTTCCACCAGCTTGAGAAACTCTTTTCTATAGGAGGACACCGTGATCATCCAGTCCCAGGGTGCAAAATAGTTTAGGTATAATGCCTTGGGCCGGGGGGCCTCGTCTCCCGGGTTCTGCCATTCATACTCAATATACCCGTTTTTCATGGCAATCATTTCCTGGACAAACCTGCGGTCTGAGATGTCCAGACCTTCCAATGATTTTTTCGGGTGCTTGATCACCCGGCCGTGGCCGTCCAGGATGCAGATATACCCGCTGGAGCCGATGGTCTGACATAAAATGATATCGACAGCCCTTTCCCTGGCTTTCTGGCTAGAGATTTTGCCTTTTTGCGACAGCTGGTAAAGCCGCTGGATAATTTCATAATTTTTTTCCGCCACCCCTCTTAATCTGTTTTTTATCGAGACGGACACCGCTGTTTTTACTGAATTGTGAATGGCCGAGGTGGAGTTTTTTAATTCGCTTTCAATATTGGCCTCCACAGTCTGCTTGACAATGGAATAGATGATCAGGCTGGACAGGCTCATGATGACGATAAAGCAGGATGAATAAATGAAGAGCAGCTTGTGCCGGATGGGAAAGTTTTTGATCAGGTCAAAGGGATTCATCCTGGCTCCTTTATCAAGAATGCGGCGTTTTGAACGGTACGCGGTTCACAGGGCAACCTGAGTCTGGGGGGCGCAGAAGCCCCCCAATGGGGCTGAACCCCGGTAGCCCTGGAGATGGCGCCTCTCCTTTTGTGTAACCCTGGGGTAAGGTTTAAAACTTCAAGCGGGAAAATTAGGTGACAAACAGAATCAACCGTTTTTCACTTGTCATCCGGACTTGGTTTTCGCCGGTCTTCTCCGCTGCGTTTTTCCTTTTCCGGCGGGATAAAATACTCAACAAATTTTTCTGACCTCTGGTCACTTGAATCCCGGCGATTTTTAGGGTTACGCCTTTCCGGCTTTCTTTTCATCAGCCTACCTCATCAAAATTATATTTGTCTGCTTTTTTTATTCATTCAGGACAGATTTAGCCCTAAAACGCCTGGTTTGTCAAATAGATCATGGGATGATTTCTTATAAACTATTATTTATTTAAATATCGTTATATCAATTGACATGAAAATTTATTTATGTAATTTAGTTCAGTAGTGTCCGGTTAGGTTGTTGCATATAAAAAGCATCTAAAATCATTGAAAAAACAGTCTGTTTTGTGTTGACAAATGTGCGTGAAAATTTTTGTGCGCCTTGAAAATTTAACTCAAGGAGCTCAAATGACGCACATCTCAGTCCCTAAAAAACAACTACGGTCCCTGAACTTTGACAATTTCAGGTGCCCTCTGATAAAGTCACTTTCAAAAGCACCGGAATTACAATCTCGAGGAGACCGCCCTTTAAAAATGACATTCGAAGACCAGATAAATGCTTTGGTTTATTTCCATCTTCAGGAGCACAAGTCTGCCCGACATTTAATTCAGGATCTCAAGGAGAATGTTTTTGCTAAAGAAAATATTGCGCCAGACGGTGGTATCAGCCGTAGTAGTTTCTGTGAAGCCATCAATCACAGGGGACTCGAACAACTGCAATTTATCTTTGAGGATCTTTATAAACAGGCTCTTGAGTGTCATCCGGGTGAACACGCCGAGTTAGGAGAGTTGGTTTCCATTGACGGTAGTCTCATAAATGCAGTCCTTTCAATGCACTGGGCGAACTACAGAAAAGGAAGTAAAAAAGCCAAAGTACATTGCGGATTTGACATTAATCACGGAATCCCAAACAAAATCTTTTTGACTGAAGGCAACGGCGCTGAACGCACTTTTGTTCCCAAAATACTTTCCAAGGGGCAAACAGGTGTTATGGATCGTGGATATCAATCCCATAAAGAATTTGACCTGCTTCAGGAGCAAGGCAAACATTTTGTCTGCCGTATAAAAACCAGGACAACAAGAACAATTATTGATAACCACGAGACCCCTTCCGACAGCTACATTTTTTATGATGCACTGGTTAAACTTGGTACTCCGAATCAAAACCAGACGAAAAGGCCTGTTCGGGTTGTTGGCTATAAAATTGCTGGCGTCAAATACTATGTGGCAACTGACAGGCATGATTTAAGGTTCTGTTGCAAAAAATTATTAATGTCTGATACAAGTCCGTTTTGGCACTAATTTGTTTGCAGAGAGATAGTATGAAAAATGAAAACCCTTTCAAGTGGCGTCATTATGAAAAAGAAATCATCCTGTTGAATGTTCGCTGGTATCTGAGATATCAACTGAGTTACAGGAATCTGGAAGAGATGATGCAAGAACGGGGCTTGTCTGTGGATCACAGTACCATTTACCGATGGGTTCAGCGCTATGCTCCTGAAATGGAAAAGCGAAGCAGGAAGTATCTGCGGCAATCAAATGATTCTTACCGTATTGATGAAACATATATCAAGGTGCGGGGGAAAATGAAGTATCTTTACCGAGCGGTCGATTCCCGTGGAAATACCATCGATTTTCTTCTTCGCAGCAGACGTAATATGGAATCTGCCAAACGATTTTTTAAAAAGATGCTGCGAGCTTCCAATAGCTCCAGACCTCGGGTTCTGAGTGTTGACGGAAATCCTGCATATCCTCCGGCAGTAAAGGCTTTGAAAGAAAAAAAGCTTCTGAATAAGGACTGTATCCTAAGACAGAATAAATATCTGAACAATATTATTGAGCAAGACCACCGGTTTATCAAAAAGCTTGTCAGAGCTGGTATGGGGTTCAAGACATTTCATTCTGCCTGGCGGACGCTAAAAGGCTATGAAATTATGAACATGATCAGAAAAGGACAAGTTAAAAATATTAGGAAGGGAGAAATTTTAAAGCAGAAAGAATTCGTCGAAAATCTGTTTTCTTATGCTGCGTAAATTTTACGCCTGAACGATCTCTTTGTCCTGGAAATATTTTTTGCAACAGAACCGAACAAACAGCATTGGCCAAAAAGCTAATTGAAAAGTCCTGTGAAAACCAGAAGATATTACCCGGTCAGCTTGGGCGACATGCAGATCGGGGAGCCAGTATGAAATCCAAAGGGGTTGCCCAGCTTCTTGTCGATTTAGGGGTAACCAAAACCCACAGTCGACCACATGTCAGCAATGATAACCCATACTCTGAAGCCCAGTTTAAAACATTGAAATATTGTCCACAATTTCCCAAAACTTTTGGTGCTATTCAGGATGCAAGAGCCTTCTGCCAGGATTTTTTTGGATACTACAACAAAGAGCATTACCATTCTGGTATTGGCCTGGTAACCCCAGAACAATTTCATTCTGGTATTGCTAAAGATATTTATGAATCTCGCTGCCGAACATTGGAGGATGCATTTATTCAAAACCCAAAACGATTTAAGGGAAAAATACCGAGGCCATCGGCTTTACCAGAAGAAGCCTGGATTAACAAACCGGAACAAAAAGAGAAGGATATTATTGGAGCTTAATTTTAGGCAGAGAGTGTCTCATTGTCATTGACACATTCCGTTGAATGCTGCTATGGATATCAAATATCTGGAGGAAGTTATGTTTGGATGATACTTGAACCAATCAAAACTATAGAGGGCGTTCAAAATTCTGTGTCAGTTGAATGAAAGCTGATATACTCAGCTAAATAAGGAGAACTGACATGACCGAAGAAAACACCGAATTTGATTTTCAAAAAGCCCTTAAAGGCATCCAGGAAGGTAAACCCTTCACAGGTAAGGGCGGCGTCCTTACATCATTAATCAAAAATCTTGCTGAAGCTGCTCTTGAAGGAGAGTTGGCGTCCCATCTCGGGCAGGAAGTTTCTGCCAACCGCCGTAATGGAAAAAGCAAAAAGACCATTAAATCCCTGGATGGTAAATTTGAGCTGGAAACCCCGCGTGACAGGGCCGGAACCTTCTCTCCACAGATCGTCAAAAAACATCAGACAACGCTCAGCGATGAAATTGAAAGAAAGATAATAGCCCTTTACGGCCTGGGCATGAGTTATAATGATATGGCTTCCCATTTACAGGAAATCTATGGACTTGAGATTTCAAATGCCACTCTGAGCACCATTACCGATAAAATCATCCATACCGTCAAAGAATGGCAGGCCAGGCCGTTGGAAAATGTGTACCCAATCGTATGGCTTGATGCCATACATTATAAAGTACGAGAAAACGGAAAGGTCGGCAGCAAAGCCGTTTACACAATTCTTGGGGTGAATATCGAGGGCCGCAAAGAGGTTCTTGGGCTGTACATATCCGAGAATGAGGGTGCGAACTTCTGGCTGCAGGTGTTAACAGACCTTTCAAACCGAGGGGTAAAAGATATCCTGATTGCCTGTGTTGATGGTCTAAAAGGTTTTCCCGAGGCCATTGAGACCATATTCCCGGACACAGAAGTTCAAGTCTGCGTAGTCCACCAGATCCGAAATTCATTGAAATACGTTGGTTCCAAAAATAAAAAGGAATTTATGGCAGATCTAAAACGTGTTTATAAAGCGGTCAATAAGGATCTGGCCGAAGAAGAACTGGATATCTTGGAAAATAAATGGAATGACAAATACCCGATTGTGATAAATCCTGGCGGAACAACTGGGAACGCCTCAGTCATTTCTTTAAATATCCAGAAGAGATTCGACGGATAATATACACCACAAATACCATTGAGGCTGTGCATCGACAGTTTCGAAAACTGACCAAAACAAAGGGATCATTCCCGAACCAGGACAGCCTGTTAAAGCTGCTTACATGGGGATCCAGAACGCCAGTAAAAAATGGACAATGCCGATTCAAAATTGGTCACTGACAATTTCCCAGTTGGCAATTTTCTTTGAAGGCCGGCTGGATAAAGAGCTGGGAATTTGATAGGGATTTATTTACAGATGGAAAAGATGGTTCCAGGAACTCCACTCCAGCAAAAGTCAACTCCTCCGACGTGGCTGATTGAAGGCCCATTCTCGGACCTGACTTTTACTTCCGCTGGCGCTGAGGCAGATCCGGGAACCGAAACCGTGACACAGAATTCTGAACATTCCCGAAAAAACAATATTTATTCACCCTTTCCCTGTACGGAAGCCAGTTCCAGGCCATAAAGCCCTGGGTCAGGCAGAGCATTGTTTCTGCACTCACCCCCACCATTGCCTCCATGGCAACCATTGGACTTGTCTCCCTGCCCGGCATGATGACAGGACAAATTCTTGGGGGCTCTTTACCCATTGTGGCCATAAAATACCAAATCGCCATCATGGCAGCCATTTTCTATACTGAGTTTTTTTCTGTGGCTTTGTCTCTGCTTTTTTCTTTGCCAAAGGGGTTTAACAGCATGAACGTGCTGAATTTAAGAATCTTCACCAAACCATAGCCAACCTGCTGATATCCTTACTCTTTACCCCTCATTCCTCTCCATTCTCCGCCCAGGGACTTGACACTTTTACAGGAAAAGCATATTTTTACACGATATCAGGTGCTGTATCTGCAGTTAAAAGGGAATCCTGTGAAATTCAGGGACGGACCCGCCGCTGTGACCGGGGATGAATCCTGCCATAACCACTGATGAACTCATTTCATTGGGAAGGGGTAGGCCGTAAGATGATCCGGAAGCCAGAAAACCTGCCTGATCCAAAGATTTACACTGAAAGGGTGTGAATCAACCATAAGCGGAAAAATACGGTTCCCAGGTCAGAGCAGGTTTTCTGATCTATTTTTTTTGACAAAAACAGGAACCCAATGAACAAACGTTTTTCACACCCAACAAAACCATACATTGCTCCAGGCGGCATTGTCCCATGGGAAAAGCCATGACTGACATCGGCAGAGCCCCGGGCACAAAGCCCATGGCAGCGACATTGGTTCTTGTCTTGGGGCTGATGATAATCATTTCCCTGTCCATGGGCTTTTTATCCATTCCCCTTGGGGATATTTTTTATATTGTTTGCGGAAAAATATTCGGCATCCGCCTGCCGACCCATGCCATGGCCGAGACCTATCAGGCAGTCATCCTTGATGTACGCCTGCCAAGGATTTTTACCTGTGCAGCCGTAGGCGCGGCATTGTCAACATCAGGGGTGTTGTTCCAGGGTATTTTGCTCAACCCCCTGGCAGACCCGTATACCCTTGGCGTTTCTGCAGGTGCCGCCTTTGGCGCCTGTATTGCCATCTTGTTAAATTTATCAGCCACCTATGTTTCCATCCCTTTCTTTGCCTTTATGGGCGCCTGCACCACCCTCTTTTTTGTCATTTTTCTCTCCTATTCTTCCAGGCAGCAGATTGGGGGGCTTTCTTCCAACAACCTTATCCTCTCAGGCATTATTGTCGCAGCCATTCTCTCTGCCGGGATCAGTTTTTTAAAATTTGTCGCAAATGAACAGGTTTCCGTGATTATCTTCTGGCTCATGGGCAGTTTTGCATCCAAAACCTGGACAAACTTCTGGGTGGTTTTTTCCTTTTTAATTCTGGGCTTTTCAATCGCTCTCTACTATGCCAGGGATTTGAATTTAATTTCTTTGGGAGACCGGTCTGCCGCAAGTCTCGGGGTCAACCTTAAAAAAGTCACCCTGATATTATTGGTCACCGGTTCCATGCTAGCCGCCGTCTCGGTTTCCATTTCCGGAATTATCGGATTTGTCGGCCTTTTGGTTCCCCATATGATCCGCCTCATCACAGGCCCGGACAATCGCCATTTGCTCCCCCTCTCACTGGTTGCCGGTGCAATACTCCTGCTTGGGGCTGACACCATTACCCGGGCCGTACTGCCCCATGAAATACCCATAGGAATCCTCACGGCCCTTACCGGAGGCCCTGTGTTCTGCTGGATCTTCAAAAAGAGCAGGATGGGATAGGTATTTTGAATATTAATATCCAAAACACCTGGTTCTCGTTTGGGCAGACCCCCATACTTAAAGATATCAACTGCGAGTTCTCACAGCCTGGTTTTCACGCCATCCTCGGTCCCAACGGAAGCGGAAAAACCACGCTCCTGGACCTGATTTCAGGCTTTTTACAACCTGACCAGGGAAGCATTCTTCTGGACCGGACACCGATTTCACAACTTTCAAAAAACAAACAGGCCAAATCCATGGCCCTGGTTTCCCAGAATTATGCGGTCAACTTTCCCTTTACCGTGAACCAGGTGGTCCTCATGGGCAGACACCCTTACTTGAACCGATTCTCCCACCCCACGAATAAAGACCTGAACTTTGCAGATAAAATCATGTCCCACACCGGAATCCTGCATTTAAAACACAGGAAAATGACTGAATTGTCAGGAGGAGAAAAACAACGGTGCATCTTTGCCAGGGCATTGTGCCAGGATACGCCCATCCTCCTGCTTGACGAAGCCTTTTCAAATATGGATATCTGCCACACCCTCCATCTGCTAAGGCTCTTAAAAAAAGAAGTGGTGTCCAGAAAAAAAACCATCATAGCCGTACTCCACGACCTGAACCTGGCCGCAGCCTGGTCAGACCGGCTTATATTTTTAAAGGCTGGCCGGATCATCTCCATGGGGAGTACGGATCAGGTCTTCACCCGTGATAATATTCAAACCGTTTTCAACGTTGACACCAAGGTAAAATACAATGACTACTCCCAGGCCAGACAGGCATATTTTAAAGCCTCATAAGCGCATCCGAGCACTCATGGCCCTGGTGGTCTGCCTAGTGCTCGGACTGTCAGGCATAGGCCAGGTAGAGCAGGTGGCTGACCAAAAAGGCAGGATCTTGACTTTTTCAACACCTTTTAAACGGATTATTTCCCTGTACGGGGCCCACACTGAAAACCTCTTTTATTTAGGGGCAGAGACCCAGCTTGTCGGGGTATCCATCAATGACACCTATCCTGAACAGGTAAGGACAAAACAAGACTTTTCCTACCATGATGATCTTGAAAAGTTTCTGTCGGTCCAACCGGATCTGATTCTGATCCGCCCCATGATCGAAAACGGATACCCAAAACTCATTCACCAGCTTCGATCCTATGGAATCACGGTTATTTCACTTCAACCTTCTAGTGTTGAGCAGATGTATGACTATTGGCTGGCCTTGGGAAAGCTTACGGGAAAAAACAAGGCTGCCCAGGCACTGGTTTTAAAGTTTAAAGAAAATATTTCCAACATCCAAGAAAGAACCCAAAAAATCTCTCCTAAAAAAAGGGTATACTTCCAGTCCATCCATACCCGGATGAAGACCTTTACCCCGGAAGCCATGCCTATTTTTGCCCTGGAAACTGCCGGGGGCATCAATGTGGCAACTGATGCACGGGCCTCCAGAAACACCAACGTGGCCATTTACGGAAAAGAACAGATCCTGGCCAAAGCAAACCAAATTGATGTATTTCTGGCCCAAAAGGGTATTATGAACCCGGTGGAAAAGAAAAATATCATGAACGAACCTGGATTTCACATCATCAAGGCAATAAAAAAAAACCAGGTCTTTTTAATTGACGAAAGCATTGTTTCCCGACCGGTCCCAAGACTCTACCAAGGGATTCTGGCCATTGGGAACCTGCTCTATCCTGAAATTTTTACTGGTATGACAAAACAAAAGGGTGTTTTATGAAACCTAATGGCAAATTATTCGGTGTCGGGGTCGGCCCCGGAGACCCTGAACTGATAACGGTTAAAGCCGTCAGGGTAATCAAAGAGGCAGATGTTATCTTTACCGCAGCCTCCAGCAAAAACCCCTACAGCCTGGCCGTTGAAATTGCCTCGCCATATATTTCAAAGTCAGCAACGACAAAACAACTGGGCTTCCCCATGACCAAACATTCCCAAAATGTTGAAGCCGCCTGGACAGCCAATGCAAATGAAATTGCAGCCGTTCTCAAACAGGGGCAAAAAGCGGTCTTTCTTACACTTGGGGATCCAACCACCTATTCAACCTTTGGGTATATATTAAAAAAAATGAACCAGGTCATGCCAGAAGCCGATATAGAAACCATTCCAGGCATCACCTCGTTTCATGCCGCCTCAGCCCGGTTAAACCGGATTTTAGTTGAGGGAGAACAATCCCTGCTCGTAACGTCCGGCGCATATGGGGGAGAGCAAATCCGCAAAATTCCGGGTGTTGAAAATGTGGCCATTGTCAAGGCCTATAAAAACATCAAAGATCTAAACCAGTCGTTAAGGGAAACCGGGCTTTACCCCAAAAGTGTTGCCGTTTCAAAATGCGGAAGGGACCACGAAAAGATCATTGAAAACATAGGTGAGCTGGAAACCCGGGATCCTGATTATTGGACATTAATTCTGGCCTCAAGATGAAAACCAAGACCATTCAGTTCAAAAAACTCGGGCTCTCTTTTTTGGTTTCAATCGGTATCATGGCCATAGGACTTGCCTCTTTTGAGGCCATAAAAATAGATATTCTGGTTGCAAGACTTCTCTTTCCCCTGACCCGGTTAATCTTGTTTATCTGTTTGGGGCTTATGGCAGGGCAGGCCATTGAAATCCTTGGCTGGACAAGGGAGGTGGCGGTATTGGCCCGGCCTTTTTTTAAATTTTCCAACATGGGGATTTATTGCAGCGCCGCCTTTACAACCGCCTTTTTATCCGGGGCCTCAGCCAATGCCATGCTCCTTGATTTTTATGAAGAAAAAAAGATATCAAAAATCCAACTTTTTCTTTCCAACTATCTGAATCAGTTCCCTGCATTTTTCCTTCATCTGCCCACAACCATGTTTATCGTTCTGCCCCTCACGGGCAGGGCCGGCGGACTCTATTTTCTGCTGACCTTTCTGGCCACCTTGCTTCGAACACTGATATTTTTATTGTTCGGACATTTTTATTTAAGCCCCCGGACCGCTGCCGCAGGAGATTCACCAGGGGAGGGCCAGGCAAAGCAAGGCCGGCACGCAGATCCCAGGACCGTCATCGCCAAGATCCGGCAAAAACTGCCTGGCCGGGTCGTCAAAATATTAATTTGGGTCTTGCCCATTTACACCATTGTATTTGTTTTCCATATGGCCGGGGTTTTCAACGCTTTAAACCAGGCGTTATCCGCCCATATCAGCATTGAATTCATGCCGGTGGAATCCTTATCCGTTGTTATTTTAAGTTTTGCCGCAGAATTCACCTCCGGGTTTGCTGCGGCAGGCGCGCTGTTGGATGCCGGGGTTCTCACGGTGAAACAAACGGTTTTAGCCCTTTTAATGGGCAACATCCTTGCCTTTCCCATCAGGGCTCTCAGGCACCAGCTGCCAAGGTATATGGGAATATTTTCTCCCAAAATGGGATTGCAATTATTATTATCCGGCCAGTTTTTCCGTGTGACCAGTTTGATTTTAACCGGGCTAATCTACTATTGGGTGACATAAAAATGAATCCTGTACACGTTATCGGTATTGGGCAGGGTCTTTGCGACCTGACCTCAGATCATTTTAAAATCATTGAGCAATGCGACCTTCTCATTGGCGGCCAGCGCCTTATTGCCATGTTCAAAGGCCAGAGGAAAGAAACCTTAACCGTCAAATCAAATCTTTCTGCCGTTGTATTAACCATACAAGAACAAATGGCTGTTAAAAAGATTGTGGTTCTGGCATCAGGAGATCCCTTGTTTTACGGTATTGGATCAATCCTTTGTCGAAAAATCCCGGACAAACATCTTTGTATCCACCCCAATATCACCTCGGTGGGGGCAGCATTCTCCGCCATTTGCCAGCCCTGGCAGGACGCAAAAATCGTCAGTCTCCACAGCAGTACAGACCGTGAGTTTTCCTTTCCATCCCTTGCCCTTGAAACCAAAGTTGCTTTTTTGACCGGCCCGGAAAAAGATCCCGGATTCATTGCAGAAAAACTCATTGAATACCAGCTGGACGGATTCCGGGTCTGCGTACTTGAGAACCTGGGCCACCCTGACAAGGAAAAAATATCCTGGTTTACAGAGTACAAACAGATCCTGGAACAAGGGTTTTTCCACCCAAACATCGTGATCTTATTAAAACCTGAAAACAAGATTGTTTCACATGAAACATACATTGGCATGCCCGACGCTTTTTTCCGCCATACCAAGGGGCTGATCACAAAATCCGAAGTGCGAAGTATTTCATTGTCAAAACTAAAACTGGTCAAAAAAGACCATGTGCTGTGGGATATCGGATCTGGGTCCGGGTCTGTGGGCATTGAGGCTGCCATCCAAATCCCGTGGGGACAGACCTATGCCGTTGAGAAAAACCAAGACCGGATACCAGATATTATCCACAACATTAAAATATTCAACCAGCCCAATGTCAAAGTTGTCCACCTGGATTTCCCAGAAGGTCACCAATCCCTTAAAAGCCCGGACCGGATCTTTATCGGCGGCGGCGGCAAAAACCTGGAAAAAATCATTTCATGCGCCTGTGACAGGATCCGGCCCAAAGGCGTTATTGTGATCAACACCGTGATCATTGAAAGTATGGAAACCGCAATGACCACCCTTGAAAGACACGGGTTTTCACCGGAACTGATACAGGTTCAGATATCCAAATCAAAACCCATGCCCTATGGCAGGCGAATGAACGCCCTGAATCCTGTCTGGATTATTTCAGGCACCAATCCTTTAACCCAAAAGGCTAAAAAATAATGACTCACCCCCCTTACCCGATCATATTTGCCGGGGCCGGGCCCGGCGACCCGGAACTGATGACCATCAAAGCCATGAAAGCACTTGAACAGGCAGACCTGGTGATCTATGCAGGCTCCCTTGTCCCCGAAGCCGTTCTGTGCTGGAAAGGAAATTACACCATTGCCATGTCCAGTGCCGGCATGGCCCTGGAAGAAATTGTGGATAAAATGGCAACATCAGCCAAAACAGGACAAAGGGTTGTTCGGCTTCACACGGGAGACCCGTCCCTTTACGGCGCTATTTTCGAACAGATCAGGGAACTGCAGGCGCGTAAAATCCCCTACACCGTCATCCCCGGAGTGACAGCCGCCTTTGCCGCAGCTGCGGCCATGGGCATGGAGTATACCCTGCCGGAAGTGACACAAACATTGATCTTAACACGAATGTCGGGCAGGACCCCTGTCCCTGAAGCAGAGGCCCTTGAAAAATTAGCCGACCACAAGGCGTCAATGGCCATCTACCTGAGCATTGGACTGGTGAAAAATGTTCAAAAAATACTTGAAAAAGCATACGGACCATCGAGTCCCTGCGCCATCGCATACAAGGTCAGCCATCCGGAACAGGCAATCTTTTTCACCTCCATCGATTCTCTAACAGAGACCTGTCATCAAAAATCCATTACCCGACATGCCCTGATCATTGTAGGCAAGGCAGTAGAAGTCTGCCAGGGAAACACAGATCTGATCAAATCAAAACTATACGATGCCGAATTTACCCATGGATACCGCCAGGGAAAATAAGATAAATACAAAGATGGCCGTATGGGCGATCACCCCCAATGGCATCTTGCTTGGATTGCGTCTTTGTGCCTGCTTTGAGAATACCACCTTTTTTATTCCTGAAAAAAAGGCACTCCCGGCAAACAAATTAGAACCATTTAAGATCAGGCGTTTTAACCAGCTCAAAGACGAGCTTTGCAACCAGTTTAGAAAATTTACCGTCCATGTGTTTATTTTTTCCACGGGCATCAGCGTGAGACTGATCGCCCCCCTGCTTTTATCAAAAACAACAGACCCGGCCGTTGTTGTGGTGGATGAAAAAGGATATAACGCCATCAGCCTGATTTCGGGCCATCTTGGCGGGGCAAATCAATGGGCGGCAGAAATTGGAAAAGCCATCAATGCCGTTCCGGTCATTACAACTGCAACCGATATCAACCATCTGCCCTCCATTGATCTTCTTTCACAAAAGGCTGACCTTTATATTGAAAACCCAGGGGCCATCAAAAAAGTAAATATGAAATTTTTAAAGGGGCAGCCCCTTGCAATAGACGACCCAAAGGGGTTGATCACCCCTCTGATTCCAGACGTATTTATCGGGCCATGGCCTGAAAAAAAAAGAGCGCCAGACCTTTTATGTTCCTGGAAAACAAAAAAAGTTTCACGTGAAACTCTCATCCTGAGACCCCGGGTGCTCATTGTCGGAATCGGGTGCAACAGGGGGACACCCCATGACAAGATGATCAAATTCCTATGTCAAACCTTTGAAAGACAGGGCTTGAGCCTGAACTCCATATCCATCTTGGCCACCACAGAGGTAAAAGCGGATGAATCCGGGATTCTTGAATTATCAAAAACATTAAACTGCCCCATCCATTTTTACGGGCGAACCGAACTCAACAGTGTGGAAACCATAGAAAATCCATCTAAAATGGCAGAAAAATATTTAGGAGTCAAAAGCGTATGCGAAGCAGCAGCGATTCTGGGTGCCCAAAGGGGCCAACTCATTGTTCCAAAACAGAAAACCAGGGAGATCACCCTGGCAATAGCCGTTCCAGAATAAAATTATTTATTGTCGGCACCGGCCCGGGCAATGTCAGCCATATGTCCGACAGGGCAAAAGAGGTGATCCGGGCGGCGGACTGTATTGCCGGGTATACCACTTATATGGAATTGATAAAGGATCTGGTCAAAGACAAACAAGTTATCTCAACGGGAATGATGAAGGAAATAGACAGGGTTGAACAGGCCATTGATGCGGCATTGTCCGGGTCAAGCTGCGCCCTGGTCTCAGGCGGAGACCCGGGGATTTATGCCATGGCTGGCCTGGTTTTTGAACTCTGTGAAAAACGAGGTGTTTCAATTTCCCGCCCAAACCAGGACCGTGGGGAGGAGACCCAAACGCTGGAAATTGAAGTGATCCCCGGCATCCCGGCATTGGCTGCAGGAGCTGCGTTGGCAGGCGCTCCTTTGACCCATGATTTTGCAGCCATCTCGTTGAGCGATCTGTTGACCCGGTGGGAGACCATTGAAAAACGGATTTCCTGTGCAGCAATGGCAGATTTTGTCATTGTACTTTATAATCCCAAAAGTAAAAAGAGAGACTGGCAATTGGGTCGGGCCCGGGAACTAATACTCGAACAGAGAAAAGGGTCGACCCCTGTGGCTGTGGTAACAGGTGCCATGCGTGAAAATCAAAAAATTGAATTCACGACCCTGGACGCCATGGATCGCGCGGATGTGGGCATGCAGACCGTTCTTTTTATCGGTTCAAATGCCTCACTCAAATACATGGATTTTATGTTTACCCCAAGGGGATACACCCGGAAATATACAGATTGATCAGGCCAAAGGAGAATGACTCATGAAAGGATATGTTCAGGTATACACGGGCAATGGAAAGGGAAAAACAACTGCCAGCATCGGGCTTGCCGTCAGGGCGGCAGGCGCCGGGCTCAATGTGTTTATCCTCCAGTTCATGAAACAGGGTGATTATTCTGAAATCAAGGCCTTGTCAAAATTTAAAAACATTACAATTGAGCAATACGGGGCAGGGCAATTTGTAAAGGGCCAACCGTCTGAACAGGAAAAACAAAGCTGCGCCAAAGGGTATGAACGGTTATGCCGTCTGGTTGAAGCCGGAGACCACGATCTTGTCATTGCAGAAGAGGCCAATGTGGCCTGTATGTGCAATCTGATCTCGGAAAAAGACCTGCTCAGGCTCGTTGAGCTAAAACCCGTTCACGTGGAACTGGTCCTTACCGGACGCGGGGCGCCTGATGCGTTAATAGAACAGGCTGACCTTGTCACAGAGATGAAAGAAATAAAACACTACTACAGCCAGGGCGTTACCGCTCGGACAGGCATTGAAAAATGAAAAAAAACATAGCTGTTCTCGGAACCGGCTCTGATGTAGGCAAAAGCATCATTGCGGCAGCCATATGCCGAAGCCTTGTTGAACAAGGGGAAAAGGTTGCCCCGTTCAAGGCCCAGAATATGTCCAACAATTCCGGCATAACACCAGAAGGGCTTGAAATGGGACGGGCACAGATCGTACAGGCCGAGGCGGCAAAAATATCTCCCCATGTGGATATGAATCCAATCCTATTAAAGCCCACTGGTGAAAAACAATCCCAGGTTATTTTAAACGGAGAAGTTTACGGGAATCATACGGCAATGGACTACCATAAAAACAAAGGGTTTTATCATAAAGCCGCCTGCCGGGCCTTTGACCGTTTGTCTTCACGGTATGAACGCATTGTTCTCGAAGGCGCAGGGTCCTGCGCCGAAGTCAACCTCATGCCCAGTGACATTGTTAATTTAGCCATGGCTGAGTATGCAAATGCAGATGTGGTGCTCACGGCAGATATTCACAGGGGAGGGGTATTTGCACAGCTCATCGGCACCCTTGAGTGCCTGCCCCAAAAACACAGAGACAGGATAAAAGGGTTTATCATCAACCGGTTCAGGGGAGATATCTCTCTGTTCAAGGATGGGACGGCCTGGATAGAAAATCGTACAGGAAAACCTGTTTTCGGGGTTCTGCCATGGTATTCCCACTTTAAAATAGATGCTGAAGATTCGGTTGAAATAGAAGAGTGCCAAACCCTATCCCCCATAGATCAAACCAAGCCCGCCATTGCGATCATCCGCTTGCCTCACATTGCCAACTTCACGGATTTTCATGCCCTTTTTCAAATACCGGAACTGGCTGCCAGGTTTATTGACAGACCAATGGACCTATCTTCCTTCAAGGCCGTCATCATTCCGGGCTCTAAAAACACCCGGGCAGATCTTGAATGGATTCACAAATCTTTTTTCAAAGATTTAACCGAGTATGTGGATAAGGGGGGGCATGTCCTGGGCATTTGCGGAGGATATCAGATGCTCGGAACCCTTGTGGATGACCCGGATGGACTTGAGGGCAAACCGGGTGTGACCCGGGGGCTGGGACTTCTTCCTGTGGAAACGGCGCTCAAGGCACCGAAGACGACCACATTGAGCAAGTTTGAGTGGGGAAAAATTTGCGGAGATGGGTATGAAATCCACATGGGCCAGACCTATGCCCATGGGGGAATGCCCCTGGTTCGCATTGTTTCAAGGAATCAAGTTCCCTGTGAGGGAGTTGACGGGTGTCTAAGGGAAGACAAACGGGTAGCTGGCACGTATATACACGGTTTTTTCGACCATCCGGAAATCTGCAACAAATGGCTGTCCATGATCGGAATTGATACAAAGTCCTTTGCCAAGAGAATTTGTTTGGCCGATCAAAAGGAAAAAAATTATACTCTGTTACGGCGGCATTTTGAATCCCACGTGGATCTGAGTTCTATTTACTGAATCTAACCGTTTACAATAAAGGGAAAATTCTTTATTCTACCATAATTTAAATTGTCGTATAATATTATTGCGGACTGGAAACCAATACGTGGCAAACTCTGAAAAAATCCCCAATCTGGCGCAGCTCGCCCACCGGTACGGGACCATCAACGACAACCAATATGCCCATTTAACCCGCCTTTATGCCCTGGTAAAAAAAGAAAAAAACCGCCGACTATGCCAGCCTCATGATGGGCCAGAAAATGGCCACCCAATATCAATTGGGTCTGCTCCGCCTGATTCAGGAATACCATCTGATCAGATGGAAAGGTGAAGAATTTGGCAAAATTGCGGTTAAACAGGGCTTTGCCACACCCGGTGACATTCAAAAAGCATTAGAAATCCAAAAGAAAAATTTCAAGGCCTCAAGACTGAAAAAGCTGATCGGAGATATTCTTGTTGAAAACCAGGTCATTACAGCCAGGCAAAAAGAAGAAATTCTGCACGAACAAACCCTTTTTGATAAAAAACCGGAAAAAAAAGGGCCCCAGGATTCAAGCTTCCCAAAAGAAGGGAGTGATTTAGACCTTTCTTTGTATGAACAAAACTTTTTAAGGATTAAGGCCCTTGATCAGGAGTTTTCCGCCTCTGTGCTTGAAAAAGGCCTGGCCAGTGAACAAGAGGTGGGCCAGGCAAGAAACCGCCAGGAAGAAGAATTTGAAAAAAATAAAACCATAAAACGCCTTGGAGATATCATGGTCTCCATGGAGTTGATTACCCCGGAACAAAAAGAGGCCATCCTGGCAGAACAGAGCCGGCTGAAAAAAAGCGGGGAGCAAGAAAAAAAAGGGCCACTGTTTTCCATTGATGTGAGCAAAGACACAATGACTGCATGGGTGAAGATTGACCCGGAAAAAAAAGGCAGGATCACCCTTGAACAAATCAAATCTGAGATGAAATCTAAGGGTATCGTCCACGGCATGTGTTCGGATGCCCTGATTCAATGCCACCTTGAATCGAATATTACCCGGTTTGTTGGGGCTCGGGCCGATTACTCTCAAAAACTTTGCCAGGCAAGGGATTTAACCTCGTTTATGGATAAAGACCTCACAGAACAGGGAGAAAAACGAAAGGGGGACCTGCTGGTTCAGGAAAACGCCATCTGGCATATGGACCCCCAAAAAAATATTTACGGAAAAATCACTTCTGATTTATCGGGAATGTTCAGAATTCTGTGTCACGGTTTCGGTTCCCGGATCTGCCTCAGCGCCAGCGGAAGTAAAAGTCAGGTCCGAGAATGGGCCTTCAATCAGCCACGTCGGAGGAGTTGACTTTTGCTGGAGTGGAGTTCCTGGAACCATCTTTTCCATCTGTAAATAAATCCCTATCAAATTCCCAGCTCTTTATCCAGCCGGCCTTCAAAGAAAATTGCCAACTGGGAAATTGTCAGTGACCAATTTTGAATCGGCATTGTCCATTTTTTACTGGCGTTCTGGATCCCCATGTAAAGCAGCTTTAACAGGCTGTCCTGGTTCGGGAATGATCCCTTTGTTTTGGTCAGTTTTCGAAACTGTCGATGCACAGCCTCAATGGTATTTGTGGTGTATATTATCCGTCGAATCTCTTCTGGATATTTAAAGAAATGACTGAGGCGTTCCCAGTTGTTCCGCCAGGATTTTATCACAATCGGGTATTTGTCATTCCATTTATTTTCCAAGATATCCAGTTCTTCTTCGGCCAGATCCTTATTGACCGCTTTATAAACACGTTTTAGATCTGCCATAAATTCCTTTTTATTTTTGGAACCAACGTATTTCAATGAATTTCGGATCTGGTGGACTACGCAGAGTTGAACTTCTGTGTCCGGGAATATGGTCTCAATGGCCTCGGGAAAACCTTTTAGACCATCAACACAGGCAATCAGGATATCTTTTACCCCTCGGTTTGAAAGGTCTGTTAACACCTGCAGCCAGAAGTTCGCACCCTCATTCTCGGATATGTACAGCCCAAGAACCTCTTTGCGGCCCTCGATATTCACCCCAAGAATTGTGTAAACGGCTTTGCTGTCGACCTTTCCGTTTTCTCGTACTTTATAATGTATGGCATCAAGCCATACGATTGGGTACACATTTTCCAACGGCCTGGCCTGCCATTCTTTGACGGTATGGATGATTTTATCGGTAATGGTGCTCAGAGTGGCATTTGAAATCTCAAGTCCATAGATTTCCTGTAAATGGGAAGCCATATCATTATAACTCATGCCCAGGCCGTAAAGGGCTATTATCTTTCTTTCAATTTCATCGCTGAGCGTTGTCTGATGTTTTTTGACGATCTGTGGAGAGAAGGTTCCGGCCCTGTCACGCGGGGTTTTTAGCTCAAATTTACCATCCAGGGATTTAATGGTCTTTTTGCTTTTTCCATTACGGCGGTTGGCAGAAACTTCCTGCCCGAGATGGGACTCCAACTCTCCTTCAAGAGCAGCTTCAGCAAGATTTTTGATTAATGATGTAAGGACGCCGCCCTTACCTGTGAAGGGTTTACCTTCCTGGATGCCTTTAAGGGCTTTTTGAAAATCAAATTCGGTGTTTTCTTCGGTCATGTCAGTTCTCCTTATTTAGCTGAGTATATCAGCTTTCATTCAACTGACACAGAATTTTGAACGCCCTCGATTTATCCGGTACGGATTTCACTGTCCGCTGCGGTAGCGACACAAGGCGATCAAAGGAAAAAACCTGTATACTTGCAGCAAAAACCGGGATTCCAGCGATTTCCGTAGAACGACATTTATACATCCATCCCAGAATAAATGTACTTGAAGATGCGGATCAGCGATACGGTCCCCTTGAGGCTTATGCAGATCTCACCGTGTCCGGAATCATTACCGGTGCATACCCTGTCACCGCGGGCAATCTAAGGGCCCGGGAAATACGGGGAGCCAAAATCGAGGCCATTGGAGATATTCACGTGAACATGGGCATAACCGATGCCGTCATCCGGGCCCAGGGAGATGTCCATGCCAGATATTTACACAATTGCACAATTGAAACCTTTGGCAACGTATATGTTAAAAATGAAATCTTTGATTCAGACATCCGTTGCTCCGGCAGGGTGGACAGCCCGAACTGCCGGGCCATAGCCTCAGAAATTTATGCCAAAAAGGGAGTGGTTCTGGCCGGTATTGGGAGTAAAAAGACCTTGCCCTGTAAAATTTTTGCCGGCAGCGAACATCATATTCTGACCCAGGAAAGGCAAATCAAAAAACAAATCAATCTGGCCAGAGAACAAATAAATCGGCTCCAGGAAAAAATGTAGGAAAACAAGGCGTTGGCAAAGAAAAGTTTTCAAAAAATGGTGGAGTTAAAAATATTTCATGACAGCGGAATGTGTCAATGACAATGAGACACTCTATGCCTAAAATTAAGCTCCAATAATATCCTTCTCTTTTTGTTCCGGTTTGTTAATCCAGGCTTCTTCTGGTAAAGCCGGTGGCCTCGGTATTTTTCCCTTAAATCGTTTTGGGTTTTGAATAAATGCATCCTCCAATGTTCGGCAGCGAGATTCATAAATATCGGGCGCATTCCCATTTTCCCGGTTTTAAAAAGGCCTGTCTTTTAGAGCAAAAAGAATGATATCCTCTGTTACGCTGAAATGAACATAAATGGATTGTGCTAATGAAGAAAGCTGAAGATTGTAATACTGTTGATGAAGTCCTTGCATGCCTCAAAGAACTGGAAGAAGATCCAAATCGCTTGGTTCGTAACGCTAACGAATTAGAACAGATGGAGCAGGAAATCCTTGAGTATACAAATCGGATAAGCGCCTTTTTTTTAAAAAAAAGATCCAGGCCTCAGTAGATTCCTCTGAACAGGTCGACCAAGAAAAAGAATTGATGTCCAATTGGCCGGGACGGATGAAAAGCGAAGGGCTTGAGACCGTTTGGATTCAGCTTTGTACAGATAGTTCGGTTGATATTCATGTTCGATACTATCGAAGGTCCTGTGACCGCCGAAAAGGAAAAAGATATAAAGGTGCATACGCTGGTTTAATCCTTCTTGGAATCCATGATCGCTGCTCGCCTGCTTTGGCTTCTATGGTGAGTTCTTGGTCAGCCTTATTAAGTTCTTTTGAAGAAGTCCGTCAAGTGCTTTGTGACCGTGGGATGACGTTGGGTATAAAGGTCATCCGTAAACTGACCTATCGGTACGCAGAGCGGGCTCGAGCCGAACAACAAGCGGGCCGAATCCCATTAAATGATGGAGATTTACTTGAAGGGCGGCGAGTCGTTATCAGCACTGATGGTGGCCGCACTCGGCTCAGAGAGAAGAAAAGGGGACCAAAAACCCAAAAGGATAGAACCCGATTTCGTGGGGCATGGCGAGAACCCAAGCTTTTGATCATTTATGTAGTGGACGCCCATGGAAAACAAGAAAAAAGCTTTTCACCATTTATTGATGGCTGTTTCAATGGACCGGATGGTGTATTCCACTTGTTAAAGGGTTATTTGAACTCCCTTCATATTCAGAACTCAGACAAAATACTGTTTGTTGCAGATGGGGCACATTGGATTTGGAATCGAATCCCCGGACTGCTAAAAGCATTGGGTTTGGCTCCTGAGCGTGTGTATGAACTTCTCGATTTCTACCATGCAGTTGAGCATCTGGGTACAGTAGTAGGCTTAAGGAAGACCTGGTCATCCAAGGAACGCAAACGCTGGGTATCGAAGCAGCGAGGTCTTCTGCTGAAGGGAAAGGCGATTGAGGTGGTACAGGCCGTCCAGAAGCTTTGTAGAGGCAGAAACAGTAAGGCTATCAAGACGGAACGGGATTATTTTGTGCGCAATGAACTGAGGCTTAATTTCTCAACTGTAAAAGCGTTGAACTTACCTATTGGCAGCGGTGCTATTGAAAGTTCGATTCGGAGAGTCGTGAATTTACGTCTTAAAGGTCCATGCATCTTTTGGTATCGGGAGAATGCAGAAAAAATGATTATGCTGCGATCATTTTATAAAGCAGGGCGTTGGAACTGCCTGAAGCAGATGGCAAACATGCACAATCCAGTGCCAGCGGTATAACCGGGAAAATGGGAATGCGCCCTAAATATCTTTAGCAATGCCATAATGAAATTGTTCTGGGGTTACCAGGCCAATACCAGAATGGTAATGCTCTTTGTTGTAGTATCCAAAAAAATCCTGGCAGAAGGCTCTTGCATCCTGAATAGCACCAAAAGTTTTGGGAAATTGTGGACAATATTTCAATGTTTTAAACTGGGCTTCAGAGTATGGGTTATCATTGCTGACATGTGGTCGACTGTGGGTTTTGGTTACCCCTAAATCGACAAGAAGCTGGGCAACCCCTTTGGATTTCATACTGGCTGGGAATGTTCAGAATTCTGTGTCACGGTTTCGGTTCCCGGATCTGTCTCGGCGCCAGCGGAAGTAAAAGCCAGGTCCGAGAATGGGCCTTCAATCTGCCACGTCGGAGGAGTTGGCTTTTGCTGGAGCGGAGTTCCTGGAACCATCTTTTCCATCTGTAAATAAATCCCTATCAAATTCCCAGCTCTTTATCCAGCCGGCCTTCAAAGAAAATTGCCAACTGGGAAATTGTCAGTGACCAGTTTTGAACCGGCATTGTCCATTTCTTACTGGCGTTCTGGATCCCCATGTAAAGCAGCTTTAACAGGCTGTCCTGGTTCGGGAATGATCCCTTTGTTTTGGTCAGTTTTCGAAACTGTCGATGCACAGCCTCAATGGTATTTGTGGTGTATATTATCCGTCGAATCTCTTCTGGATATTTAAAGAAATGACTGAGGGGTTCCCAGTTGTTCCGCCAGGATTTTATCACAATCGGGTATTTGTCATTCCATTTATTTTCCAAGATATCCAGTTCTTCTTCGGCCAGATCCTTATTAACCGCTTTATAAACACGTTTTAGATCTGCCATAAATTCCTTTTTATTTTTGGAACCAACGTATTTCAATGAATTTCGGATCTGGTGGACTACGCAGAGTTGAACTTCTGTGTCCGGGAATATGGTCTCAATGGCCTCGGGAAAACCTTTCAGACCATCAACACAGGCAATCAGGATATCTTTTACCCCTCGGTTTGAAAGGTCTGTTAACACCTGCAGCCAGAAGTTCGCACCCTCATTCTCGGATATGTACAGCCCAAGAACCTCTTTGCGGCCCTCGATATTCACCCCAAGAATTGTGTAAACGGCTTTGCTGCCGACCTTTCCGTTTTCTCGTACTTTATAATGTATGGCATCAAGCCATACGATTGGGTACACATTTTCCAACGGCCTGGCCTGCCATTCTTTAACGGTATGAATAATTTTATCGGTAATAGCGCTAAGGGTGGCATTTGAAATCTCAAGTCCATAGATTTCCTGTAAATGGGCAGCCATGTCATTATAGCTCATGCCCAGGCCGTAAAGGGCTATTATCTTTCTTTCAATTTCATCGCTGAGCGTTGTTTGGTGTTTTTTGACGATTTGTGGAGAGAAGGTTCCGTTCCGATCACGCGGGGTTTTTAGCTCAAATTTACCATCCAGGGACTTAATGGTCTTTCTGCTTTTTCCATTACGGCGGTTGGCAGAAATTTCCTGTCCGAGATGGGACTCCAACTCTCCTTCAAGAGCAGCTTCCGCAAGATTTTTGATTAATGATGTAAGGACGCCGCCCTTACCTGTGAAGGGTTTACCTTCCTGAATACCTTTAAGAGCTTTTTGAAAATCAAATTCGGTGTTGTCTTCGGTCATGTCAGTTCTCCTTATTTAGCTGAGTATATCAGCTTTGATTCAACTGACACAGAATTTTGAACGCCCTCTACTGGCTCCCCGATCTGCATGTAGCCCAAGCTGACCGGGTAATATCTTCTGGTTTTCACAGGACTTTTCAATTAGCTTTTTGGCCAATGCTGTTTGTTCTCTATGGGCGACCATCCAGCCGACAACATACCTGCTGAAAATATCCATGATTACATATAGATAGAAGTAGGTCCATTTTGTGACACTTTTCAACTTGGTAATATCCCAGGACCAAACCTGATTAGGTCCTGTTGCCAGCAATTCAGGTTTTTTATATTTCGGGCGATTTACCTGCCGTCTTCGCTCCGGCACAGAACCATGTTCTTTGTGAAGAAGCCGATACATCGTTCTGATGGAACAATAGTATTGCCCGTTATCAAGAAGAGAAGCATATACCTGATATGGGGCTCGATCTTGATATTTTTCAGAATGTAAAATATCCAAAACCGTTTGTTGTTCATCAGAATTCAAAGAAAGGGGAGATCCGGTCCGACTAACTCCAATATGTTTTTTTGGAGAATGAAATCTGTAAAAAGATGATCGGGGAATACCGAAAGCCTCACATGAAGGCTTTTTTCCAATATCACAACTTAACGTTAGGGCGGCATTCATAAGTCTTCTCCTTTGAGGTCGTCCAGATTCTGCTGGATTCCCAGGATCTGAGAAATTTTTTTTTGAGCTTCAATGATGAGTTCCGCCTGCTTTAGCTTGTGCTCTAATTTGAATTTCTCTTTTTGAAGTCTGGCGACCTCTATGGCCAATGGGTTAAATTTGATGAATAAAGGCCTTCTCTTCGAAGAATCTTGCCGATCCCTCCGATTTCGGTACAATTTTCAATCTCTTGGAGAATACGCAGTTTATAAGAAGCAACGAATCTACGCCGGGGTTTTTTTCAGGTACTTCAGGATCAGGGATTGAATCCTGGCTCCCCAAGGAGGCCCCAATTCCAGTCGCCCTATGGGCTCCTTCCATTGGTGCCTCCTTGGGGGCTGCCTGTTTTTCGGACTCTGGTAGTGGGTTCATTTTTATCGGTTTCATATAAGTATTGCCTTACCCGCCCTACACTAATTTATCAAGGGGTAAGTGTCTCACTCACATTGTCACAGAGGGCAGGGCAAAACAAAAAAAAGCAATACTCCACAAAGAGTTTAAAAGGCAAAAAGACAAACTTGAAAAGGATAAACTAAAAAATATATTTAACCTTATTACCATTTTTGAAAAAAGAGTGACAAATTCAGTTGCCTCATTAAAAGGGTTGAACAAAACCAAAAAGGAATACGACAACAGCGCTGCCAGAC
This sequence comes from Desulfobacter sp., assembly GCA_028768545.1. NCBI lineage: Bacteria > Pseudomonadati > Thermodesulfobacteriota > Desulfobacteria > Desulfobacterales > Desulfobacteraceae > Desulfobacter > Desulfobacter sp. The sequence goes on from CP054838.1 coordinate 624,999, forward strand.
TGGAGGCTCAGATTCAGGCATTAACACCCAAAGTTGATTCAAAGGTTCTATCACTGGAACAACACTGGTTTGCCTGTCTTGACTGGGCCATGAATCAACCCCGTTCCGCTCAAATTGAAATTACAGGCAAGGCATTTCAATGCGCCTGGCTTGGAGGCGTTTTCTCAGGCATTGCCCTGGATAAAGACCACTTCTCTATCCGTGTCAAAGAAACCAGATCAGACCAAGCTCCCCCTAGAATGGAATTTGTTCAAAAGGGACCGTCTTCCTGATCTGTCAACGGTTTTGGGTTGAAAACAAAGGGGTGTGAACAGCGCCCGAGCGCGTAAGCCGGCTGTTGTACAGATCAATTGTCTGGACTGAAAACCGGGGTGAAAAAAAGGGGATGTCCTGGGAGAGGATCTCTTTGACCAGTCCAGGATGTACAGGCGCTTTGATCCGGGCCAGGGTCACATGGGGAACAAATTTTTCTCTCCCGGTTGTCACCCCCTGTTTATCGAGTTCCGCAGTCAAAGAATGATACAAGGGCTCCAGGACTTTGGAATCATCTTCAATCCCTGCCCAGAGCACCTTGGGTCTGGCCAGGCGTGGAAACGCACCCAGCCTGCCAAGGGCCAGTTCAAAGGGAAGCTGTTCTTTGACGGCAGTGTTCATGGCCCTTTTTATGAAAGGAATCTTCTTTTGAGACACATCCCCTAAAAATTTTAAGGTCAGATGGAAATTTTCAGGCGGTGCCCAGTTTGCTATAAACTTTTTGGATTTTAAATGGGATTGAATTGTCACAAGTTCTTGTTTAAAACCTTTGGGCAGGGAAACAGCAATAAAACAACAAAGCCCAGGCCAGCCCATTCTATGAGACTGGCCCATTTTAGTTGTTTTTAAACCCGAGCAGCACCCGATACGGTCCGGGTGTACCGTGGGGGACAAAGGCAACCCGGTGATTGTCTTTGAGTTGGGTCGAAAGTTTTTTGACCCTTCCGTTGATAAAGACCACTTCCACATCCTCCGCCTTGAGCTGCATTTGGAAAATCAAATCCCTGGCTGATGTGCCCGGGGCCACATCCATTTTAAGATTGGAAAATCCAAGCCCCCTGGCTTTGAGTTTTTTTTGTAAAAATGAAAAAGCATTAAAGGTAATATTTGGCATCATTTCACCTGATATAATTTTAGGGGCGATCCATCCGCCAGCAGTTTACCAAAATAAAAACAAATTCTCAAACCACTAATTCCGGATTGCAAAAACCTGTGGCCAAATTTTCTATTGGCTATATTTGACGATATTCCGACTGGTTGAGCCCTTCGGCAGCCCGATTGCCTCCCAAGGCAGAAATCTCCAGGAAATAGCCCCCTAAGGAGTTCATCCTTTCCGGCGAAAAGCAGACAAAGGACACAAAAAACTAGGTCGCTTGAGGGTGAATCAGGCATTACTTAAATCCATTGAAAAAATAAGGGGTTGGTCTATACTGTACATATGCGCCTTAGACTCATCATTTTAATATTGGCTGTATTTGCTTTTTTGTCCGCATCAACAGGGGGGTGGCTCTATTATTTTTCCTATCGGGAGGCGGCCTTCCAAAAGACTGAAACCAGTGCCCTTTCAAGGTTAAACCTTTTAACCCGGCAGTTTTCCACCCATTTGTCCGAGCATATCAAGCCGGTAAAGACCTTGTCAGGAATCCGGGAAATGATAAGGGTTCTTGAAGATACAGATCTTGAAACCATTTACCAGGCCAACCGCTTCCTGGACCATTTCACCCAATCCATGGCATTGGATGTCAGTTACCTCATGGATAAACGAGGGATCACCCTCTGCTCTTCCAACAGAAATGATGCAGATTCTTTTGTGGGCAATGATTTTTCATTTCGACCTTACTATAAAAAAGCCATTCAGGGCGAGCCTGCCACCTCTTTGGCACTGGGCACCACATCGAGCAAACGGGGAGTATATTTCAGTCATCCAATTTACCGCAGACACAGCAAAGAAATATTAGGGGTGGCCGTGATAAAATCCTCTGTGGAATTCTTAGAATCCGCTTTGGTTTCAAAATCAAAAGAGATACTATTGTTCGTTGACCCCAAAGGGATCATTTTCATGACCAACCAACCTGAATTCAGATTTAAACTGCTCTGGCCCCTTGATGAAGAGACCCTCAACTCCATTGCCGACTCAAGGCAGTTTGGCAACGGCCCCTGGAAATGGTCTGGTTTCAGAAAAGAAAAAAACCACCAGGTATTTGACCCCAAAAAAATTCAATATGTATTTGCCAGCCTGCCTGTTTCAAATTATCCGGGGTGGAACATCATTTCCCTAAGAAAACAAAAGGACATCCAAAAACAAGTGACCCAGCCGTTTATAAAAATTATCGGCCCCATCGTGATTTTTATTTCCATCCTGGCAGGTGTTCTGGTCTTTGCACTCTACCAGATGGCAGCCAAAGAATTGTCCCAGCGCAAACAGGCCGAAAAACAATTAAAAATTTCTGAAAAAAGATACCGCAGAATTTATCATAAAACCCCTGTGATGCTTCACTCCATAGATACCCAGGGAAGAATCATTCATGTCTCCGACCATTGGGTTGAGCAGATGGGATTTAAAAGAGACGAAGTCATTGGCAAACCGTTAACCCGCTTTTTTTCAAAGGCGTCTAAACAATATGCACTTGAAACCGTATTCCCCAAATTCTTCAGCACAAGGTTTTGCAAGGATATTCCCTATACCTATAAAAAAAAGAACGGGGAAAAAATGGAGACCCTCTTATCCTGTTACGGGGTTAAAGATGGAAATGGAAAAATCATCCGCTCCCTGGCGGTAAGTGTTGATGTTACAGAAAAAAACCGGGTTCAAAAAGACCTTGAAAAGGCAAAGGAAAAATTATCCTCCTACTCCCAGGATCTTGAAGGCCAGGTCAGGAGGCGTACGGCCCAGCTGGAATCAACCCAGGCCAGCCTTAAAAAACTATCCAAAAACATCATTGCCTCCCAGGAAAGGGAAAAGGAGCTTGTGGCAAGGGAGCTTCACGATCATCTTGGTCAGGTGCTGACCGCCCTTCGCATTGATGCGGTATGGGCTGAAAAACAATTGGCCCAGGTGAATGAAGAGGCCGAACAAAGGGCCCAGAAAATGAGCAGCCTGATTGAAAATACCATCCAGGATGTAAGAGATATGGCCTATCGGTTAAGGCCCAGGGTCCTTGACGATCTGGGATTGAGCGACGCCCTGGAATCCTTGGTTTCTGATTTTGAAAAACGGTCCAATGTATCCTGTGTCTTCCGCCATGATGAACTTCCGAAAATTGACAAAACCCTGGCAACTGCTCTATACAGAATAGGCCAGGAAGCTGTGACCAATTCACTTCGTCATTCCAAGGCCACCACCATTCTGGTCGAATTGAGAACAGATGCTGAAGGCATTGTCTTGACCATCCAGGATAACGGGTGCGGATTTAGACCTGATACAAACAGAACCCGCCAGGGATTCGGCCTTGAAAGCATGAGGGAACGGGCCAATCTTTCCGGCGGAAAACTCACCATTGATTCATTCCCGGGCAAAGGGACCTTTGTTACATGTAAAGTAAAGGCGAAAGGAGTATCATGATCAAGGTATTGCTTGCAGACGACCATAGTATTGTCAGAGAGGGACTGCGAAAGGTACTTGAAGACGATAATGAAATCAGGGTGATCGCAGAAGCACCGGACGGAGAAACCGCATTTGACAAGGCCATGTCCCAGCACCCGGATGTGGCGGTAATTGACATCTCCATGCCGGGCATGGACGGACTTGAGGTGGTCACCCGAATGGCAGCCTATTGCCCGGAAATCCCGGTGCTGATCCTGACCATGCACGAAGAAGAGCAATATGTCATCCGGGCCATTGAATCCGGGGCCATGGGATATGTGACCAAGCAGTCCGCCCCCGAGCAATTGGTTGCTGCGGTTAAAAAAATAAATGCCGGCGGCCGGTATTTAACGGAAAAGGCCAGCGAAGCCTTGGCGCTTCGGCTGATCCGGGGAAACAAAGATAAAAGCCTGACAGAGTCGTTGTCCATGAGGGAGTTGCAGGTATTGAGAATGCTTGCCACAGGCAGCACCAACCGTGAAATTGCAACGGCTTATAATATCTCTGTTAAAACCGTAGACACCTATAGATCAAGGCTGCTTAAGAAACTGAATTTAAGAAATAATTCAGACTTATCCAGGTATGCCATTCAAAATAAACTAGTGGAGTTCTGATTCAGACTTATTTTCCCGGCCGGGATGGTTTAAGCGTTCAAAATTGGCAAAAATCTTATTCAGGGTGGCCCGGCAGAGTTCCATTTCTTCAAAAGAGATCTCCTGCTCCGCTTCCTTGAGCATTTCTTCCACCAAGTCGATAAGATCTTTTTTAAACGCCTTGGCCTTGTGGGTGAGATAGATCAATTTGCTGCGTTTGTCCCTGCGGTCGGGCACCCGCAATACAATATTTTTTTTTTCAAGAACGTTCAAAAGCCGGGTAATGGCAGCCTTATCTTTAACAGCAATCCTGGCCAGAGCCTGCTGGGTCTGACCATCTTTTCTGTAAAGATGAATGAGGATACTCCATTGTTCATAACTGATGTCAAATCCGGCATCCTGAAATTTTTTGGTCAGCCGTTTGATGATTGCCCGAGATGTCCGGCCCACAAGGTAACCAATGGATGAATCAATAACCCGATTATAATTGTCCATATCTTATTTGTATTCTCTGTTTTTATATCAGATCTAAGGCGTTTTATTTAGGACACTATGGACCAAAACGCATCTTAGGGCAACCCAAAATCCCTGGGCGGTTGAATTTACAGGCCTGATTTGAAGGAATCGCAAAAAAAACCTGCCGCCGGCTAAACCGCCGGGGCAGGCTAATTTACATCAGGACTGACAGACCCGGATAAAATATCAGGATGCGGCCTTATTTCCGAAAATCTTTTTCAGATAGTTGACCCAGATCCCGCTCAAAAACCATGAATAGGCCCAGGTGGCAAAAAAGATGGCCACAAATGCCTTTATAATATCCATGGAACTGCCGTCAAGGGAGAATCCCGGGACATATCCGAAAAGAAGGGGGCCCAGGTATAAAAATTTAGCAAATTTAAACGAGGTAAATGCCGTCTTCCACATATTGGCCTTGGCAATGGTCGCGCCTGCAAATGCGGCAATACATACCGGCGGTGTGATATTGGAATCCTGGGACAGCCAGTATACGATCATATGGGCGGCAATTTCATTGACCCCCAGATGGGTGAGGGCAGGTACTGCCACAACCGCAGTAATCAAATAGGCTGCTGTCACAGGGACCCCCATGCCAAGCACCAGGGAGGCAAGGGCCACCAGCATAATGGTCAGCAAAAGAGAGCCCCCGGCAAGTTCTATCATGATATCGGCAAAGGTCAGCACCAAACCGGAAAAGGTAAGCACACCGATAATAATCCCGATAACCCCGACGGTTGCGCCGATTTTCAGGCTGTTTTCCGTGCCGGAACGCGCGGCATTTAAAAAATGAGTCAACCCGGGTCTGATCCACGCAGGATGTTTAACATACATGATGATTGATGCCAGAACACCGATGACAAGCCCGACCCACTGGGGTATTCCTCCATCATTACCCCCGATGGCAATATTGACCATAGAGATAAAAAATACCGATGTCACAATAAACGCCATGGTCAGATCCATGGGGGTCTCTCTTCTGACCCATGAGATATACACACAGGTGACCAGGCCGATGATGGCAGAATATCCCGGAGAATAACCGGTGAGCATGAGTATGGTGATGGCAATGAGGGGAATGGTATAAAACCATTCATTTTTAAAAATATATCCGGCTGAATGCTTGGATTTTTCACCCACAATATTATCTTTTTTGGCTTCGTAATGAACCATGCAGAAGACTGAGAAAAAATACATCAGGGCCGGGAAAATGGCCACCAGCATGATCTTGGAATAGGGGACGCCTGTGAGCTCTGCCATGATGAACCCGCCGGCCCCCATGATGGGCGGCATAAACATCCCGCCGATGGAGGCTGCCGGTTCCACCCCGCCGGCCACATGGGGCTTGAACCCGGCTTTTTTCATCATGGGAATGGTGAACATCCCCGTGGAAACTGTATTGGCAATGGCTGACCCTGAGATGGATCCAAAAAGCCCGGAGGCAATCACAGAGACCTTGGCAGGGCCGCCGATCTTGTGGCCTACCGCTGCCAGGGGCCAGTCAATAAAAAATTTCTGAGCCCCGCATTTTTCCAAAAATGCCCCGAACAGGACAAAGAGAATCACATAGTTGGCAAGTACATTGGCCATGATGCCGAATACCCCGTCACTCTTGTAAAATATGGAAATGCACAGCTCGGTAAAAGGGGCGCCTGCGTGGGAGACCAGATCCGGGGCCAGGTATCCATAGACCCCGTATAACAGCATCAGGGTGCCGAGGATTACAAAGACACTGCCCACCACCCGTCTTGCCAGCTCAATGCCGATCAGCACCCCGATGACGGCAAAGACCATGTCGATATGGGTTTCAGCACCGGTCCTGTAATTGATGACCTCAAACATGAAAATCCAGTAGCCAATGGAGACAAGGGATAGGACAATCAGGATATAATCAAGTATTCTCCCGATTGTGGATTGGGATTTGTACAAAAGAAAGACAAGTAAATAGGTGATAATAACATATACCCCCCTGTGATACTGGGTGGCCATGGGTTGAACCACAGCGGCCCAGGAGTAAAAAACGACCAGGATTACCGAGCAGGCATCAAATATGATCTGCTCGAATCGATTGAGTTTTTCGTACACGGTTTGCCTTCCTATCTTGGTTAAACGATTTGGGAAAAATATTAGACAGGCCAGGAATCATTCCTGACCTGTCTTGGGCCAGCCAGGGGAGAATTATAATACCCCTTTATCTTTCCAGAATTTCTCAGCACCCGGATGAAAGGGCGTCACAATACCGTCTGCCCCTGTTTTAACATCCATGTGTTTAAAGGTTTTTTTCTGGGCCTTCATATGGGCCAGGCCTTCATCGGAATAGATCAAAGAGAGCATTTTATAAACCGTGTCTGCAGAGACCTTGGCATTGGCCACCCAGAGGGCAGAGTCCTGGAAGGAAGGAGAATCGTAGTCTACGCCCTTGTAAGTATTGGTAGGCACAGCGAGTTTGGCAAAATAGGGATATTTTTCATAAAATCCTGAGGCCTTTGCATCTGCATCCAGGTTGACCAGGGCGATCTCATTGGTCTGGGCAGCCATGATAACGGCGCCGGAAGGAAAGGCTGTGAACAGCCAGAAGGCATCAAGCTGTTTGTTGCCGAAGGCCTGGGCTGCATCGTTGTAGCCCATGGCGTTTCTTTCAATCTTATCCCAAACCCCCATGTGGCTGAAAAAAAGTTCGCAGTTGGCAAAGGCGCCGGAACCTGCGTTGCCCACACCCACTTTTTTGCCCACCAGATCTTTTACGCTGTTAATGCCGGAGCCTTTGCGGGTGACCAGCTGTCCGGGTGCGCCGTAAAGCCATGCCACGGCCAGGACATCTTCATATTTTTTGGTATCATTTTTCATCATCCCGTTGCGCCCAAGATAAACATGACCTGAATAGACAACACTCATCTGCTGGCGACCTAAATTGGTCTTTCTCAAATTTTCAACGGAACCTGCCGAAGACTGGGCCTGGACCTTGAACTCTTTAACTGCCTTCATGGGTTTAAATACCTGGATCCCGTTGGCAACCACCTGAAAGGTGCCGCCGGCAGGGCCGCCGCCGAAAACAACCCTTTCCATTTTTGCAAATGCAGACTGGGTAAATGCCATTGAAAGAACTGCGATACACCCGATGATAAATAATTGCTTACCTTTCATACGATCCTCCTGTTTTGGTGTTTAACGTAAACTGGCCATTTATACCGGATACCAGGGTAGCAATATGAAAGTCACGGATCAATGGGAGGTTTTCTGATTCTTGTGTAGGTAATTTTCTTACAAAGGGTTAAAAGGGCTGAACCATATTCCCTATCCTCCCCGTTTCAACGGCCCCAAGAAACTCGGATCCCAGTGCCAGGCTTTTTTGGGCGACTTCCTGCCAGACTCTGGTGCGCAGCTCATCCTTCCCGTGGAAGCGGTTAAAATCCTTGCGGTCCGGAATTCTGGCAAAGGGCAGTCCTGCCACAAACTCAGGAGAAGGGGCCACAAGGATGGTCCGGTCCATAATATCGCCCTGGGCCCTGCGGTTGGGCAATGTCTTGTCAAACCAGCCCGGAATAATCTCAGGATAAAAATGGGGGTAGAGGATAAAGCCCTGTCTCTCCTTTAAAAGGGGAAATATTGGATGATAATCCAGAACGCCCCCGTCTCTGTAGGTACCCTTTTTTGCACCGGGGATATCTTTGATTCCATCCATGATAACGGGAATGGACCCGCTGGCCAGAAGCGCCTGTTTAAAATTCTGTGAACTTAACCCTACCCTGTTTAGGGAAAGGCCGGTAAAATCCATGGGCCAGTCAAGGGCGCCGGGCACATGGAAAAGGGTACGCTCAAAAAACAGAGACTGGGTATTTCTCGACAACAGATTCATGAGAAAGGCCGCGAGCATGGATGCCAGGAGCACACCCTTGTTTTCCAAGGCCATGGGGCCTTTGCACTGAACGGCTGAAAACCCTAAATGTAAAAACGGGTTGGCAAGAATTTCACCTATTTTTTCTTTTCCAAGAAATTGATCAAAAATCTTGAGAGATTCTTCGGTAATTTTTTCAGAGGTCACCCTGCCCTCATATTTCTGGCCGATATAGGCCTGTTTTAGACGGTCAAAGGCAGGGCCCGGATCTTTTTGAACTCCGGCAGCAAGTTTCCAGGCACCGATGGAGGTGCCGAACAGATAAATATCATGGGAGATAGGGTTCAGCCACTGGGAAAAAATCGCCCGGTCCAGGCCGTATATGGCCAGCCATTTGGCCGCACCTGAGGCTCCGAAAACGCCCAGAATATCTTCAGGAACGAGCCCCTTTTCCATGATATGGGTCCTTGCCGCTCTTCCGGCCCGTATGATAAGGGGGTTGGCCATCAATAGTCCCGGATCCTGTCCATATGATCAAATGCCACCTGGCCAAGCATGAGTCCTGAGGCCGGGGCAATGGTTTCAAGGGGGTAGGCGTTGCCCCCTGTCAGCGAGTCTTGAATTTGCCCAAGGGAAACGCTTCCCTTTCCCAGAGCGATGAGCTGTCCCATGATCAAACGGATCTGGTGGCGTAAAAACCCTTTAGACCGGACCCTGTACACCCAGGTCTGGTCAGGAAAAAAGCTGGCTGAAAACTCTGTGTTTCGCTCAATTTGGCTCACCAGAAGTTCACGTTTAAACCGGGTCCCAGGCCCGGGCTTTGTACAATATTGGACAAAATTATGAACCCCTTGGAACAGTCTTGCCCCTTTTTGCATCAAAGGGATATCCAAATCCGCCATAACGCCTGCCATGAACGGGGCGCAAAAGGGATGAATTTTTTCACCAAATGAAAAAAAATAAAGATACTCCTTTGTTTTCGGACTGTTGATAATATTGAACTTGGGCCCGACCTCTTCCACCTTAAGGGCCCGGATATCAGGGGGGAAATTCTGATTTATTTTTTTAAAAAACAGCGTCTGGTCAATGGGAGAGTCAATAAACAGTTCAAACACGGAATGAGCGGCCGAGACCATGGCATCGGTCCGGCTGGTGCCCAGAATTTTAAAATCCAAGGGGTCCAGAACATATTCAAGGGTTTTGGCAACCATGGATTCAACGGTTTTGACCCCGGGCTGCCGCTGCCACCCGTGGAACCGGAACCCCAGATACTGGATATGGATAAGATAGTACTTCATTTTATAATTTAGTTATCAGGAAGGCGTCAGGAATGGCAAGCGCTTTTGTACCCTCCATATCAAAAGACCTTTAACGCCTGTAGGGATCCGGGTCCTATTTCCACAGGGACCGGGTCATGGCCCCGGCCGTCACCAGCCTGACATCGTCAAAATAAATATCTCTGACCCGGGTCATATCTTTCCATAAAATATCGTATCCCCGGCTGCCTTTGGCCCGCCTGATCTTTTTTTGCCAGATAAAAAGTTCTGACTCAGTTGCCGGCCTGAGTTCTCCCACCCGGCCGTATAGGCGCAGGCCCGGAGGCGAATGAAATACCCCTTTTCTCAAGGCCCTGAACCAATAAAAAAATCCTGTATTAACCGTCATCACGGCCACCCGGTCCGAGGTTTGAAAATTTTTGGGCATCTTTTCAGGAAACCGCTCAAAGAAAAACCCTTGGCACGCCTCCGCCAGAATCAGGGAACCAATGGGAGTGATATGGGGATTGCCCGCCTTGTCCACCGTGGCAAAGGCACAATAACTGGATTTTTTAATATTGTTTTGAAATTCCTCCCTGATCTCCTGCCAATGATCTTTGATATTCATTAGGACCTCCTTGAACCGGATTATAAATAACCACTATCCTTTAAATCTTATTTTTTCTGTATTTTTAGAAAAAAATTACCCTTAAGTCAAGAAAAAAATCAATTTGTAATGGGCAAAAAAAAGAGATCACCCCAGGGTCGCCACCATCAAAAAAAATTTCAATTGCCAAAAGGCGCAGGCCCGAAGGGGTAGGCTCCGAGAGTAACGCCCTGATAGATAGGAAATAGCGCCTTTAATAGTCTTTAGCGTCTCCTGGGGATTAACAAGAAAGGATCTTAAAAAAAAACCGGGGGGCAACCGCCGACATATTTCACGAATCGGTTCTGCTTTAGCTGCAAGGCCCCAGGGTCAAAGAATTTGGGAAAGGGACTCAAGAACATGGGAAAATCGTTGACCTTCCCTGGAGTGGGATTTATAAAAATCAAGAGCGGATTGAACAAGGTCAAGCACCTCATCCTGGGACAAAATCCCCGGCACTTCCATGCCCAGGCGGGGATGGCGGCCAAGCCGTCCTCCGAGAAGCACCCGGAATCCGTTTTTTGCCTCTTCCAGGGTGGCCGTAGGGCAGAGGCCAATACATTTGCCGCATGCCAGGCAGGCCTGGGCGTCAATTTCAGGCCCTGAATCACAGAGGACAATGGCCTTTTCAGGACAGGCAGTTTCACACTCCCGGCAAAATGAACAGGGCTGGTCACTGATCCCAGGCAGGCTTGCACCAATAATGCCGATATCCGAAATCTGGGGGCGGGAACAGGCATTGGGGCAGTCGGAAATACAGACTCGAAACTCGTGGTGAAATTTAAGGTCGCCTTTAACCCGGGACTTTAAAAACCCGAGGATATCCGCCTCTTCCATGAGATTCTGGATCTTTTTCAGCAGCAGGCCCGATGGGGCCACAGCGTTGGGGCAGTCCTGGGTACCGAAGCAGGCAAAGACATCATATCCTTTGATCTCCTTTTCCATGCCCCCCTTTGAGAGAAACTTTTTTTTCAGGGCAAGGAGATCCGCGAGAACGACCCGCTCCCTTCCCCTGTCCTCTACAAAGGTTTCAACTCTTTTTTTCACCTTTTTCCGGACAAAGAAAGGGACGGTTTTAATGGCCGTTTGGGCATCCTGCTCCCAGATCACGAGAGAATCTCTCCCCTGGCTGAGACCACCACCTCTTCGAAGGGGATATCCATGGCCGATTTTTCCAGGGCCTTTTTAATGATTCCGGCTATGCCGGAACAGCAGGGGACTTCCATGACCACCGCAGTAATGCTCTTGATGCCGGACTGGGCAAAAATCTGGGCCAGCTTGTCAACATAGGCCTGGGCATCGTCAAACTTGGGGCAGCCGATCATCACGGCCTTTCCCGTAAGGAAATCCGCATGAAAACGAGGATAGGCCACAGGCACACAGTCTGCTGCGATCAAAAGATCTGCATTTTTTAAAAACGGCGCCCCTGCAGGGACCAGGTGAATCTGAACCGGCCAGTGCCCAAGGGCGGAAGGCCCTCCGGGGGCAACCGTCCGCGCTTTTGAGGCACACTTGCACTCATGGCCTGCAGGCTCGGCTGTGGGAAATACTTTCAAGGCCGCAGAAGGGCAGCCTGAATGGGGCGCTTCTGCTTGCTTTTTCTGCTGTTTGAGCAGTTCTTCCACAGCCTCTTCGTCAAACTCATCAGCTTCTCTTTCCACGATGGTAAGGGCATCCTGGGGACAATCCCCTATACAGGCCCCAAGACCGTCGCAGTATTTATCAGCCACCACCCGGGCTTTGCCCTCAATGATCTGAATCGCCCCTTCGGCACAGGACAGCACACAATTACCGCAGCCGTCGCATTTTTCATCGTCAATTTCAATTATTTTTCGCACAACTTTCATTTTATATCTCCCCAGGGAAATCCCTGTTAATTACGATTTTAATCTTCCTGGATCAAAACTTCTTTGGCTAGAACACGGCCGGAATCCGTTAAAAATAAACGATCTATTTTAGCTGAAAACTCTTTTGAATCAACGTTTTGATGCTTGCCGCACTCGACCATATTGGTCAGCATGTCTGCATCATAAACCACCTTGAAATTCATGGTTTCATTCTCCAGAGGATGATGGTGGCGGCCGATGATATCGCAGACTTCACTGACCAGACCTTGTTTGGCCCCCAGTTTTTCCATGATCCTTTTTGCCACTGGCGGCCCCTCTTCTTCCTGGTGTTTGGCAGCTGAGGAGTTGTATTTTTCCTCGGCATTTTTAATGCCGATGTCATGGAGATAAGCCGCACAAAGGACCACAGCCAGGTTGGCCTTTTTAATTTTTCCAATCTTTTCCGCATGCCGGGCCACCTTGACGGCATGGCCGATGCGTTTAAAATCCTTGCCAAAGTACCGTTTCATCTCAACGGCCACCCGGTCCTTGAGCAAGTCTTCCTGCTGGCCCACAAACTCTTCGGGAAGGCTGCCCAGGCATTGTTCGGCAAACTGGCAATAGGAGGCGCACCCGAAATCCATTCGGGGATTGACGATCTTTTTTTTGCAATTGGGGCAGCGTCGGGTGGCATCGTCCTTGAAAAACTCCATGGAATGGCCGCATTCAGGGCAATTGGTTTCAAAAATAGCATCTGGATTCCAGTATTGGGTATCTTGTCCCGGACATTTCATGGGGCCTCCTTTTCCATGTCCGGCCAGAGGGCCGGGCATTCATACGTTTGGTAAGCCGGGCAGGCCGAGCCTGCCCGGCAGTTTAACTTATTTGCCTGCCATGATGGCAGCCACATCTGAATCCGCGTCTGTAATGGGTTTGATATCAAAATTTTCCACCAACACATTCAAGACCGCAGGAGATACAAAGGCGGGAAGAGTGGGTCCAAGACGGATCCCTTTCACACCCAGAGAAAGCAGGGCCAGAAGTACGGCAACCGCTTTCTGCTCATACCATCCAATGTCAAAGGACAGGGGCAGTTCATTAATATCTTCCAGACCGAATACCTCTTTGAGTTTTAAGGCAATCACGGCCAGAGAGTAGCAGTCGTTGCATTGGCCCGCATCCAGGACCCTGGGAATCCCGCCGATGTCCCCGAGATTAAGCTTATTGTACCGGTACTTGGCGCAGCCGGCAGTCAGGATGATGGCATCCTGGGGCAATTTTTCAGCCACTTCCGTGAAATATTCGCGGCTCTTATGGCGGCCGTCACAGCCGGCCATGACCACAAACCGCTTGATGGCGCCGGATTTTACCGCATCCACCACCTTGTCGGCCAGGGCAAGGACCTGGTTATGGGCAAATCCGCCCACAATCTTACCGGTCTCAATTTCAACCGGCGCTGCACAGGTTTTGGCCTGCGCCACGATCTCTGAAAAATCTTTTGCTCCCCCGTCTGCCCGGTCCGCAATATGGGTGGCCCCCGTGTAAGAAGGCACCCCTGTGGTATAAAGGCGATCCAGGTAGGTGTTTTTCTTTTTTAAAGGCACGATGCAGTTGGTGGTCATGAGGATGGGGCCGTTAAAAGACTCAAATTCCTCATTCTGATGCCACCAGGATCCACCGTAATTACCCTTAAGATGGTCGTATTTCTTAAAGGCCGGATAATAGTTGGCCGGGAGCATTTCCCCGTGGGTGTATACATCCACGCCCGCACCTTCAGTTTGTTTGAGCAGCTCTTCCATATCCTTAAGATCATGGCCTGAAATTAATATTCCAGGATTTTTATCCACGCCGATATTGACTTCGGTAATTTCCGGATGCCCGTAGGCGCTGGTATTTGCCTCATCCAGGGCTGCCATGGTGGTGACGGTGACTTCCCCGCATTTTAATACCATGCCGACCATCTCATCCACGCTCAGCTCTTTTGTGGTGGAGGCCAGACCTTCATAGAGAAAAGTCCAGATCTCTTCTTTTTTTACACCCAGGACCGCGGCATGATCGGCATAGGCTGACATTCCCTTAAGACCCAGGATCAACAGTTCCCGCAGGGATCTCACATCCTCATTGTCCGAGGCAAGGACCCCTACGGTCTCAGCCTTGGCCTGGAAGGTTGCAACATCATTGGAAAACCAGGTGGCGCTGTCGTGAAGGTCTGATCCGATCTTATCGCCGGCAGCCTGGGCCAACTCTTTTTTCACAGCCTGGGCCCGGTTGATCCACTGCACCAGGTTTTCATCGTTGAAATTGGCATTGGTAATGGTGGTGAACAACCCCTGGGCAATAAATTCAGCCGCAGAATTGGGCACATCGACCCCGGCAGCCTTGGAGGCTTGAGCAATTACGGCAATTCCCTTGAGGTTAAAAATCAGAAGATCCTGAAGGTTTGCTGTTGTATTTTCTTTTCCGCACATCCCCTTGATGGTGCATCCGGTATTTTTCTGTGCTTCCTGACATTGAAAACAAAACATCTGGCATTCTCCTTATATTATAGTGATAAACAATTCGCCTTTACATCCTGGCATGAACTTACTATAGGAAAAGACAAAAAACCTTGACCTGGATCAAGACGGATAAAAAAACTTATTTTTTTTATTGAGCGATAAAATTACGAACTGAAAGGTATATCCTATCACTAAACTATTGAAATCCATACCCCTTTTTTCAGGATTGTCTTCTGATCAGCTTGAAAAAATAACCGGCCTGGCCAAAGAAAAGAACTTTTCCAAGGGAGAATTTATTTTCCAGGAAGGGGAAAAAGGAGACGGGTTTTATATTGTGGCCAAGGGCAAAATAAAGGTGTTCAAAATCTCCTTTGAAGGAAAGGAACAGATCCTCCATATTTACGGCCCCGGGCACACATTCGGCGAAGTGCCGGTATTTGAAGGTAAAAACTTTCCCGCCTCGTCAATGGCCATTGAACCGAGCCTTATTTTATTTCTGCCCAGAAATTTATTTGTCAAACTGATCACCGACTCCCCTGCCCTTGCCATGGGCATGCTGGCCGATCTTTCCAAGCGGCTGCGGGCCTTTACCGTCCAGATCGAAAATTTAAGCCTCAAAGAGGTACCGGCACGGCTTGCCGCCTATATCATCACCCTGGCCCGGGAAACCGCTTCAGACTTGGGGCAGGACAACACAAGCCAAACCTTTGACGATACCACCGCCCTGCCCGGCAAAGTCACCCTGCCGATTTCCAAGGCCCAGCTGGCCAACCTCATCGGCACCACCCCGGAAACCATCTCCAGAATACTTAAAAAAATGGCCGATGCCGGCTTGATCATTGTTCAGAATAAAGACATCCTGATCCTGGATATGGACGGGTTGAGCGAACTCTCTGATCTGGGGCGGCTATAGCATTGATGAACCCGTAAAAAGTCCAACCGACGGCTAAGTAAAAATCTTCGCCTCCAAGGCATGGGGTTTGGTCAGGGGTGAAGGCATACATAATAGGGTTCTGTTGCAAAAAATATTTCCAGGACAAAGAGATCGTTCAGGCGTAAAATTTACGCAGCATAAGAAAACAGATTTTCGACGAATTCTTTCTGCTTTAAAATTTCTCCCTTCCTAATATTTTTAACTTGTCCTTTTCTGATCATGTTCATAATTTCATAGCCTTTTAGCGTCCGCCAGGCAGAATGAAATGTCTTGAACCCCATACCAGCTCTGACAAGCTTTTTGATAAACCGGTGGTCTTGCTCAATAATATTGTTCAGATATTTATTCTGTCTTAGGATACAGTCCTTATTCAGAAGCTTTTTTTTCTTTCAAAGCCTTTACTGCCGGAGGATATGCAGGATTTCCGTCAACACTCAGAACCCGAGGTCTGGAGCTATTGGAAGCTCGCAGCATCTTTTTAAAAAATCGTTTGGCAGATTCCATATTACGTCTGCTGCGAAGAAGAAAATCGATGGTATTTCCACGGGAATCGACCGCTCGGTAAAGATACTTCATTTTTTCCCCCGCACCTTGATATATGTTTCATCAATACGGTAAGAATCATTTGATTGCCGCAGATACTTCCTGCTTCGCTTTTCCATTTCAGGAGCATAGCGCTGAACCCATCGGTAAATGGTACTGTGATCCACAGACAAGCCCCGTTCTTGCATCATCTCTTCCAGATTCCTGTAACTCAGTTGATATCTCAGATACCAGCGAACATTCAACAGGATGATTTCTTTTTCATAATGACGCCACTTGAAAGGGTTTTCATTTTTCATACTATCTCTCTGCAAACAAATTAGTGCCAAAACGGACTTGTATCAGACATTAATAATTTTTTGCAACAAAACCGACTTGTGCTCCTGAAGATGGAAATAAACCAAAGCATTTATCTGGTCTTCGAATGTCATTTTTAAAGGGCGGTCTCCTCGAGATTGTAATTCCGGTGCTTTTAAAAGTAACTTTATCAGAGGGCACCTGAAATTGTCAAAGTTCAGGGACCGTAGTTGTTTTTTAGGGACTGAGATGTGCGTCATTTGAGCTCCTTGAGTTAAATTTTCAAGGCGCACAAAAATTTTTACGCACATTTGTCAACACAAAACAGACTGTTTTTTCAATGATTTTAGATGCTTTTTATATGCAACAACCTAACCGGACACTACTGACAAAATCTATAACGCGTTTGCGTAAATCTGATGAATATCTCATGGGGAAAATATAAGTTGTATAAATCCTTGTTCAAGTAATTGTTTGCTCTGCTATATGATATCCCGCTGGACCTTTTCATATTCCTCGTCTTCCACGCAGCCGTCAGGGAAGCGGCTTTTCAGGTTCACATAGATGAAGAGCAGGCGCTGGGGCAGGGCCTTGGACTCTTTGAAAATCGGTTTCCGGGTCCAGGTGATGCCTTCGGTTTCTTTCATGGCCTCGGGCATGAAATCAAAGTCGTCGGGCAGATCATTGGGATCCGCCGTGGTCAGGGTGGTGAGTCCGGCTTCGGTCAGGGCATCATAGGGGTCAAAGTGGGAGCCGTCAGGCACGGAGCCGTGGTCGGCGGCCACAATGGTGAAGACGTCGTCCCCAAGAACATCCATGATGGTCCCCAGGGTCTGGTCAGCTCCCATGTAAACGGCCTTGTGGAGTTCCTTGGCTTCTTCGTGGCGTTCCGGGCTGTCTGCCAGTTCCGGATCCAGCTGGGTGATCAGGTAATGGTAGATAAAGTCCGTGGGATGGGTGTGTAGATAGAACACATCCCATTCATTTTCCATAAGCAGGGTCACGGCGGCATGGTTCAGCCATTTGTTGTGCATCTCGATGAGTTCTTTGAACATGGGTTCGTCAAACCATTCCATGGATCTATGCTGGAATCCGCCCATGATCGTGGGGGTGGATTCCACTTCCATGAGCTTGGCAGCCTTTTCAGGAGGATGGCACCAGAGTTCCATTAAGGAAAAATTCCCGGAGGTCCACATTACCGGCGGACTGTCCAATATCTCCTACGGCCTTCCCCAGCGCCATATCATCAACCGGACCTTTGTGACGCTGATGATGGCTGCGGGCATGGATTCAGCCATTATTGATCCGCTGGACAAAAAGATTATGGCCACAATTCGTACCGCAGACATGCTTTTGGGTCATGACCAATTTTGTATGGAATACCTCAAGGGCGTTCGTTCTGGTGCTATTGAAAGTTAAAAAATTACCCCTGTTAGATCCCCCTGCTTCTAATCCTTGAGGCAGGGGTTTTTGAACCCTATCGGAAATTGAATTTACCCCCCACAATCGGGCGACGATTTGTTATTTTTGATCCAATTTTCAGGCCATAACATATGCAGGGATAGTGGACGGGACTATAATCAACCGTATTGGAGATTCAACCCTCTTATTCGGGGTGACAGAGTTCGTCCCGGATAAAGGCGTTCATCTCATTAAAATTGATTTTGTCCACCCGGGCCTTTCCCAAGGCCTGGAGAAAGACAAAAAAGAGGTCTTCCCCCTGCTTTTTTTTGTCCCTTGAGGCGGCCTGGATAATTTTTTGACTTGAAAACGAGTGATTCACCGGGAGTTTCAGGCCCAGGAGCAACTCTTTTATCCGGTCCACCTCCTGGGGAAGGATATAGCCTTTTTGCTGTGAAAATTTGGATGCAGCCACCATGCCCATGGAAACCGCCCGCCCGTGGCCGGACTGGTCCAGTTTTTCCATGGCATGGCCGATGGTGTGGCCGAAGTTGAGCTTTCGCCGTTCTCCGGCTTCGTGTTCATCCTTTTGCACCACCCTGGATTTGATATCCACAGAGTCGGCCACCAGGCGGAAAATAACGTCCCGGTCCAGATCCAGGGCCTTTTGCTGGTTGGCCTCGATAAATTCCAAAAGTTTGATATCTTTTATCAGCCCGTGTTTAACCGCTTCAGCCAGGCCGTTGGAAATTTCAGATTTTGGCAGGGTGGCCAAAAGGTCAATATCGCAGATCACAAACTCAGGCTGGTTAAACAGCCCCACCATATTTTTAAAGGCATCCAGGTTTACCCCGTTTTTTCCCCCCACACTGGCGTCCACCTGGGAGAGTAAAGAGGTGGAGACAAAGCCGAACTTTACCCCGCGCAGGAATATGGATGCGGCAAATCCTGTGATATCGCTGACAATCCCTCCCCCGATGCCAAGGATAAAGCTTGACCTGTCACAGCCCAGACGAACCAATTCCCTTAAAATGTACTCAATCGTGGCCAGGGTTTTAATTTTTTCTCCGGTGCCAATGGTGATCACAGGGCCTTTGGGAAATCGGCGGTTGTAAATTCTGAAAATATTTTCATCGGTGATGATTACCGGCGTATTTCCAGAGGGAATATACGCCGGTACCCGGGAGAGGGATTCCCCAACATGGATTCGGGAGAGGCCAAGTCGGCCCTGGACTTTGAATGTTTTCATCAGGCGTCCTTGACGATTTTATGGATGGCGTTCATTTTTTCCATGACCTGGGCAAACTGGTCGGGAAACAGGGACTGGGCACCGTCGCTCAGGGCTTCTGCCGGGTTGTTGTGAACCTCTATCATTGCTCCGTCCGCGCCCAGAGCCGCAGAGGCATATGCCAGGGGCACCACCTGGTCCCTTACTCCTGCGGCATGGCTGGGGTCGACAATAATGGGCAAATGGCTTTCTTTTTTGGCTGCAGGCACCACGGAAAGGTCTAGGGTGTTTCTGGAGTGGCGGACAAATGTTCTGACGCCTCGTTCGCAGAGGATTACATTGGTGTTTCCCTCTTCCATGATGTATTCGGCGGCCATGAGCCATTCTTGCAGCATGGCGGACATGCCCCGTTTCAGAATCACGGGTCGCTTGGATCTTCCGGCACGTCTGAGCAGGGAAAAGTTCTGCATGTTTCGGGTGCCGATCTGAACCACATCTGCATAGGCTTCCACAAGGTCGAAGTTTTCAACATCCATCACCTCTGTGACCACGGGCAGGCCGGTTTCCTTCCTGACTTTTGCCAGAAGTTTTAACCCCTCTTCCCCAAGGCCCTGGAATGAGTAGGGGGAGGTTCTGGGCTTGAATGCCCCGCCCCTGAATAATAGTGCGCCTGCCTGTTTAACGGAAAGGGCAATGGACAATACCTGGTTTTCAGTTTCAACGGCACAGGGACCGGCAATTATAGGAAAACTGCCGTCTCCGAAAACGGCATCCCCAACCTTTACATGGGTGTTCTCCTGCTGGAACTCCCGGCTGACAAGTTTATAGGATTTTGTCACCGGAATGACCTCCTTTACACCGTTAAGCCCAAGGAAATGGGCAGCATCCACAGAGCCTTTGTTGTGAAGGACACCAATGGATACCCTGTCTCCTCCTGGTATGGGCCGGGCTTCGTAACCTCTTTTTTCAACGGCTTTAACAACAGCCTGAATTTGTGAGTCTGTTGAGCCTTTTTCCATTACAATTAACATGTTTTTCCTCCGATTGGGTTTTATCAGTATTCATGGGTTTGGGCAATAAAAAAGGCTGCAGCACCTGCTGCAGCCTGTATCCGTTTTTTCGGGATGATCTCAAACCCAGGTCACAGGTGCAGGCAAAGGCCTTGCCACCGGCACCAGAACACCTCTCCTTTAAGGGAGATATTAAAAAACGAGTTTGTTTCTGTATATAAGAACAACATAATGTCCCTTTTACAAGGAGTTTCTGGTACTTGTCAAGGAAAATTCAAAATTTATATTTGATTTTCGTCTGTCTTCAAGATAGACTCTGACAAAATTTACAAATAGGAGCCTATGTCGTTAAAAGTCATTATAGCAGATGATCATGCCATTATCCGGGAGGGCCTTAAAAGCCTGCTGGAAAAAAAAGGAATCATGGTCATGGATATTGCCAAAAACGGAAGGGAGGCCGTTGAAAAGGCCATTGCCCTCAAGCCGGATATTATGATGATGGATATCTCCATGCCTGATTTGAACGGGATGGAGGCCACTGCCAGAATCCGCCAGGAGGTTCCCCATACCCGGGTGATTGCCCTTTCCATGCATTCGAGCAAAAGCATCATTGACAAGATGTTTGCCTCGGGTGCCTCGGGCTATATTTTAAAGGCCTCTGCCTTTGAGGAAATTTATGATGCCATCCAGGAGGTCATCCAGGGCCAGTTTTACCTGACCCCGTCCATTGCCCGGATGTATGTGGATGAGCATGGCCAGAAATGCCGCGACGGGCAGGCGCTTCCTAAGTTTAACAAAATATCAAAAAAAGAGCGGGAAATTCTTCAATTGGTGGCTGAAGGTAAAAAAACGAGGGATATTGCCCAAAAGCTTGGGGTAAGCGTAAAAACGGTTGAAACCCATAGGCGAAACATAATGAAAAAACTCAATATTTTTTCAGTGGCCGGTTTGACCAAGTTTGCCATCCAGGAAGGGATTATATCTCTGGAATAAATGTTGTAAAAACCCAGGCAGGATAAATGGAATATATTAAAGTCAAGGATGAGTCGAGCGATGCCGTAGAGGCTTTGGCAAATGGAATTGCCCATGACGTAAACAATCTGCTGGCGGCCATCAAGGGGCATGCCTCCCTGATGATGAGCAGTGTGAATTCTTCAGATCCATTGTACGGGCATATCACGGAAATACTGTCATGTATTGACAAAGGGTCTGAAATTGCAAATCAGCTGTTGGGGTTTGCCCAGGTGGATGCCTTTTACAGTACAAGTATTGATGCCAACCGCCTGGTCCGTTCTGCCGTGGAAAATCTGGATCTTAAAGGCAAACGGATTATCCTTGATGTGGATTTGGCGGCCACCCCCCTGGTCATCAACGGAGATTCCGACAAGATTCATCAGGTGGTTTCAACCATTGTGGAAAATGCGCTCCAGGCCATGCCCAATGGGGGCAAATTATCCGTGCTCACGGAGTCCGCAGCCATTATGAATGGAACGGCAGAGGCCTATGGGCTGGAAACCGGGTTTTTCTGCAAGATTACCATCACAGACACAGGGGTCGGCATGGACAATGCCACCCTGGGCAAAATTTTTAAACCCTTTTATTCTGCAAACCATAAAGAGTTTCCGGACAGAAAGGGCCTGGGCCTGACCTTTGCAAAAAAGATTGTCCAAAACCATAGCGGGGTGATTGACGTCTGGAGTTCTTCCAATGTGGGCTCTTCCTTTTCCATTATTCTGCCCCTGGCCGAACCCGTTGAAAACCAAAACCTGCCTTCGGCCCAGGAAAAACTGGTGCTGGGCAATGAATCCATTCTTCTGGTGGATGATGAACAGCGGATCCTCACCGTTGGCAGAGAAATTTGTAAGGCCTTGGGTTACAAGGTGATCACGACAGATTCAGGGAAAGAAGCCTTAAAAATCTATGCTGAAAAACAAGATCATATCAATATTGTTGTCCTGGATATGATCATGCCCGAGATGAACGGGCTTGAGACCTTTATTGCCTTGAAAAAAATGAATCCCGATATTAAGGTGCTCTTGTCCACAGGCTATGCCATTGATCAAAAGGCACAGGAAATGTTGCGCCAGGGGTGCAAAGGGTATATTCTCAAACCCTATTCCGTGATTGATTTTTCACATAAAATCAGGGAGATACTTGAATTATAGTTCCGGTGTTACCCCGGGCATTTTCCCTCTGTCAGGGCCAGGGAAAGGATCATGTCTTGACACGGTTTTATTGATTTCCTATAGTCCCTTGAATCGCTTAACAATTGAATATTTTTATGGAACTCAATGATAAATTTTGACAATGCCGCACCTGTAAAGCTCAAGGGGGCAGGCGGGGGATTTTGGATTACCCTTGACCCTTCCCATCCGGAATCTGTTCTGATTGCTGAAATTGATAAACTGATCCGGAAATTGAAACACCTGGCAGTCAATGCCGACATCACCCTTGATGTGGGGGATGCCAGAGGACAGGAAGATCTTATTTTAAAGGTAAAATCCCACCTGGAGACAACCTTTGACCTGGGCAGGATTTCAACCTCTCCCCAAAAAAGATCCATTCCCACCGAACGAATCCGCCAGCGGGACCTGTCCAAGGGATGGAACCACCATAAGAGCGATGTCCTCATGCTCCGGGGCCGGGTTCGTTCAGGCCAGAAAATACATGCAAAAAAGCATTTGGTGATTACAGGGGATGTAAATCCCGGGGCAGAGCTCCTTGCCGGCGGGGACGTCATTGTTTTGGGCCGCCTTTCAGGGAAAGTCCATGCAGGATATCCGGACCGGGAAGATGCCATTGTGTTTTCCCTGGCCTTCGATCCCAGCTATGTCAAAATCGGCCAAATTGCAGCCGCAGGCAGTGAGGATGACGACGGGCAGGAGACAAGGCCTGAATTTGCCGCTGTGGAAAACAGAGCTATTGTTGTCAAAGACTATATGAAGGCAAGCCCGTTCCGACGGCTGCCCTGGCCCGAAGCCATTTAATTGGTATTGTAAATATATTAACATGAATTGAGGTGTGAATTGGAAGGAAAAATCATTGTCGTAACATCAGGAAAGGGAGGTGTTGGAAAAACAACAGCAACCTCGTCCATTGGTGCGGCCCTGGCCCTTGAAGGCAATAGGGTGGCCATTGTTGACATGGATATCGGCCTGAGAAATCTTGATGTGGTCATGGGGTTGGAAAACCGGATTGTCTTTAATATTGTGGATGTGGTTCAGGGCCGGTGCAAAATTGACCAGGCCGCCATCCGGGACAGGCGGATTGATAACCTTTTTCTGATTCCTGCCTCCCAGAGTGACAACAAAGATGTGCTGACCACTGCCGGAGTTGAGCGGGTGACCAAGAAGCTGAAAAAGAAGTTTGATTATGTGATCATGGATTCTCCTGCCGGCATAGAACAAGGATTTCAAAACTCCATTGTCGGGGCCACTGAGGCCCTGGTGGTCTGTACTCCGGATGTTTCGGCCATCAGGGATGCCGACCGGGTCATCGGCCTGCTCTATTCAAGATCCCTGGAACCCAAGCTTATTGTCAATCGTATTGAACCCTCCCGGGTGGCCCGGGGGGAAATGCTCAGCCACGAAGATGTCATGGAAGTTTTGTCCATTGAACTGGCAGGGCTTGTGCCCATGGATGACAAGGTGTTGATTTCCTCTAACACGGGCACCCCTCTGGTGCTTCAGAATGATTCCGGGGCTGGCCAGGCATTCCGTCGAATCGCCAAGCGGCTTAACGGAGAAAAAGATCTGCCCATTGAAATGCCTTCCCACAAAACCAGCATGTGGACCAAAATCAGCAAAACTTTTGGGTTAAAATAAGGAGAGTCGAATGCTAAAAGGATTGTTGAGACGGTTTACCGGACAAAAAAACTCAAAAGATGAGGCCAAAAAAAGGCTTCAGTTTTCCTTGATCTACGATAAATTAGAGGTCAATGACACCACTTTGACCAACCTTCAAAGTGATATTGTGAATGTTATCTCAAAATATTTTGAAATTGATAAAGATGCCCTGGAACTAAAAGTCAGGCGGGATGATGATGTCTCTGCCCTGGTTTTTAACACCCCCATCCTTCATGTGAAGCGCAAAGGTGCATAAACCCAACTAGAAAAAGAGCTTGTTCTTTTATGATTATCTCAAGTGCCCGGATCCTTGGATCCGGGTTTTGTATTTTTTGCTCTGTCTTGAGAAATACAAAAAAGATGACCGTACCTGGGGCTTAATATCCCCTGGCAGATAAGAATTTATGGATGGCGTTGGCAAAGTTCTGGCAGTCCTTTGGACCCATGGGTGTCGGACCTGAGGTCTCTATTCCGCTTGAACGAAGATTTTGTTTAATTTCCCTGACATAGAGACAGGACTTGATGGTCTCCTGGGTGTAAAATTTGCCCCTGGGATTCAAGGCCTGACCGTTTTTGGCAAGGACATCTGCTGCCAGGGGGATATCGCTGGTGATGACCAGGTCGGAAGGGGTCATCAATTTTAAAAATTCATTGTCCGCAATATCAAATCCTGCCCCCACAACAAGGGTGTTGATGAACGGGGAGCGCGGAGCCTTTAACGGCTGGTTGGCCACCAGGGTGACCTGGATTTTTGTCCGCTGTGCTGTCCTGTACAGCAGGTCTTTAATTTTTACAGGACATGCATCTGCGTCTTCCCATATTTTCATCGGCTGCCTCTAATAAAAAAAACGCGCCCGGCAAAGGGGCCGGGCGCGTTGAATTCCTATTGTTCCGGGATCTTTATTCCACGGGCTTGACCACTTTGATGGCCAGTTCCTGGAGCTGGGCTGACCCTGCTTTTGACGGGGCTTGGGTCATCATGCAGGTGGCCTTCTGGGTCTTGGGAAAGGCAATGACGTTTCTGATGGAGTCTTCCTTGCACAAGAGCATGACCAGACGGTCCAGGCCGAATGCAATGCCGCCGTGGGGGGGCGCACCCGAGGCGAGTGCCTCCAGGAGGAAGCCAAATTTTTCATTGGCCTCTTTTTCCTCAATGCCCAGGCAGTTCAGCACTTTTGCCTGGAGATCGGTATCATGGATACGAATACTGCCGCCGCCGATTTCAATGCCGTTGAGCACCAGGTCATAGGCCCTGGAATTCACCTCAAGGGGATGGGTTTCAAGCTTGTCCAAATCGGATTCCAGAGGGGCGGTAAAGGGATGGTGAAGGGACTGGTACCGCTTTTCGGTTTCATCATATTCAAACATGGGAAAGTGGGTGACCCAGGTGAACTGATACTCATTTTCATCAATAAGCCCAAGGCGGCGGGCCAGTTCGTTTCTCAGCTGTCCAAGGGCCTCGTTGGTGATTTTTGGCTGGTCTGCCACAAAAAACACAATATCCCCGGGTTCAAGATCCAGGCGCTGGCGCAACTGCTCTTTTTCGTCGTCTGAGAAAAATTTGGCAATGGGAGACTGCCACTGGTCTTCCTTGATCTTGATCCAGGCCAGGCCTTTGGCTTTGTAAACGGCTGTAAAATCGGTGAGTTCGTCGATTTGCTTTCTGGAAAAATCAGCACAGCCCTTGGTATTGATGGCCTTGACCAGTCCACCGTTTTTAACCACAGAGGCAAAGACTTTAAAGTCTGCCTTTTCAACAATGTCCGAGACATTGGTCAGTTCCAGGCCAAACCTTAAATCCGGACGGTCCAGGCCGAATCTTTCCATGGCCTCGGCATAGGTCAGGCTGGGAAAGGGTTCGGTAAAATCCATGTCCAGTACGGTTTTGAAAATGGTTTTGATCAGGCCTTCGGCAATGTCCATGATCTGGGTTTCATTGACAAAGGAAAGCTCCATATCGATCTGGGTGAACTCCGGCTGGCGGTCGGCCCGAAGATCCTCATCCCTGAAACATTTGACAATCTGGTAGTACCGGTCAAATCCTGAAATCATGAGCAGCTGTTTAAATAGCTGGGGAGACTGGGGCAGGGCATAGAACTCTCCCTGGTTGACCCTCGAGGGAACCAGATAGTCCCTTGCGCCTTCGGGCGTGCTTTTGGTGAGAAAGGGGGTTTCAATGTCCACAAAATTATTGGCGTCTAGATAGTTTCTCACGGCCATGGTGGCTTTGTGGCGGGCCAATAGATTGTTTTTCAGCTGGTTCCGTCTCAGGTCCAGGTACCTGTACTGGAGGCGGATGGATTCAGAGGCTTCTGCCCGGTCTTCAATCTGGAAGGCAGGTGTTTTGGCCCTGGAGAAAATTTTAAGCTCTTCCACCAGGATCTCAATGGCCCCTGTGGTCATGTTGGGATTGACCATGTCATCGGGTCTGGGGGCCACCTTTCCCCGGATGCCCAGTACATATTCATTCCTGAGTTCCTGGGCTTTTTTATGGACAGTTTTGTTCACCACCGGGTTAAATACAATCTGGGTAATGCCTTCTCTGTCCCGAAGGTCTACAAAAATGACCCCGCCATGGTCCCTGCGGTGGTGGACCCATCCCATGAGCACCACTTCCTGGTCAACGTGGGCGGTCCCTAAATCGATACAGGTGTGTGTGCGTTTCATATCTCCAAGTAAATCAGTCACGTTTATTTCCTCGATCCATTATTGGTTTTTATTCCGTTATTTTTGTTGCAAATCTTTATCAGGTCCGGCACCAGGGTTTCCATGGAAATGGGGGTCTGTTCCTTGGTCTCCATATTTCTTAAAACCGCGGTTTGTTCCGCCAGTTCATTGTCTCCGACAATGAGAACAAAGGAGGTCTTGAGCTTGTTAGCCCGCTTCATCAGGGCTTTCATGCTTTTTTTCCTGAAATCCGTATCTGTTTTCATGCCCTGGCGGTTCAGGTCACAGGACCAGTGAAAGCTTTTTTCAATGGCAGCCTCTCCCAGGGGAAGAATAAAGAGGTCCAGCCCGGTGTCTTCGGGCTGAATTTTGAGCTGTTCCATGACTTCCACCAGTCGGTCAAATCCTATGGCAAAGCCGATGGCCGGGGTGGCAGGACCGCCCAGTTCCTCGACGAGCCGGTCATACCGGCCCCCGCCTGCAACGGCGGACTGGGCCCCCAGGGCATTGGTCTGGATTTCCCAGGCGGTCCGGGTATAATAGTCCAGGCCCCTGACCAGGGTTTTGTCCACCTGAAATTCAACCCCTTGGGTTTCCAGGGCTGATCTTACCTTTGTAAAATGATCCTCGCATTCAGGGCAGAGATGGTCCACTGTTGCCGGTGCTCCATTCAGTGCCTCTCTGCAGGTTTCCACCTTGCAGTCCAGAATCCGTAGTGGATTTTTTTCCATCCGCCGTTTGCAGTTGTCGCAGAGGGCTTCTTTGTTTTCGCCGAGAAAATCCATGAGCGCCTGTTGAAATTTGGGCCTGCAATCCGGGCAGCCCAGGCTGTTTATATGGGCGGAAAGTCCTGTGAGTCCCAGGCGCTGGAACAAGGTGTTGAGCAGAAGGATAAGCTCACTGTCAATATAGGGGGATTCAATGCCGAAGACTTCGGCGTCAATCTGATAAAATTGGCGGTACCTTCCCTTTTGGGGCCGTTCCCGTCTGAACATGGGGCCGGTGAGGTAAAATTTTCTCACAGGATCCGTGGCATAGAGTTTATGCTGGATATAGGCTCGGCAAATGGAAGCGGTGGCTTCGGGCCTCAGGGTCAGCTTGTCCCCTTTCCGGTCCTCAAAGGTGTACATTTCTTTTTCAACGATATCTGTGGCTTCCCCGATGCTTCTGGCAAAGAGCTGTGTCTTTTCCAGAACCGGTATCCGAATTTCTCTATATCCAAAGGATTCAAACAGGTCGGCTGCCTCTTTTTCAACCCTCTGCCACAGGGAAATATTTTCCGGTAATATATCTCTAAACCCGCGTATGGTCTGCATTCTCTTTGTCTTTACTCGCTTAAGGTTATGGTCAAAAATTTATACAAACGATATATATAGATTAAAATCAGCGTGTTAGTCAATATCTAATCCTCTGGAGAGGGGGTAAGCCGTTGATTTTTATTGCATTCTTTTTTTTTAAGAAATTAAGTATATAAAAAAAATTTTTTTTGATAAGATACTATCTTCCGAAAAAATGGCAAAATTAATAATGGGTTAAATTATTGAAATGCCACTAAAAAGCAACGTGTTGGACAGGTGATTAATCATGAGCGAGAAACCCAGTTACAAAGCGCTTGAGCAGCAGATTAAACGACTTGAGCAGGCTGTTTCCAGAACACGGCGGGCCGAGATGGTCAATAAAACGCTGTTTCACATTGCCTCTGCACTCAATACCAGCGACACCCTCCAGGATTTGTACGTTTCCATCCACAAACATCTTTCCTCTCTCATGGACATGACCAATTTTTTTATTGCGGTTTTTTACCATGAGAAAAATGCCATTCAATATGTATTTCGCAGGGATGAGGCTGCTGACTTTTCTCCTAAATGGATTTATAATTTCAATGAAAATTTATCCCTGACAGGAGAGGTGATTTTAAAGAAAAAACCGCTTCTTCTGGATGAGCAGCAGTTGAGCGAGCTTGCCGCCAAAGGCCAGGTCCTGGGCCGCCTGCCCAAAAATTGGCTGGGCATCCCCCTGATGATTCAAGGGGATGTGCTGGGTGTGATGGCCGTGAAAAGCTATACCAATCCCATCAAGTATAACCAGGACCATGTGGAGCTTCTCAGCTTTGTCTCTGAAACCATTGCCGTTGCCATTGAAAAAAAGCGGGCTGAAAAGGAATTGATGCAGACCCGCAAACGACTGGTCCGGTCCCAGAAGCTTGAGGCCATAGGCACTTTGGCAGGCGGTATTGCCCATGATTTTAACAACACCCTCTCCATTACCCTGGGCAATATCAACCTGGCCCAGATGATTGTCACCAGTGATCCGGTAAAGGAATATCTGGCCGATGCAGAGCAGTCCATTCTCCAGGCCAAGGAGCTGGCCTCCAAATTTGTTGTGTTTTCCAAGGGCGGCGGGGTGCGGATCAAATCCCATATTGATACCCATGGGTTTTTAAATGATGCCCTGACCCCCATGGAAAAAGAAGATGCCATTAAGTGCGATCTTAAGATTCTGGACCTGCCGCCCGTGATGGAAGCGGACAAGGAGCTTCTCCAGGAAGCGTTGAAAAATATTGTGATCAACGGGGCTGAAGCCATGGGCATGGCAGAAAAAGTCCGGGTGGAGGCAAAAGTTCATCCGGACAAGCAGGGCATGATCATGATTTCAGTGATTGATCATGGCCGGGGGATTTCACAAAAAGATATTGAAAAGGTGTTTGATCCTTATTTTTCTACAAAACCCATGGGCAATAACAAGGGAACCGGACTGGGCCTTTCCATTGCCTGGGCCATTGTAAAAAACCACCAGGGCACCATCCGAATTGAATCCAGCCTGGGTCAGGGCACCCGGGTGGACATGATTTTACCGGTTTTTCAAAAGGGAAATCCCAAGGGCCAGGCCCCTAAATCTGTCCACCAGGACAAGGCGCCCCCAAAGTATGCCCAGACCAGAAAACCCCTGGTATTGTTCATGGATGACGACACCATGATTCTTGAAATCACAAAGAAAATTCTGGAGCGGCTCGGGTATGAGCCTGTGATTGCCAGGACCGGAGAAGAAGCGGTTGAAAAATACCGGTCTTCCCTGATTAAAGGCAAAATTATCGGAAAGGTGATTTTGGACCTGGAGGTCAAGCGCGGCATGGGCGGGGTTGAAACCATGGAAAAATTGTTGACCCTGAACCCCGGGATTAAGGGGATTGTGGCTTCCGGATACTCCAATGATCCCACCATGGAAAATTGTTCGTACTTTGGATTTTCAGCGGCCCTGTCAAAACCCTTTTCCATTGATACCCTGAAAAGGGCCCTTGACGATCTTTAGTTTGGGTCTAACCCGAATATTTCATAACCAGAAGGTCAGAAACTGACAATTTGGGGCAACTGGATATTAATATCTTTAAATCCAGCAAGGTATAATTTTTTGCCCAGCCAATTCCAAGGGTGCAAATTGTCACCCTTCGGGCGAACCGATTTTACTTCATCTGCGGCGTTGCAGACCGTTCACAGTCTTTTAATCCATTGATCCGGGATTATTTTCTGACCTTTACCGAGTTGGCATGGGCGTCGAGGCCCTCGGTCATGGCCAGGGTGATCACATCATCGGCCTCCTGCTTAAAGGCGGTTGACGAATAATGGATCAGGCTGGTTTTTTTGGTAAAGTTTTCCACGCCCAGGGCAGATGAAAATCTTGCCGTTCCAGCCGTGGGCAGCACATGGTTGGGGCCTGCAATATAATCCCCCATGGGCTCCGGGGTATAGGGCCCCACAAAAAGCGCACCTGCATTGTGAATCTGATCGATATAATCAAATGGGGCCTCCACCAGGAGTTCCAGATGTTCAGGTGCCAGGCGGTTGGACAGTTCGATGGCGGTTTTAATATCCGGCACCACCAGGATGGATCCGAAATCCTCAATGGATTTTTTGGCGATCTCTTTTCTTGACAGTTTTTCGATCTGGGTCTTTAGGGCAGCAATGGTCTGTTCTGCAAATCTTCTTGAATCCGTGACCAAAATGGCCGAGGCCAGCACATCATGCTCTGCCTGGGAGAGCAGGTCTGCCGCGGCAAATTCAGGGTTTGCCCCCTTGTCGGCAATGATCAGGATTTCACTGGGGCCTGCAATCATGTCAATTCCCACACTGCCGGAAACGATTTTTTTGGCCAGGGTCACATAAATATTGCCGGGTCCCACAATAACATCCACCTTTGGCACCTGCTCGGTCCCATAGGCCAGGGCGCCAATGGCCCAGGCAGACCCTGCCTTGAACACAGAGGTGATTCCCACCTTTTTTGCTGCCGCCAGAATATGGGGATTGATCCGGCCGTCCGCCATGGGCGGGGTCAAAAGGTTGATGGACTCAACCCCTGCGGTCCGGGCGGGAATTCCTCCCATGAGAACGGAGGAGACCAGAGGGGTTTTTCCGCCCTTGGCCCCCGGGGCATAGATTCCTGCCGCCTGGACCGGGCGTACCATCTGCCCCACCATCACCCCGTTTCTCGGGGTATCTATCCATGAGTTTTCCTTTTGCCGGGTGTGAAAGGATGTCAGCTGTTCAACAGACCGGTCCAGGGCCTTTAGAAATTCGGGAGAGATCCGGTCCAGGGCCTCATCAAATTCCCGGTCCGTAACCTTGAGGGTCTCAAGGGTGACGGCAGGGGAGTCAAACTTATTGGTGTATTCAACCAGGGCCTGATCCCCTCTTTTTTTTACATCATCCAGATAGGCCTGGACATTGTCATGGTCTTGTTTGGAAAAGCCCAACCCTCTGTCAATGGTGTCCTTAACTCTTTTTTCAGCGTCCTCGGACGGGTAGTTAAATATTTTCATGGCAATCTGTTTTTGTATTTTTATCATCATTGGATCTCCCTTAAGGCATACCATAGGGATGCCCCGGCAAGTTGGCAACCTTATATTTATAACAAAATTTG
Organism: Desulfobacter sp.; assembly: GCA_028768545.1. Lineage (NCBI taxonomy): Bacteria > Pseudomonadati > Thermodesulfobacteriota > Desulfobacteria > Desulfobacterales > Desulfobacteraceae > Desulfobacter > Desulfobacter sp. Next base: position 656,621 of record CP054838.1, read on the forward strand.
TCCGGGAAGAACAATTGAAACTTTTTAAGGGCCTATAAATGATTTAATCAGAGGGTCCTGGCGGGTTTGTACGGATTGAAAAAAAGGCGGGGCAGAAGAGAGGGGTTGATCTTGTTTTTTGTTGATAAACGAAAAAAAGAAATCAGAAAGGGCATTTGAAAAGACCGGCAGGGGAGAGTTAAAATCGCTTTCCCCTGCCGGTGTTGTTAGAACTCCAGGGTTTTCTGGAGGTCTTCGTTGCTAAAATCCCAGGTGGTTTTATGGGGGGGGAACTCTTCTAAGAACATTTCAGGGAGCTGGTCATCCACAGGGGTAAACCCGGCTCTTTTGTTGAATTCCTTTTCATTCCTGAGAACGGATTTCCCCAGCTCAAGAATATCCTCCGGGGTCAGTTCAAGTCCGAACTGGGCATTGATCATCTTGGCAATGGTGGGCAGCCCGTCTTCATTGTCCAGGACGGCAAAGGCCACAAAGAGGCAGAGGCCTGCCGCATCAATGGCCGCGGTGGCGATCTGGAGCCCCTGGGAAAGTTCCATGTTCCCCTCTTTTTTGGTGGGGTCAATGGATCCGCCAACGGCCAGGATATTGGCAGTCACCCCGTAGCCGGCAGTATGGTCGGCTCCCATGGGGGTGGTGGCATAGGTAACGCCCACGCCCTTGCAGGAGCGGGGATCATAGGCGGGCAGGGCCTGTTTTTTGACCACGGGCACCCGGTCAACGCCCAGGGCTTCTCCGGTAAAAAAGGCCCCGTTTCCGATGATTTTGCCTTCGGAGCTGTATTCACCCACCTTGGAAAGCAGAGCAATGGCGGCAGGACCGTCACCCCAGGGGATCATTCCCCCTTCCATGGCAACGCCCAGGGCCACACCCATGTCGATGGTGTCCAGGCCGTAATCATCGCAGATGCGGTCCAGCATGGCAATTTCGTCCAGGTTCTTAATGGTGGTGTGGGCGCCGAATGCCCAGATGGTTTCATACTCAAACCCTGAGGTCAGGTAATTGTTGTCCTTGTCATGGTAGACATTGGAACATTTGATCACGCAACCCGGGTGACAGCCCTCTGTGGTGATGCCGCCCCTTTTTTCAATGTTTTCAGCCATGGTTTCCCCGGAAATCGCCTGGGCATCTTCAAACCGGCCGGACCTGAAATTCTGGGTGGGCATGGCCCCGGCTTCGTTGACGACATTGACCAAAACGGCAGTGCCCAAGGCTGGCAGGCCTTCCCCGGTTACCGGGTGGCTGCGGAGCATTTCCATCCACCGCTTGTTGGCGGCCTTAAAGGCTTCGGGGTCCTTGATCTCCAGGCGTTCAGCCCCTTTATCATTAACCACAATGGCCTTGATTTTTTTTGACCCCATGACAGCGCCCAAACCGCCCCGGCCATGAGCCCGTCCAGGTCTGCCGTTCATATCAGCCTGCTGGATGGAGGCGGCCTTGAGGCATTGTTCTCCTGCCTGGCCAATGGACAGAACCCCTCTGTTTTTCCCATATTGGGTCCAGAGGGATTCCATGACCTCATAGTTGCCTTTTTTAACCAAATCATCGGCAGGCAGGATTTCTACCCCGTCATTGTTGATGACGATCATGGAGTATTGGTCATCCTGGGGTTTGTCTTCAAGAACAATGGCGGTAATGCCCAGCTTGGCCAGTTTCTGGGAGACCAGGCCGCCGGCATTGCTCTCTTTGATACCGCCGGTAAGGGGAGACTTTGCGCCGGCGGAAAGCCGTCCTGAATTTGTTGCAGGAGAGCCTGACATGATGCCCGGAGCAAAGATCAGTTTGTTGTTTTTTCCTAAAGGGTGGCAGGTGGCAGGCACTTCGTCCAGAATCATTTTGGATGTCAGCGCCCTTCCCCCGAGACCTGCATAGGCCTCCGGGGTTTCTTCAAAGGTAAAGGTTTTTTCCTTTGTATTAATTCTCAATAACTTCCCCATAATATATCCTCCTTGGCAAAAGTTGATTAAACTTAAGGGGTGGTTTAACGAAATTTTTTTGGCTTTTTTAATGCCATTTTAACCAATTTCGGCTCAAATTTGGCTAATATCTCAACAAGACCCTTTTGCTGGGACATAACACGGCCGATATTTTTATATGCCATGGGAATCTCGTCAAGTCCAGCAGAAATCAATCTAACCTGATTTTTTTCAAGAATATTCTGTAAATCCTTAAATGTGAATTTTTTAAGGGCAGCGGTTCTGCTCATGAGACGGCCGGCCCCGTGGGCTGCTGAGCTGATGGCCTCTTCATTGCCCTTGCCCCGGACAATAAAGCAGGGATCTGTCATGGTTCCGGGAATAATGCCCAAAAGACCCTTATGGGCCGGGATGGCCCCTTTGCGGTGGACAATGACATTTGTCGGGCCTATTTTTTCCTTAAAGGCGAAATTATGATGATTTTCCACGCTTGCCAGGGGACTTAGGCCCAGGGCCTTGAAAATGGAGTCGTGTATGATGTCATGGTTGGCCGCAGCATAGGCGCCCATAAGGGTCATGGCCTTAAAATAGGATTGGCCCTCTTCTCTGTCCATGGAGAGCCAGGCCAGGTGTCTGAGGTGGGCGGGCAGTTCCGGATGAAGGGACTGGGCCAGGTTTGAATAATGTTTGGCAATCTTTGCCCCTGTCCCACGGCTGCCCGAGTGGGTGAGCAGGCCGATGTAAGCGCCCGGCGTGAGTCCAAGCACAGGTTTGTCCAGGGTCAGGTTTCCGAATTCGGCAAAGTGGTTGCCACCCCCGCTGGTGCCCAGTTGTTTCCAGGCCCTGTCCTTTAAAACAGCCACCTGGTGACAGAAAGTCCAGTCCCTGTCCATGACCTTGTGGCTTTTGGGATGCTTAAAATATTGGCCCGTTCCAAACCGGGTATGGGTTTCCAGGACTTTTTTCAGCTCTTCTCTGAGAGGGGCGAACCCGTTAAAGGGGATCGGAAGAACAGAGAGCCTGACCCGGCAGGCAATATCCACGCCCATGGCATAGGGGATCACCGCATTGTCGGCCGCCAGGACCCCGCCGATGGGCAGTCCGTACCCCTTGTGGGCATCAGGCATGAGGGCCCCTTTGACCGAAACGGGCAGGGACATGGCGTTTTCCATTTGTTCAACGGCTGCCGGATCCAGATCCTGTCCAAACATGATGTATTTGTTTTTTTTGACCATAATTTTGCAAGGGTTTGTTTTTGCCGGTTTCAAGGTTGTGCCCCATGGCTTGAGTCTATCAAATACCGGCCTCATGATAAAGGCAAGCTATCATCATTTTTTGGCATTTAGGGTCAGGGTCGTTTCTTTTATTGTTGATTTGCCGGTATGAATTTGATCCCCTATTCATGGGGCTGTTTTATTGCCAAAATACCCGGCAGGATAAGGGCCCGGGTATTTGGGGAGATTTTTTTTACCCGCCATGGCCTTTGCCACAGCAAATTTCATACTTGAACGGCTCTGGATGATTCGTACATGTTAAGGTTCAAGGCCAATCCCTTGGTCCGTAAAAAATTTTTCGCAGGCCTTGACCTGCGGGTCCGGCATCCATTCTCCCAGGGACTCCGCCTGGGTTGCAACAGGTGCCATGCCGATTTTTTTAATCTTTTCCTGCCACAGGGGGTGGTATGGCAGCAGCTGGGTTTTTTTTACATTCTCCTGAATATAAAATTCAGCAATGGCCTTTAGATTCTCCTGGGTGTCGGTGATATTGGGGATCAATGGGGTTCTGGGCAGGATCTTTACCCCGCCGTCCAGATATTGCCGATGAAGATGTTTAAAATTTTTTAAAATAGTTGTGTTGGAAATGCCGCAATATTTTTTATGGGCATGGCTGTCCAGAATTTTGATGTCAAAATAGATCAAATCCACATGGGGGTAGACCAGATCCATAAAGGCCCTGTAATTAAACTGCCCGCAGGTCTCAATGAGGATGTGAATCCCTTGTTCCTTTAGTCGTTTTGCAGCCCCGCCCAAATATTCCATCCAGAGAGTGGGTTCTCCCCCGGAAAAGGTTACCCCGCCCTTTGAGGTATCAAAAAACGGTTTGTCCCTGATCACCTGTTCCTCCATGCTGGAAACGTCCATGGGCCGGCCGATACGCTCCAGGGCCCCGGACGGGCAATGGTCCACACAGTCAAAACACAGGTTGCATACACTGCGGTCAATGAACAGGGGATTTTCTCTGGAAAGGGCCTGCCGGGTGCAGGTGTCGATGCAGGTGTTGCATCCCACACAGGTTTTTGATTCAAAGGCAATCTCAACCCCGGGGTTTTTGCTTTCCGGGTTATGGCACCAGACACAGTCCAGGGGACAGCCCTTAAGAAAGATAACGGTGCGGATACCCGGGCCGTCATCAAGGGAGTTGCCCTTTAGTTCAAGGATAAGTGGGGCGTTTTTCATCTTCTGTATTCTGTCCTTTCTATCAATTTAAATGGCATCTTTTTGTTCAGGTTCGCTCAATAGGTAGTTTACCCTGGAATACCCGCCAAAAGAGGTCGGTGATTTTCCAGGCCGGGCGTTAACCCCTTTGATCTGGATATTCAGGTTAATTTCATCCCCATCTATGGCTGCCCCCTAAGGATTGACAATTAATAGAACAGCGTTTCATTAATTGTCAACCTTTTGTCATAAAAGCCTGATCAATTGAAATCAGGCGCTATAATAATCAGAAAACAATCGTTGACAGGTAGATTTAACGCTGTTAAATAAATGATAATAATTTTTCGATGACGGAGAGGTCATGCCCAGAATCACCAGAAATCCGGAAGAGATAGAAAAGACCAAAAATAAAATTTTGGATGCTGCGCTTGCCATCCTCTTTGAAGAGGGATTTGACGATTTGAGCATGCGCAAACTCGGTCGGAAGCTGGGTATGACAGCCCCCAATATCTACAATTATTATTCCAGCAAGGATGAGTTATACCTTGTCATCCAAACCATCGGGTTTGAACGCATCTGCCAACGATTTGAAAAAATTACATCAATGCACACCCTTCCCATCCACCAGTTTTCCGCCCTGGTGGATGCCTACCTGGCATTTGGCATGTCCAATCCTGATTATTACAGCATTATGTTCAGCAGGAATACACCCAAATACACCGATTATATCGGAACCAAGCTTGAACCCATTGCCTTTAAAGAAAAAAAAGCAGCACTTAAAGTGGCGGATCTCGTCACCTCAGTCATCCGACGCCTGGCCCGGGAAAACAGCCGGATTCAAGAACAGGATGCGGCCTACCATACCATTCAAGTCTGGACCAGCCTCCATGGCATTGTATCCCTTTATTATACCCGGGTCCTTCAGGAGCTGGACGAGAATGTGGAAATGACCATCAACAGGCTCAAATCAGATATGGTCCAATCCTTTGGTCCTGAAAAAACAGTTACTTAACACAGGGGTAAAAAAATGAACTTAAAAAACCTTGCCACCCTTTCGTTTTTAGCACCGCCCAAACCCGAGGTTAAGGATAAAACCATTTTAAACACCTTTACCCATGTTGCCTTGCGATTGATGGCCCTTCAGTTCAACCTGAGACCCGCCTTAAAAAACAAACTCAAGCACACCGCCATGATTGATTTGTCTCCAAACGGGAAAGAGAACACGACCGGCAAGGGCCGATTTGAGAGGCTGAACTTTACCGTGGGCATTAAGACCCAAACCAACTCTGTGCGCCAATATATCCGGTTTCAGGAGGGCAAGGTCACGGTCCTTGGCAAAGCGCCTGAACAGGTAAATGTCACCCTTACGGCATCAGATGACAAGGCCTTAAAGCAGCTGGCCCTCACCCCCCCAAGCGACATGCTCAACCTTATCTTAAAAAACAGGATCACCCTTGAGGGGAACCTTGCCTATCTCCAGCTGTTTAACTATTGCATCTCCCTTGTCATGGGTCGGTTCCATGAAAAAATGGCCCGAAGAACCCTGAGAGCTGAAAAAAAAGTCAGGCAGAAAAATGCCCCTCCCAGCAACCCGGAGTTTGCAAAGGAACTGGCCCTTAGAAAAAATTACAGGATTCAAGGGACAAAAGGTCTGGATTCCGGGGTAAAATACCTGGATGATCCTTTTCTGCCTGAGTTGAGCCTGGACGATTTTCCCCGGCTGTCCACCTTTTTTAAAACCCACCTTGATACGGTACCCGAAGTTGATCCGGAGCGGATCAGTTTGCTCACCCAATGGTACCGGGCCAACGGCTGGGAAAAGGATGCACAGGGAAACCCGTGGTTCCCGGAGTATCGAAATGCCCTGGCCTTTAAGCATCTTATGACCTGTAAACAGCCCATTATAAGGGAAAACGATTTGATTGCCGGAACCACAGGATCCAAGGAGATCTCCACCCATGTCTTTGGTGATGGCCAGGGCACCCTTTTCTGGGGGGAGCTTGATTCTGTCAACAAAAGAACCTTAAGTCCCTATACCTGCACCCGTAAAACAGCAGATATTCTTCACAGAGAAATTTTCCCCTTTTGGGCGGACAAGACGTTTAGGGAACATGTGCGGCTGACCAAAGATACCCCCTTGTGCCAGAAAATCGATGAGCGGTGGGTGGCCTATTATGTGTGGAAATCCACGGGCATTTCCCATACCATTCCCAATTTTGAGCGCCTGTTGACAAGAGGGTGTGCCGGTATCAAAGAGGATATAAGAAAAAGGTCCCAGGATGAGTTTTTATCCAAAGAAGAGACAGACACCTTAAAATCCATGACCCTTGTTCTGGAAGGGGTTGAGATCTATGCAGACCATTTGGCCCGGGAGGCTGCAAAACGGGCCTCTGCCCAGCAAGACGCCCAGCGAAAAAAAGAGCTTGAGGCCCTGGTCCGGATCTGCAGCAGGGTGCCAAGGGAGCCTGCCACCAGCCTTGCAGAGGCGTTCAATGCCATCAATATCATCTGGACCGCCCTGCACAATGAAAATTCAGACACAGGGCTGTCTTTGGGCCGGCTTGATCAACTGCTCCAGCTCTATTTTGAAAGGGACATTGAAAAATGCAGTTCAGATGAAGAAAGACAGGCGTATATCAAATCTGCGGTGGAGCTTGCCGGCTGTTTTGTCATGCGCCTTACCGACCATGTGCCCATGCTTCCGGACATTGCCAATTATCTTTTTGGCGGGGCAACCTCCACCCAGGCCATCACCCTTGGCGGGGTGACAAAAGAGGGAGAGGACGGGGTCAACGATATGACCTATGTTTTTCTTAAAACCGCGGAAATGCTTGTGGTCAGGGATGCCAATTTTAACTGCCGATATAACAGCGACAAAAACAGTGATAATTACCTCAAGCGGCTGTGCGAGGTCAATATCATTGCCCAGGCCACCCCCATCATGCACAGTGACCAGGCCATGTTCAAGGCCTTGGGCCAGCATGGATATCCCCTGGAAGATATCCGGGACTGGGCAGCCACAGGATGTGTGGAGCCCACGATCCAGGGCAAACATAACAGCCACACCGCCTCGATCCTGCTCAACATGGTGGCATCCATGGAAATGGCATTAAACAACGGGTTTCATCCCCTCATGGGGTTTTCTGCCGGGCCTGAAACCGGGCAGATAGAAAAGGGTGATTTCAAACGTTTTCAGGATTTTTTTGATGCCTGGGAAATACAGCAGAAATTTATCATTGACCAGGCCTGCACCCTGAACAATTACCTGGGAGAGGCCCATGGGAAGATTCGCCCCACCCCTCTTTTATCCGTACTTCAGGACGGCACCATTGAAAGCGCCAAAGACGTGCTCAAGGGCGGGGCAATCTACAATAGTTCAGGCACCTCAAATATCGGCCTGGCAGATGTCATTGACTCGCTTCTGGTGATCAAACAACTGGTTTTTGATGAGAAAAAAATCAGCTTTCAAAAATTAAAACAAGCCATTGATGCTGATTTTGAGGGATTTGACTGGATTCATGCCATGGTGAGCAACAAGGTGCCCCAGTTCAGAGGGCGTTCAAAATTCTGTGTCAGTTGAATGAAAGCTGATATACTCAGCTAAATAAGGAGAACTGACATGACCGAAGAAAACACCGAATTTGATTTTCAAAAAGCCCTTAAAGGCATCCAGGAAGGTAAACCCTTCACAGGTAAGGGCGGCGTCCTTACATCATTAATCAAAAATCTTGCTGAAGCTGCTCTTGAAGGAGAGTTGGAGTCCCATCTCGGGCAGGAAGTTTCTGCCAACCGCCGTAATGGAAAAAGCAAAAAGACCATTAAATCCCTGGATGGTAAATTTGAGCTAAAAACCCCGCGTGACAGGGCCGGAACCTTCTCTCCACAGATCGTCAAAAAACATCAGACAACGCTCAGCGATGAAATTGAAAGAAAGATAATAGCCCTTTACGGCCTGGGCATGAGTTATAATGATATGGCTTCCCATTTACAGGAAATCTATGGACTTGAGATTTCAAATGCCACTCTGAGCACCATTACCGATAAAATCATCCATACCGTCAAAGAATGGCAGGCCAGGCCGTTGGAAAATGTGTACCCAATCGTATGGCTTGATGCCATACATTATAAAGTACGAGAAAACGGAAAGGTCGGCAGCAAAGCCGTTTACACAATTCTTGGGGTGAATATCGAGGGCCGCAAAGAGGTTCTTGGGCTGTACATATCCGAGAATGAGGGTGCGAACTTCTGGCTGCAGGTGTTAACAGACCTTTCAAACCGAGGGGTAAAAGATATCCTGATTGCCTGTGTTGATGGTCTAAAAGGTTTTCCCGAGGCCATTGAGACCATATTCCCGGACACAGAAGTTCAACTCTGCGTAGTCCACCAGATCCGAAATTCATTGAAATACGTTGGTTCCAAAAATAAAAAGGAATTTATGGCAGATCTAAAACGTGTTTATAAAGCGGTCAATAAGGATCTGGCCGAAGAAGAACTGGATATCTTGGAAAATAAATGGAATGACAAATACCCGATTGTGATAAAATCCTGGCGGAACAACTGGGAACGCCTCAGTCATTTCTTTAAATATCCAGAAGAGATTCGACGGATAATATACACCACAAATACCATTGAGGCTGTGCATCGACAGTTTCGAAAACTGACCAAAACAAAGGGATCATTCCCGAACCAGGACAGCCTGTTAAAGCTGCTTTACATGGGGATCCAGAACGCCAGTAAAAAATGGACAATGCCGATTCAAAATTGGTCACTGACAATTTCCCAGTTGGCAATTTTCTTTGAAGGCCGGCTGGATAAAGAGCTGGGAATTTGATAGGGATTTATTTACAGATGGAAAAGATGGTTCCAGGAACTCCACTCCAGCAAAAGTCAACTCCTCCGACGTGGCTGATTGAAGGCCCATTCTCGGACCTGACTTTTACTTCCGCTGGCGCTGAGGCAGATCCGGGAACCGAAACCGTGACACAGAATTCTGAACATTCCCCCAGTTCGGGTCAAGAGATCCCGGGGCACGGCAGATGGCCGACAGGGTGTTGCGGGTGGTTCACCAGGGATATCAATCCAACCCCCACTACAGGGGCGGGCATTATACGGCTGGATTCTGGTCCATGTCCCAGCATGTGGCCTATGGTACCCTTTCCGGGGCCCTGCCCTCCGGAAGACGGCGGGGCAAACCCTTTACCCCGGGCCTGACCCCCTATCCAAACGCCTCAAGGAGCCTGACAGACATATTGTCAGATGTGGCCGCCTTGGATCCCAGGCTTCTGGATAATAATATGGCCTTTAACGTGAAATTTGCCCCCAAGGCCTCGGATAAACGGGAAAAGGCCGTAGACCAGATGTTTTCCTATGTAAAATCCTATTTTCTCCAGGGAGGCATGCAGATCCAGTTTAATGTCATTACCTCAGAAACCCTTAAGGATGCGATGAACCATCCGGAAAATTATCGAAATTTAATGGTCAGGATATCAGGGTACAATGCTTATGGGCGCATTCCCATTTTCCCGGTTATACCGCTGGCACTGGATTGTGCATGTTTGCCATCTGCTTCAGGCAGTTCCAACGCCCTGCTTTATAAAATGATCGCAGCATAATCATTTTTTCTGCATTCTCCCGATACCAAAAGATGCATGGACCTTTAAGACGTAAATTCACGACTCTCCGAATCGAACTTTCAATAGCACCGCTGCCAATAGGTAAGTTCAACGCTTTTACAGTTGAAAAATTAAGCCTCAGTTCATTGCGCACAAAATAATCCCGTTCCGTCTTGATAGCCTTACTGTTTCTGCCTCTACAAAGCTTCTGGACGGCCTGTACCACCTCAATCGCCTTTCCCTTCAGCAGAAGACCTCGCTGCTTCGATACCCAGCGTTTGCGTTCCTTGGATGACCAGGTCTTCCTTAAGCCTGCTACTGTACCCAGATGCTCAACTGCATGGTAGAAATCGAGAAGTTCATACACACGCTCAGGAGCCAAACCCAATGCTTTTAGCAGTCCGGGGATTCGATTCCAAATCCAATGTGCCCCATCTGCAACAAACAGTATTTTGTCTGAGTTCTGAATATGAAGGGAGTTCAAATAACCCTTTAACAAGTGGAATACACCATCCGGTCCATTGAAACAGCCATCAATAAATGGTGAAAAGCTTTTTTCTTGTTTTCTATGGGCGTCCACTACATAAATGATCAAAAGCTTGGGTTCTCGCCATGCCCCACGAAATCGGGTTCTATCCTTTTGGGTTTTTGGTCCCCTTTTCTTCTCTCTGAGCCGAGTGCGGCCACCATCAGTGCTGATAACGACTCGCCGCCCTTCAAGTAAATCTCCATCATTTAATGGGATTCGGCCCGCTTGTTGTTCGGCTCGAGCCCGCTCTGCGTACCGATAGGTCAGTTTACGGATGACCTTTATACCCAACGTCATCCCACGGTCACAAAGCACTTGACGGACTTCTTCAAAAGAACTTAATAAGGCTGACCAAGAACTCACCATAGAAGCCAAAGCAGGCGAGCAGCGATCATGGATTCCAAGAAGGATTAAGCCAGCGTATGCACCTTTATATCTTTTTCCTTTTCGGCGGTCACAGGACCTTCGATAGTATCGAACATGAATATCAACCGAACTATCTGTACAAAGCTGAATCCAAACGGTCTCAAGCCCTTCGCTTTTCATCCGTCCCGGCCAATTGGACATCAATTCTTTTTCTTGGTCGACCTGTTCAGAGGAATCTACTGAGGCCTGGATCTTTTTTTTAAAAAAAAGGCGCTTATCCGATTTGTATACTCAAGGATTTCCTGCTCCATCTGTTCTAATTCGTTAGCGTTACGAACCAAGCGATTTGGATCTTCTTCCAGTTCTTTGAGGCATGCAAGGACTTCATCAACAGTATTACAATCTTCAACTTTCTTCATTAGCACAATCCATTTATGTTCATTTCAGCGTAACAGAGGATATCATTCTTTTTGCTCTAAAAGACAGGCCTTTTTAAAACCGGGAAAATGGGAATGCGCCCATGCTTATTTTGTTCAGCTGAACAAGGATATACAAATGGAATTAATTCAGCGGTCTGAATACAGCCATTAAAAAGGTATGCAATCCTCGATTGCAGGCGGAAAAGGTTCTTGGCCATAACGGGCCTTGTGTTTATGGTCATAGATTTGAGCAGAGTAATCCAGCATGAAGTATTAAAGATGCTCAAGAAAGCCGCAAGATTAATGACGTCATTATTGAAAATATGTTGTTTTGTCATCATTCAGGTTTTCTGGTCTATATCATCGACAGGATTTATCCTTTGACAAAATCGGTCTTGGCAACCTGGCACGGTAAATTTTCCGGGCTTGTTTTGGTCAGGAAAGGATGACGATTGGCACTGATTTTTTCAAATTAATTTTGGGAGGATCGTCTATGGATTGGTCAACAAAAAGCAAGTTTCTACCTGTGGAAACCATCACCAGCAAAGGGCCGAAATCAGACAGCAGGTGAAAAACCGTCAGAGCCAGTAAAAATCCCGGGGCCAGGCCGCCCTAAAAAAAGGGGGGGGTAAAAAAAGCGTTAATATTATAGACGGAGGGTCTGGCCCGTGGCAATCTTTTCAGCCCCCAATTCCCGGTGAAACCGGCACAAGGCGTCAAACCCCGTACAATGCATAGGCAAAAGGCGGTCCACAGGATGGGTTTTGAAATACTCAAGGGTTTGATCGAGCTGATCACCGGGCGCCAAAAGATGGAACCCTCCCAGGACCATGTGAATCCGGTCCTGGGAGGTCACGGCCTTGGCGCATTCGCAGATATTGCATATTCCGGCATGGGCACAGCCGGCAATGACCACGCATCCCTGGTCGGTTTTAACGGCCAGGGCCGTATCATCTTCAAGAAAATCCGCCCTTTGTTTTCCGTTCTCCATCTTAAAAAAAGAGGTGGACCTGGATTCAAAATCATTGGACCGGGGAATTTGGCCCAAAAAATAAACCGTGGGGGTCAGCTGTCGGGGCCGGTCAGACAAGACAAGATCAAAGGAGGTTTCGATCTGCTCTCTGGAAAGGCCGATGCCGTTGTATTCCCCTGTGGGCTTGTGCCGGTCGGTAAACACGGCCGGGTGGGCAATTAATTTTGTTTTTTTAATCCGGCCCGGCAGACAGGCAAGACCGTCGGTATGATCCCAGTGGCCGTGACTTAAGGCAATCCAGTCCAGGGTGTTCAGGTCAAGATTCAAAAGGGCTGCATTGTCGAAAAAGATCGGTGAGGGGCCGGTATCAAAAAGGATATTCTGCTCAGCCCGGATAAACAGGGAAAGGCCGTGGGCCCCTTTGAAAATCCTATCCTTAAATCCAATCACGACCTGGTCCTCACACAATACACTGATCTCAAGTTTTGTTTTCATCTTTTAACTCTAGTCATTTTGTCACCCCGCATGAGGGCTGCGCCTTTTGGCTATAAATCAAATCCGGTGGGCAACGATTTTTCTTTACCCGATCCCGTTAAACGGGGCCATCACCCGGCCTAAAAATTGTTTTGTCCGGTCATGAACCGGTCGGGGAAAAAAGTCTTTGGCATTGTTTTTTTCCACAATCCGGCCCTGGTCCATAAAGGCAATCTCATCTGCGGCCCTGCGTGCAAACCCCATTTCATGGGTGACCACCACCATGGTCATGCCGGACCGGGACAATCCTGCCATAACTTCAAGGACCTCTTTGATCATTTCCGGATCCAGGGCGGAGGTGGGTTCATCAAAAAGCATGACAGCAGGTTCCATGGCAAGCGCCCTTGCAATGGCGGCCCGAAAGCGTGGCCGGGTATTTGTTTGCCTGATCCGCAATTCCCACCTGGTCCAGCAGGGCCATCCCCTTTTTTTGGGCCTGGGCCTGGGACATCTTTTTAACCTTTACAGGGGCAAGGGTGATATTTTCCAATATGGTTTTGTGGGGATAGAGTTCAAAATGCTGGAACACCATGCCGATGCGGGCACGCAAGGCATAGATATCCGTATCCCTGCCCTGGACTAAGACCTGGTCCACAAAAATTTCTCCGGACTTAAATTTTTCCAGGCCATCGATGCACCGGAGCAATGTGGATTTGCCGGATCCGCTTGGGCCGCAGATAACCAGGGTTTTACCGGCTTCAATGATGACAGAGACCTGGTCAAGGGCCTGGTAACTGCCGTATGACAGGCAAAGATTTTTGATTTCAATCATAAGAGGCCTCCTTTGCCTTGGACCTTTGTTCCAGGTAATGACCTAAAAAAGTTCCCAGGGTGCAGATGATAAAATAAACAGATGCCGCAAACAAGTAGAGTTCAACGGACCGGGCTTCCCGAGCATCCACCAGGTTAACCCTGCGCAAAAATTCCCTAAGGCCAATAACATAGGCAAGAGACGTGTCCTGAAACACCACCACGCAATGGGTTACAAGGGCGGGAAGCATTTTGGCCAGGGCCTGGGGCAAAATCACGTGTAAGGTTAGCTGGCCGGGCCGAAGTCCGGTTGCCAGACCGGCTTTTTTCTGACCCACGGGCACCGCCTGGATGCCCGACCGAACGATTTCTGCAAAATAGGCGGCTTCATAAAGGATAAAAGACAGAACCACCGCGGGCAGTTCCCCCAGGGACCGGCCCAAAAACACAGGCACCAGAAAATAAATCCAGAAAATCACCAGGATCAGGGGAATGCCTCGGAAAAAATGGATATAAATACTGGCCGGATAATAAATCAGCCGAAAGGAAGACAGCCTGGCAAGACCCAGAACAATTCCCCAGACAAGGCCGCCAGTGATGGCCATGACCGCGATTTCAAAGGTCAGAAAAAGTCCCCCGGCCATATACCCCAAATTGTCTGTGATAACGCTAAAGTCCATAGCCGTCAGCCTCATCCCCCCCGCCGGATCAGGCCGGGAACGGCCCAATGCGTTTCTATTCGCCACATCAAAAGGGCCACGCCCTGGGCAATGACAAGGTAGCAAAGGCTGGCAGCCGTTGTGGTTTCCAGGCCATGCCAGGTAAAAGAATCAATGACATAAGCCGTATGGGTGATTTCCATAACACCGATGGTCATGGTCAGGGCGGAATTTTTAAAACAGGTGAGAAACTCCGTGGTAAAGGCCGGGAGGATGATCCTGAAGGCATAGGGCAGGATTACGCAGCCATATACCTGAAAAGGCTTTAAGCCTGTGGCATAGGCGGCCCGGTAAAGATCCCGGGGAATGGCAAGAAGCCCTGCTCTAAATTGCTCGGCCACCCTTGAGGCCGTGTACATGCCAAGCCCTGCAATCCCGCAAAAAAAGGCATAATCGGGAATCGTGTCATACACCCAGGCCTAGGCTGCGCGGGGCAGAACCAGAAGCGCTGCAAAATACCAGAAAAATAACTGAACCAGAAAGGGAATATTTCTAAACACAAGGACGTATCCAAGGCCCAGTATCCTAAGCCCTTTATTGGGACAAATCCGGCAGGCCGCCAACCCGATTCCCAGGGCCACGGCCAGGCACCAGGCAGCCAGAGAAATGCTTAGGGTCGTCCAGATGCCCTTTAGCATCATGGTTCCGTAAGGCTGCTGCCAGAGGACCGACCAGTCAAAGGTATAGTTTAGCAAAATACTCCTGTGAATTTAAAAGGGGGCAGGTTCTGCCCACCGGCTTTAGGTTTACCTTATTTTTTTGGCAAACCGCCTATTCAGGATAACTCAAGGATTTGAGCAACACCTTGTATTCCTCGGTCATGGGCAGAGGGACCACCCCGTCCGGTCCGAACCATTTTGTGTACAGGGATTCAAACCTCCCGTCCTTGATCATGTGGATCAAAGAGGCATTGACAAAATCCCGCCATTCCCCCTGGCCTTCGGGCAGAATGATGCCATAGGGTTCATAGGTCAGGTATTTACCCATAATTTTCCAGTCGTCCGGATGACCGGCCTTGGACCGCATCCCGGCCAGCTGGCTGGCATCGGTGAAATAAGCATCGATTTTACCCTGCTGGAGGGCCAAAAAACCCTTGTTATGCTCTTCAAACAGGACTTTTTTGCAGGCCGGCGTCACCAGACCCTGGGCAATGGCCCGGTCCATTCCTTTTATATTGGCAGTTGAGCCAGAGCCCATGCCCACCCGTTTGCCCCCGATATCGGCAAAGGTTGAAATGGGACTGTCCTTGGGCACCATAAGCCGGGTCCCTGTCAGAAAATAGGGAAGGGTGAAATCCACCACCTGTTCCCGGGCCAGGGTAATGGTCGTGGAACCGATGCCCATGGCCACCATGCCGTTGGTCACCATGGTAATCCGGGTTTTGGGATTCATGGGATGCTTGACCAGACGAATGGGCTTGTTAAACTTTTTTTCCAGATCTTTTACCACCTGGGTGCCCAGGTCAAGACCGAAACCCACCCAGGAACCGTCCTTATCAATGAACCCAAAAGGCACAGACCCTTCCCGGAACCCCATGTGAACTTCACCTGAGCTGCCAATGGTTTCAAGCAGATTGTCATTACCGGCAATGGCATGGTCCATGCTGCCGGTCATGCCAAGTAAAATTGCCAGGCTATAAAAGGCCCCAACGGCCGCTCTCATGATTTTTTTCATGTTTTCTCCTTTTTAAACGCTATGACACCCGCCCCAGGCGGCTTGGGCAGCAATGTCCGGTTTAACCCTCAACAAATATTGATATTCCTTCCAAAGTTTGCCGGGAGTTTCTTATAAAAAAATATGAAAAGCCAATTGTTATATGTGATAACCTGCCAGGTCCCTATTTGAATTTTCTATACCCCTTAAAAGAGGAAGCCGCTTATTTTCGCAGGCCACAGAACGCAATCCAGTCACAAAGTTTAAAACTATTGCCAGACTAAAAACCTGTAACAATCTGGTGCCATGCGACCCTTGTCCGACAGATATATAAAAGAAAGTCAGGCAGACTCCCCTCTGATTTTTGACAGAGGGAAAAAACCTGTGAAAACGGGTCCTATTTTTTATCCCAAAAAGATAAAAAGACCAGCTGTTTTACCTATGAATTTGATGGCAGATTCGGCCATTACACCACAAGGGTGTCATTTTGGATGAAAAATAGAGGCCGGCGGCACCTGCCCTATCCAGGTAACGGTTGCCGGCATGCCGTGGCTTCAGGCCAAGGCAGCCACGGGATTGGAGAGGTGGTGGAAAAAACAGGTGATGAAATGCTGATATTGATGTCTGTGGTAAGGGATACTGTGTTCGGACTATGGGAATTCAATGATTTGTGGGATCATACCACCATTTGGGGTCAATCAGGTTAAAAGCCTGGGTTGTGAATGGGTTGTCGATGCTGACAATGGCCCGTTGGGACAAGCGACATCTGTTTAACCCCTGCTGAGTGAATGGGTGGTGGAAAATAAATTGTTGGAAACTGCCATCGGCCCAGGCAGCTTCCAGTCCCCTGGCGATATCTTCGTGGAGAGCGGCATTTCCTTTTTTGACATAGAAAAAGCGGCCTAGGGGATAGACAAGGGTCAGACTTTTTTCCACCATGAGTTTGGGCAAATCCTTGCCGTATTGTTCCAGGAATCCGTAGACTTCACTGACTCCTAAAGGGATAAAATCAAACCGGCCTGCGTGGACCATGCGGAACAAATTATCGATTTTGGGTGATGCAATGACTTTGATGCCGGACTGTTCAAGTATCTTAATGTCCACCCATTTAATGCCCTGTCCAGCTACCTTGACCTGAAGCTGATCCAGGTGTGATATCTGCGAAAATTCTTTTTCCTGATCCTGGTGGATGATAAAGACCCGCCACCCCAAAAGTCCCCTGTCGATAGGGATATAAACAGCCCAGGCCTTTTCTTCCAGGGCTCTTCCGGCACAGCCGTCCACCACCGAAAAAAGACCTTTTTTCAGATAGTTAAAGGCCCTTTCCTGGTTCACGGGATCATGTCGGAATATCAGTTTATAGGGTTTCCCGGTTTTTTTCAGGACCAGCTTCATCAACTGGTAGCCGTATCCCTTTTCTCCGGTGCCGTCAATGTTCGGAAAGACAATGGTCATGTTCGCATCACATATAACCGGTGCCATGAGAAGCATGATCACGTACAACAAATTTTTTATGGGAACAGGGGTATATTTTTTCATCCCTTTAAATGTAAGTAAAAACCAGAACAATTACAAGAAAAAACCGGAAAGCTTATCTGCCAGGGCGTTGGGCAGGAATTCTTGAACAGGCTCAGGGATCTCGCACCTGTCCCAGCCTGTCCAGGTGAACCTCCCAAAGAAGCGGTATCATCGGCTTTATTGGGCTTGTTGAATTATGGGTTCAAGGGGATTTCCCTGGTCTAAGAAACGTTTAAATTCCTTTGAAATCCTTTCATCTTTTGCAACATTTTTTCAAAAAGTATGCGCCAATCTTTTTAACCTTTCAAGTTCGTCCCGGCTTAAATTTGCATCCGGGATATCTGATGCATCAAAAAGGAAGGATTGGACGGTTTTGTTGCAAAAAATTATTAATGTCTGATACAAGTCCGTTTTGGCACTAATTTGTTTGCAGAGAGATAGTATGAAAAATGAAAACCCTTTCAAGTGGCGTCATTATGAAAAAGAAATCATCCTGTTGAATGTTCGCTGGTATCTGAGATATCAACTGAGTTACAGGAATCTGGAAGAGATGATGCAAGAACGGGGCTTGTCTGTGGATCACAGTACCATTTACCGATGGGTTCAGCGCTATGCTCCTGAAATGGAAAAGCGAAGCAGGAAGTATCTGCGGCAATCAAATGATTCTTACCGTATTGATGAAACATATATCAAGGTGCGGGGGAAAATGAAGTATCTTTACCGAGCGGTCGATTCCCGTGGAAATACCATCGATTTTCTTCTTCGCAGCAGACGTAATATGGAATCTGCCAAACGATTTTTTAAAAAGATGCTGCGAGCTTCCAATAGCTCCAGACCTCGGGTTCTGAGTGTTGACGGAAATCCTGCATATCCTCCGGCAGTAAAGGCTTTGAAAGAAAAAAAGCTTCTGAATAAGGACTGTATCCTAAGACAGAATAAATATCTGAACAATATTATTGAGCAAGACCACCGGTTTATCAAAAAGCTTGTCAGAGCTGGTATGGGGTTCAAGACATTTCATTCTGCCTGGCGGACGCTAAAAGGCTATGAAATTATGAACATGATCAGAAAAGGACAAGTTAAAAATATTAGGAAGGGAGAAATTTTAAAGCAGAAAGAATTCGTCGAAAATCTGTTTTCTTATGCTGCGTAAATTTTACGCCTGAACGATCTCTTTGTCCTGGAAATATTTTTTGCAACAGAACCGTTTCCAGTAAACTTATCTTTCTCATTCTCCTCAACATCTTTTTGCTGATTCTCGGAGCCATGCTGGACATATTTTCCGCCATCATCATCATGGTGCCCCTGATGCTCCCTGTGGCCCTGGAATACGGGGTAGATCCCGTCCATCTGGGCATCATCTTTCTGGCCAATATGCAGATCGGTTATTTTACCCCGCCCGTGGGTATGAACCTGTTCATTGCAGGATATCGGTTCAACAAACCCATTGTGGAAATTTACAGGGCCACCATCCCCTTTATGCTGGTCCTGCTCTTGTCCATTCTCATTATCACCTATTGGCCGGCCTTGAGTCTGTTTTTAATTTCCTGACCCATCATTGGTCAGATTTGGACATCTGCTCACCCATCTGCTGCATGGCGGCCTGGACCTTGGGGTCCATCATATAGGCGGTTATTTTCATCATGGCCTGGGGAATTTTTTCCGATGCCTCTTTTAATCGATCCATCTCTTCTTCCATCCCTTTGGGCATTTTGCCCTGCTGATATTCTGGAAATTTTTCCTGGAACTCCCGAAGCTGGGGAATCAATTTTTTCATGCCCTGGGTGTAATCCTCAATGGTCTCGATCACCTCGTCTGCGTTTTTGGCATCCAAAAGCCCGTTTACGTAGTCTTCTGTCACACTGGCCTGGGTTTTAATAATCGATTTTGCCTGGCTGCTACCGTCTGAACCGCACCCACACACAAGCACTGCGCTCAAGCACACGGCTGCCATAATCTGATAAATCTGTTTCATCTGGTCTTTCTCCTCTTATGATTATAATTTTGCTTTTTTAACCTCTGGTTCTCTATTCATCACGCCCCAGGTAATCATCGTAAATCCCGGCCACAGCATCGGCCTTTTCAATGAGTATGGCCTCTGCCACGGTCTGGGGTTTTTCCTGAAGGGTGAGCCTGTGCATGGACTGGCGCATGGCCACATATGTTTCCTGAAGGATCTGGCTCTCCTCTCCGGAAATCAGCCCTTCCACGCTCAGTCCCTCCATAAGGCGGATATTATCCGTCCACACCAATACATCGGGGAACCTGGCACCATGGCAAAGCACCAAAAACTGAACCAGAAACTCAATGTCCACAATGCCGCCCCGGACCTGTTTCAAATCAAAACGGCCGGGTTCAGGAACAAGGCGCTGTTTTCTCATTTTTTCCCGCATTTCACGGACTTCAGTTTTAAGAATTTCAGGATCTCGGTCCTTTGAAAGCACTTTTTCACGAATCCTGTCAAACCGTTCAAACAGGGCGGGATCCCCTGCCACGCATCTTGCCCGGATCAGGGCCTGGTGCTCCCAGGTCCATGCCTGATTTTCCAGGTAGTCTTCAAAGGATTCCATATGGGAGACAATCATGCCGGAATCCCCCCCCGGCCTTAGCCGCATATCCGCCCCGTAAAGGGTGCCGGCAGAGGTATGCATGGTCAGGGCGTGGATAATGCGCTGGCCCAGGTTGGAATAAAACCGGACAGTATCAATGGACCTTTCCCCCCCCAGGGTCTGCCCGGGATCTGCCTGATATAAAAAAACCAGATCCAGATCAGACTTGTATCCCATTTCAAGGCCCCCGACTTTTCCATAGGCTGCAATGGCAAATCCGCACCCTTTAATTTCCGAACCTGAAAGCCCCTGCGGCTGGCCGTATTTTGAGGTCACAATCTCCCAAGACGATTCCAAAACCTGGGTTAAAATGGTTTCCGCAATATAGGTGAGATGATCACTGACCTTCATCAAGGGATAGTTCCCGCTCACATCCGCGGCCGCCACCCTCAGGGTATTGACCTGGCGAAAAATATTGAGTTCTTCGAGCAAAAATTCCAGATCCCCCCTGGGGGTTCTGGCCATGCGGGTTTCCATCTCCTTTTCCAGGGCCGTCCGTTTGGGCGGTGCATATAGGGTGGCCGGGTGCATGAGTTCATCCAAAAGCACGGGATGCTGGCTTAGAAACGAAATGATCCAGGGACTTTTCCTGGCCAGGACAATGAGGGTGGACAACGCTCCCTTGTTTTCAATGAGCAAAGAAAGATAGCAGGTCCTCCGTTCAATGGTGATAATCAAATCAATGAGTTTGTTGAGCACCGTTTCCGCCTCAGAGGTCCGGCCGGCTTCTTTGACCAGCCGGGGCACCAGCCGGGCCAGTTTTTTCCGGCCGACAGGGGTGAGGCGCTGGGTATTGGGGTGGTCGGCCAGGATCCTGAGCATGGACAGGACCTGGTCAGGATCACGAAACCCCGACACCGCAATGGTTTCCGTTATGAACTGGGGATCATTGAGGTTGGTCCATATCTGTTCAAGATCATGGGTCTTACTCTCCTTGTCCTCCTGGTCGCCTCCCACCAGCAACTGGGAAAAATGACCGTGGACATTATCCAGCACCTTGGACAATACCTGGAAAAAATCAGCATGGGATTCAAACCCCATTGAAAGGGCTAAAATCTCTCTTTGCAAAGGATCCTGTGGAATATCGTGGACCTGGCGGTCCTGGTATTCCTGGAGCCTGTTTTCCACCTTCCGAAGAAAACAATAGGCGTGTTTAAGTTGTTCACAGGTTTTTTCATTGATACATGAAAAATCCAGGAGAAGGTCAAGCACCCTTAGAATGGGCCGGACCTGAAGATCCGGCTCCACCCCTCCCCGGATCAGCTGAAACAGCTGGCCGAAAAACTCAACTTCCCTGATCCCCCCGGCCCCGAGCTTGATGTTGTCTTTCAGCTTTGCGCTTTTAACCTGAAGGGAAATCCGCTGCTTCATCTCCCTGAAAGAATCAAAGGATCCATAATCAAAATACCGTCGGTAAATAAAGGGTTTGAGAATGTTCAACAATTCATTGCCGCTCTCAATGTCCCCTGCCACCGGCCTTGCCTTGATCATGGCGTACCGCTCCCACTCCCGTCCCTGGGACTGGTAATACTGCTCAAAGGCAGCTGAATTCATAACCAGAGGGCCGTTCTCTCCAAAGGGACGAAGTCTTGTATCCACCCGGTAAAAATGGGTGCCGCTGCCCATGGCAAAAAGCTTTAAAAATTCCCGACAGAGCTTGGTAAAAAACTCATCATTGGAAATGGATGATTCCCCTGTGGTATACCCCTGTTCAGGATAGGCAAAAATCAGATCAATATCCGAAGAAAAGTTAAGCTCCCCGGCCCCGAGTTTTCCCATCCCCAGGACAATGAGCTGCTGGAAGTTGCCGTTGGCATCGGTGGGCGTTCCCCATCGGTCGCAAAAGAGCGGGTAAAGGCGGTTAATCCCATAAGAGAGACAGGCGCAGGCAAGGTGTGACAGTTCAGCCATGGTCTCTTCAAGGGAGGCGATTCCCGCAAGGTCCCGCCAGGCAATCCTCACGGCTTCATATGTTTTAAACCGGATCAGCCCCTCTTTAACAGATCCCAAGTCTGCATCCTTAGGAATGAGTGGGTCCAGTTTTGTTTCAAATGTATGTGAAGAATAGCTGCGGATCAAATCCCGGCTTTGCCCCATCTGTTCCAAAAATTGGGGATGGGTGGAAACCTGGGAGGCAATGAACTCACTATAAAGCATCACCTTTAAAAAATCATCTGACCCTAAAATCGCCTCATCCACCCGGGATTCGCTCTTTTCCAGGCGGTCATAAAACCGTGCAAGCCGTTGGGTTAGAACTGCGGCAATATCCAAAGAAAGCCCCGGAAAAACAGCCTCTATTTTCAAAGATACGGACTTTGGAATCATGATAAAAACCCCGGTATTAGGATCAATGGTTTCACACCTCACGAACAGGTGATATTATTACCCCGCTGTCATGGTAAAATCAATTCTTAAACCAGGCACCGCACCTTGATGCCACATTTTTTTTTAAATTTTCATAGAAAAAATCATAGTCATATCCATGGTAAACCCCCGGCCCCATCTTATGGTTCAGCAGGGGATAAATCTCAGGTTCCGGTATGACCAGCCCGGATTGTGCCATATCAATTTTTGCGCCGGTAAACTGAAATATTTTTTTAATAGACCCGTCAGGCATCTGAATCACCGCACCCAGGTTCTCTTTGGCCGAGACAAAGGCGGGGGTGTCTGACTAGGTCAGGGGATTGACAACCAATGCCCCTTTGACAATCACAGGAGATTTTGCCTTGTCTCCAATGGTATTCCAGGAAATAATGCACCCGGTCTGATCCGGTTTAACGGCCAAAGGCATGTCCAGAGCATCAAGATCCGTCCGGGTAACAGACCAGCCGATAATATAGGCGGCAATCACATTTTCCAAGGGAATCGCCCCCTCTTTCATGGCCCAGAGGGTGAGGTTGGACCCCTGACTGTGGCCGGCCAGAATACGCCCCTGGTTATAATATTTCAGATAATACGCAAATGCAGCCTTGTAATCTTTGAGCCCGAGTTTAAGATAAGCATCCCTTTCCTGTTCCGGCTTTTCAAGCACCGCCATGGATGCCTGGCGGTAATATGGAGCAAAGATATTGCAGTGATCGGCAAAAAACCCTGACTGATGTGAGGCAACGGCTTTTGAAGCTGCGCTGACCTCTTTGTTTGCAAGGGACACATTATAGCCGTCTGTTGTATCAAAATAGGTGGTGGGATGCATAAAAAACAGATCCACGGGCTTGTCCATAATCTGGGGCAAAGAAATCCATGCACTTTGCCCGGCATAATCAGGGGAATCGTTTTTAGGGGGCGTGCCTGCAAAAGCAGAACAGGAAAAAATCAGAAAACCCATTAGGCCGTATGCCAAATACCTGCAAACAAAAAATCTCATCATCTCTCCTTAAACATTTACCTGGGAACTGCAAAAGCGATACACAGATATATTCTTTGTTAGGAATAACCCGATTAATTTTATGCAGTGCCGGGGGGATGAACAGTTAAAATCTTGGGAACCGATTCTATGACTTAAATCTGCGGGGCGCAAGCCTTTATTCAAAGAATACGGCCCGGATACGGGTAAATTTGTGGGGAATGTTCAGAATTCTGTGTCACGGTTTCGGTTCCCGGATCTGCCTCAGCGCCAGCGGAAGTAAAAGTCAGGTCCGAGAATGGGCCTTCAATCAGCCACGTCGGAGGAGTTGACTTTTGCTGGAGTGGAGTTCCTGGAACCATCTTTTCCATCTGTAAATAAATCCCTATCAAATTCCCAGCTCTTTATCCAGCCGGCCTTCAAAGAAAATGGCCAACTGGGAAATTGTCAGTGACCAATTTTGAATCGGCATTGTCCATTTTTTACTGGCGTTCTGGATCCCCATGTAAAGCAGCTTTAACAGGCTGTCCTGGTTCGGGAATGATCCCTTTGTTTTGGTCAGTTTTCGAAACTGTCGATGCACAGCCTCAATGGTATTTGTGGTGTATATTATCCGTCGAATCTCTTCTGGATATTTAAAGAAATGACTGAGGCGTTCCCAGTTGTTCCGCCAGGATTTTATCACAATCGGGTATTTGTCATTCCATTTATTTTCCAAGATATCCAGTTCTTCTTCGGCCAGATCCTTATTGACCGCTTTATAAACACGTTTTAGATCTGCCCAGTGATGTCCGGTTAGGTTTTTGCTTGCTCAATAATTTTTTGATCTTTGACAATATTGTCCCTGTTTGAACTATGAGAGCCCTGCTCCTCGCAGCCAAACAGGTCATTTAGAATGGCGGTTCGCAGCTGCCGAACTCTTTTGATCGTGACCTTTTCATTAAACTGTTTTTGGCAATGGATTGCCAGTAACAGGTAAGTGATAAGGCCGCCAAGAATCTGAACCATAAGGCCGTATTCACTGCGGGCAATGAGATGATATACCTTCAGATGTTCTTTCCACCATTTGAAAAAATCCTCAATGGTCCACCGGAGTTTATAAATTGTTGCTATTTGTTCCGCTGTTAAATCATGCCTGTCAGTTGCCACATAGTATTTGACGCCAGCAATTTTATAGCCAACAACCCGAACAGGCCTTTTCGTCTGGTTTTGATTCGGAGTACCAAGTTTAACCAGTGCATCATAAAAAATGTAGCTGTCGGAAGGGGTCTCGTGGTTATCAATAATTGTTCTTGTTGTCCTGGTTTTTATACGGCAGACAAAATGTTTGCCTTGCTCCTGAAGCAGGTCAAATTCTTTATGGGATTGATATCCACGATCCATAACACCTGTTTGCCCCTTGGAAAGTATTTTGGGAACAAAAGTGCGTTCAGCGCCGTTGCCTTCAGTCAAAAAGATTTTGTTTGGGATTCCGTGATTAATGTCAAATCCGCAATGTACTTTGGCTTTTTTACTTCCTTTTCTGTAGTTCGCCCAGTGCATTGAAAGGACTGCATTTATGAGACTACCGTCAATGGAAACCAACTCTCCTAACTCGGCGTGTTCACCCGGATGACACTCAAGAGCCTGTTTATAAAGATCCTCAAAGATAAATTGCAGTTGTTCGAGTCCCCTGTGATTGATGGCTTCACAGAAACTACTACGGCTGATACCACCGTCTGGCGCAATATTTTCTTTAGCAAAAACATTCTCCTTGAGATCCTGAATTAAATGTCGGGCAGACTTGTGCTCCTGAAGATGGAAATAAACCAAAGCATTTATCTGGTCTTCGAATGTCATTTTTAAAGGGCGGTCTCCTCGAGATTGTAATTCCGGTGCTTTTGAAAGTGACTTTATCAGAGGGCACCTGAAATTGTCAAAGTTCAGGGACCGTAGTTGTTTTTTAGGGACTGAGATGTGCGTCATTTGAGCTCCTTGAGTTAAATTTTCAAGGAGCTCAAAAATTTTTACGCACATTTGTCAACACAAAACAGACTGTTTTTTCAATGATTTTAGATGCTTTTTATATGCAACAACCTAACCGGACACTACTGAGATCTGCCATAAATTCCTTTTTATTTTTGGAACCAACGTATTTCAATGAATTTCGGATCTGGTGGACTACGCAGACTTGAACTTCTGTGTCCGGGAATATGGTCTCAATGGCCTCGGGAAAACCTTTTAGACCATCAACACAGGCAATCAGGATATCTTTTACCCCTCGGTTTGAAAGGTCTGTTAACACCTGCAGCCAGAAGTTCGCACCCTCATTCTCGGATATGTACAGCCCAAGAACCTCTTTGCGGCCCTCGATATTCACCCCAAGAATTGTGTAAACGGCTTTGCTGCCGACCTTTCCGTTTTCTCGTACTTTATAATGTATGGCATCAAGCCATACGATTGGGTACACATTTTCCAACGGCCTGGCCTGCCATTCTTTGACGGTATGGATGATTTTATCGGTAATGGTGCTCAGAGTGGCATTTGAAATCTCAAGTCCATAGATTTCCTGTAAATGGGAAGCCATATCATTATAACTCATGCCCAGGCCGTAAAGGGCTATTATCTTTCTTTCAATTTCATCGCTGAGCGTTGTCTGATGTTTTTTGACGATCTGTGGAGAGAAGGTTCCGGCCCTGTCACGCGGGGTTTCCAGCTCAAATTTACCATCCAGGGATTTAATGGTCTTTTTGCTTTTTCCATTACGGCGGTTGGCAGAAACTTCCTGCCCGAGATGGGACTCCAACTCTCCTTCAAGAGCAGCTTCAGCAAGATTTTTGATTAATGATGTAAGGACGCCGCCCTTACCTGTGAAGGGTTTACCTTCCTGGATGCCTTTAAGGGCTTTTTGAAAATCAAATTCGGTGTTTTCTTCGGTCATGTCAGTTCTCCTTATTTAGCTGAGTATATCAGCTTTCATTCAACTGACACAGAATTTTGAACGCCCTCAATTTGTGAGGGTATCCTGCTGGATTAACGGGATTTGAGCATCCATCAGGACTTGCCAATTGGGCTCTGTTTATGGTATCTAAATAGGTTCGTTTTGTATGAATGGGTATTTTAAGCCAATAACGCACGGACAGGTAAATCCATATGAAAGCACTATTAGCCTTGGAAGACGGCAGAACATTTCCCTGCAGGAGTTTTACAGGACAGGGGGAGGCCGCAGGAGAAGCAGTCTTTAATACAAGCATGACCGGATACCAGGAGATTTTGACAGATCCGTCCTATTTCGGTCAGATGGTCACCATGACCTATCCTTTGATTGGAAATTACGGGGTCTGCCCCGAAGACATCGAGTCAGACAGGGTTCAGGTGGCCGCGTTTATCGTCAAGGAATACCAGGAGTTTCCCAGCAATTTCCGATCCAAGGGCAGCCTGGCCGATTATTTGATCAAAAGCCATGTATTGGGCATCGAAGACCTGGACACCAGGGCTTTAACCCGACATATCCGAAAATCAGGGGCCATGCGGGCCGTAATTTCCACCTCAGACCTGGATCCTGATTCCCTGGTGGCCAAGGCAAAACAAATTGCCCCCATGGAAGGCAGTGACCTTGTGGGCCATGTGACCACCAAAAAGCCCTACTTTTGGAAGTACAATCAGCCGAAATATGTGGAGAACATAGATGATCCTTTGATCTGGCGGTACAAGGGAAAAAAGCATTCTGTGGTGGCCCTGGATTTCGGCATTAAATACAATATTATCCGCTGCCTTGAAGCGGCCGGATGCGAGGTCCTGGTGGTACCGGCCGCCACCCCAGCCGACACCATCTCAGCCCTCAAACCCGAGGGTATATTTTTGTCCAACGGCCCGGGAGACCCAGAACCCCTGACCTATGCCGTTGAAACCATAAAAGCCCTGCTGGGCCAGGCGCCTATTTTTGGCATCTGCCTGGGCATGCAATTGCTCGGCCTTGCCATGGGCGGTAAAACAATGAAGATCAAATTCGGCCACAGGGGTGGTAACCAGCCCGTTAAAAACATGGATACCGGAAAGGTGGAAATCACCTCCCAGAATCATGGATTTGCCGTGGATCTCAACAGCCTGGACAAAAAAAATTCATTGCTCACCCATATCAATTTGAATGAAGATTCCCTTGAAGGCCTGAAAAACGATTCCATTCAAGCCTTTGCCGTCCAATATCACCCGGAAGCATCCCCCGGCCCCCATGATGCTGCCTATCTTTTTACCCAGTTTGCAAAAGTGATGGAAAATGCCAAAGCGTAATGACATAAAAAAGATCCTGATCATTGGAGCAGGTCCGATCATCATATCCCAGGCCTGCGAGTTTGACTATTCCGGCACCCAGGCCTGCAAAGCCCTGAAGGAAGAAGGGTTTGAAGTGGTTCTCATCAATTCAAATCCCGCCACCATCATGACGGATCCTGAAACGGCGGACCGGGTCTATATCGAGCCTGTGACCCCGGAAACCCTGTGCAAGATCATTGAAAAGGAACGGCCAGACGCCATTTTGCCCACCCTGGGCGGCCAGACCGCATTGAACACCACCATTGATGCCGCCAAAACAGGGATATTTGAAAAGTACAATATCGAACTGATCGGGGCCTCCATTGACGCCATTAACAAGGCCGAAGACCGGGAACTGTTCCGGGATACCATGAACAAAATCGGATTGAGGATTCCCAAGTCCAGATTTGCCACCAATATGATAGAGGTAGAAGAGGTCTCCAAGCGCATCGGCTTTCCCATCATTGTCCGGCCAAGCTTTACCTTGGGCGGCACCGGCGGCGGGGTGGCCTATAATTCAGAAGAACTGGCCAATCTTTGTAAGGCAGGGCTTGATGCCTCCCTCAATACCCAGGTCATGCTGGAAGAATCCGTCCTTGGCTGGAAAGAGTACGAGCTTGAGGTGATGCGGGACCATGCCGACAACGTGGTCATCATCTGTTCCATTGAAAATATCGATGCCATGGGGGTTCACACGGGAGATTCAGTCACCGTGGCCCCGGCCCAGACCTTGTCGGACAAGGAATACCAGAAACTGCGGGACGCATCCATCGCCATTATCCGGGAAATCGGGGTGGACACGGGCGGCTCCAACGTCCAGTTTGCCGTGAACCCTGAAAACGGGGATATCATTATTGTTGAAATGAATCCCAGGGTGTCCAGATCCTCGGCCCTGGCCTCCAAGGCCACGGGTTTTCCCATTGCCAAAATCGCAGCCAAGCTGGCCGTAGGCTATACTCTGGATGAAATCCCCAATGATATCACCGGGGAAACCATGGCCTGCTTTGAGCCCTCCATTGATTATTGTGTGCTTAAAATTCCCAGATGGACCTTTGAAAAATTTCCCGAAACCGATGATATCCTGACCACGGCCATGAAATCCGTGGGGGAAACCATGGCCATTGGGCGGACCTTTAAAGAGGCCTTTCAAAAAGGATTGCGGTCCCTGGAAATCGGAAGGGAAGGATTCGGAGCTGACGGCAAGGATCCTGAACCCGGGTCTGTGACCGGCAATGATCTGGAATATAAATTGTCCACACCCAATTCCCAGCGGCTGTTTTATATCAAATATGCCCTGGAAAACGGGATGCCCATCACCATGCTCCATGAACTGACCGCCATTGATCCCTGGTTCTTGTTTCAGATGAAACAGATCGTGGACCTGGAAAAACAACTCAAGCTGGCCGGTCAGAATCTGCCCAAAGATCTTTTTGAAAAGGCCAAAAAATACGGTTTTTCAGACAAGCAGCTGGCCTATCTTTCAGGGGGATTCACCGACAAACAGATTGAACAGAAAAGAAAAGATTTGGGTCTCGTGCCGGTATACAAACTGGTGGACACCTGTGCGGCAGAGTTCAGGGCCACAACCCCCTATTATTATTCCACCTATGAAACCGAATGCGAGGCCCGGGTGGAAGACAAAAAAAAGGTAATCATCCTGGGCGGCGGGCCCAACCGCATCGGCCAGGGTATTGAATTTGACTATTGCTGTGTCCATGCCTCCTTTGCCCTGAGAGAAGAGGGGGTGGAATCCATCATGGTCAACTCCAACCCGGAAACCGTATCCACGGACTATGATACCTCGGACAAACTCTACTTTGAACCCTTGACCAGGGAAGATGTCCTCCACATCGTGGAAAAGGAAAACCCCTTTGGGGTGATTGTCCAATTCGGGGGACAAACCCCCTTAAACCTGGCCACAGACCTTCAAAAGGCAGGGGTCCCCATCATTGGGACCAGCCCTGAAAGCATTGACCGGGCAGAAGACAGGGATCTTTTCCAGGCCATGCTCAACAAGCTTGGACTTCTCCAGCCTGAAAACGGGATTGCCTATTCCTATGAAGAGGCGGTTTCCGTGGCCCGGGATATCGGATATCCAATCATGGTCAGACCCTCGTTTGTTCTGGGCGGCCGTGCCATGAAGATTGTCTATGATGAAAAAGACCTTAAAGAATACTTTGATCTGGCGGTCCAGGCCTCTCCGGACAAACCCGTACTCATTGATAAATTCTTAGAAGAGGCCTTTGAGCTGGACGTGGATGCCATTTCAGACGGTGAAGAGACCATCATCGGCGGAATGATGGAGCATATTGAAGAGGCGGGCATTCATTCGGGAGATTCTGCCTGCGTTTTGCCCCCATACTCCATTTCCAAGGAGCACATCCATGAGATGGCAGATGCAGCCCGTGCCATTGCCAAAGAGCTCAATGTCCGGGGATTGATGAACATCCAGTTCGGGATCATGAACGACAAGGTGTATATCATTGAGGTCAACCCGAGAGCATCCAGGACCATCCCCTTTGTGTCCAAAGCCATTGGCGTACCCTTGGCCAAACTGGCCACCAAGGTCATGCTGGGCAAAAGCCTCAGGGAACTGGGATTTACCAAAGAGGTCACCCCCGCTTACTATTGTGTCAAAGAAGCGGTCATGCCCTTTGACCGGTTTGCCAATGTAGATCCTGTTCTGGGACCTGAAATGAAATCCACAGGAGAGGTGATGGGCATAGACAAGGATCTTGGCGCGGCCGTGGCCAAGGCCCAGTTTGCCGCAGGCCAGAGACTGCCCAAAGAGGGTACGGTATTCATCTCTGTCCAGGACAAGGACAAGGCAGCAGCCCTGCCCGTGGCTAAAAATTTCCACGACATGGGATTCACCATCATGGCCACCCGTGGAACCGCCCAGTTTTTAGAAGAAAACAAGGTGCCCACCAAACGGGTGAAAAAAGTCTCTTCAGGACGTCCCCATGTGGTGGATGCCGTAAAGAACAATGAAATCCAGCTCATACTCAATACCGGTGCCTCAAGCCAGACCCAGCGGGACGGGTACCAGATCCGGCGGGCTGCCATTAAATATAAAATACCCTATGCAACAACCACTGACGGTACCCGGGCCATCTGCTCGGCCATCCAGGCCATGAAGCGTGAAGCATTGTCCGTCAAACCGATCCAGCATTACCACCAGGAAAATTTATAATGAACAAAAAAATATTAACGCCCAGTGAACGTCCCAAGGACGAATGCGGGGTATTCGGCCTGTACAAGCATCCCGAAGCTGCAAAAATCACTTACTTTGGACTCTATGCCCTACAGCACAGGGGCCAGGAAAGTGCCGGTATCTCTGTCAACCGGGGGATCAACGATAAAATTTTCTCCCATAAAGGCATGGGCCTGGTGCCGGATATCTTTAACATGGAGGATCTGGAAAGAATCGAAGGGGGATCTGCCATAGGCCATGTGCGTTACTCTACCACAGGGGATTCCTGCATTACCAATGCCCAGCCCTTTGTGGTCAATCATCGGCATCGGTCCTATGCTCTGGCCCACAACGGCAACCTGGTCAACGCCCATATACTGAGAGAAGAACTCGAAGAACAGGGGTCTATCTTCCAGACCACCATGGATTCCGAAGTCTTTCTCCATTTGTTCATCAAAAACCTGGTAAAGGGCGACATTGAAAACGCCGTGCTCAATGCCGTGGCCAAGATCCAGGGGGCCTATTCCATGATCCTTCTCACCTGCAAGGGAGAGGTGATCGGAATAAAGGACCCCAACGGGTTCAGACCCTTGGCCCTGGGCAAGCTCAACGGCCATTATGTCCTGGCCTCTGAAACCTGCGCCTTTGACCTGGTTCAGGCAGAATTTATCCGGGAACTTGATCCCGGAGAAATTGTGATCATCAATGAAGACGGAATAAAATCCATTAAGCACCCAGAGGCGGCCGAAAAAAAATCCTTGTGCATCTTTGAATATATTTATTTTGCACGGCCTGATTCCACCATTGACGGGAAAAACGTCTATGAAATGCGCAAGGCCCACGGCAGGCGGCTTGCCCAGGAATCACATGTGGACGCGGATCTTGTCATGCCCTTTCCCGATTCAGGCAACTATGCCGCCATCGGCTATGCCGAAGAATCAGGCATTCCCTTTGAAATGGGGATGATCAGAAACCATTACGTGGGCCGCAGCTTTATCCAGCCCACCCAGTCCATGCGGGACTTTGCCGTCCGGGTCAAGCTCAACCCGGTAAGAGAACTCATCCGAGGCAAAGAGATCATCATCATAGAAGATTCCATTATCCGGGGCACCACGGCCAAAACAAGGGTCAAAGCGTTGCGGGAACTTGGGGCCAAAAAAATTCACATGCGCATCTCCTGTCCCCCCCATAAATTCCCCTGTTATTACGGAATTGACTTTTCTTCCAAGGGCGAATTGATTGCGGCCCAGAAACCTTTGGACGAACTCACAGAATACTTAGGACTGGATTCTCTTCACTATCTGTCCATCGAAGGAATGCTCGAGGCTTCCGGGGTAAAAAATCCCGAGGCCAATTTCTGCAAAGCCTGCTTTGACGGCAGTTATCCTGTACCCTTTGATCCCAATTTTACCAAACAATGCATGGGGTAAAATGCAAAAAAATACTGTTGCCTTCTCAAAAGAGAGCTCAAACCTCTTTTTCCACATCCTGACCAAATGCAACCTGCGCTGCTCACACTGCTATATCAACCGTGAGCAGCACGGGGACCTTACCCTCTCACTTTCCACCATCCGATCGTGGTTTGAAATCTTTGCCCCCAAAGCCCAGCAGACCAATCTTGTGCTTTTAGGCGGAGAGCCCACGCTTCACCCGGACCTGGCCCAAATCATAAAACTGGCCGGACAGATGGCGTTCAAATCCATTACCATTGATACCAACGGATTTCTCTTTCACGATATCCTGAACAAGATCACCCCCCAGGACCTTGATTTTATCAGCTTTTCTTTGGACGGGGCCACAAGCGCCACCAATGATGCCATCAGGGGTCAAGGGTGCTGGGATGCTGTGATGGCAGGGATTAAACGGGCAACAGACCTCGGGTTTGCCTGCTCCATGATCTATACGGTCTCTGAAAAAAATATCCACGAGCTTAATCTGATGCCCGATCTTGTAAAAGACATGGGTATTTCCCGGTTTTTCATCCAGGTTATCGGACTGAGGGGAGAATCCACAGGACCGAATACCCGGGATCAAGTCTCCAAAGAGACTTGGCAGACCACAATCCCCAAGGTGGCAAAACAAATTGCCGCACATAAAATCATTGTCACCTATCCCAAGGTCTTCCTTGACCTGGACCAGCCCTTTGAGTGTGCGGGCAATGTGGCTGATAATTATTTTGTATTTCCCAACGGAAGGGTATATCAATGCCCCATCTGTGAAGATTTTCCCCTTCACTCCCATTCCATTGAAAACAATCAACTTGTGCCCAGGCCAAAGATCAATGAAACAGACCTGTTTGCCCTGGATATTCCAGAAGGCTGTGTCATGAACAAGATGATCCAGCCGGGCAACCTGGCCTATGACCCAAAGGGAAATCCCTGCCACAAGATTGAATGCTGCATGCTCAAGGAAGAAATCGTCCCCTGGCCCCATAAAATCATGCCTTAATTCCCCTCATAAAATTGCTGCAAAGGATATTTTCAATGGACAGACATCAGTTAGACTTTCAAGAGAGTGCCGCCCTTTTGGGCCGCTATGATATCATTTCTTTGGGCAGACAGGTTTACTCTGTTTTGGAGGCAGCAACGGCCGCCAGCGACATGGGCTATCCTGCCGCAGTCAAACCTGTGTCCAAAAAAATCATTCACAAGTCAGATTCAGGTACCGTGTTTTTGAACCTTAAAACCCCTGAAGCCCTTGAATCCGCATGCCGGATCATTGAGGAAAAAATGGGCGGGTTCTCCCAAAAAGAAAAAGAGGGCATTTTGGTCCAAACGATGGCGGACAAGGGGTTTGAACTCCTTGTGGGAGCCAAACAGGATCCGGGATTCGGTCCCATTACCATGATCGGGATCGGGGGTATCTTTGTGGAATTATACGCAGATGCAGCCATGGGAATCGGGGTGTTGTCAAAAAATGATGTTGAACGAATGTTGACCAACACCCGTGCAGGCAAGGTGCTCGACGGATTCAGGGGCCAGAACTATGACAAAAAAGCCATTGTGGAACTGGCCATCAAGGTATCAAGACTCATGGCTGAAAATCCCCAAATCAGTGAGCTGGACCTGAATCCGGTCATTGTTTATGAAAAGGGGTATGCCATTGTGGATGCCCGCCTGATCATGGATCCTGAAAATACAGCCGTACTTTCAGAAGATGTCAGGCCCTGGAAACAAGAGAGCGTGGATGCCATTTTCAATGCCAGGTCCGTTGCTGTGATCGGGGCATCCAGACCCGGCACCCAGGGCGGGGTGATCCTTAAAAACTGCATGGGGATAAAAAAACTATACCCGGTCCACCCCAAACTCAAAACCATCCACGGCCTGACCTGCTATCCCTCGTTGGCAGATCTGCCCGAAGTCCCTGATGTCTGCGTCTTTGCCGTAAGTTCGGAAAGAACCGTCAGTATTTTTGAAGATTTCTGCAAGCTTGGGGGAAAGGGCGCCATTATCTTCAGCGACGGATTTGCCGAAATGGGACGGGCCGACCTTGAAGAACGACTGATTGAGTTGAGCGAACAATACCAGGTCGGGTTCATCGGCCCCAACTGCATGGGGGTGATTGATAATTTTTCAGGACTCAATACCAATTATATCCCTGTTCAGCGCTCGGTCCCCCCGACGCCCTCCAATTGCGTGGGGGTGATCTCCCAGAGCGGGGGCATTGGCCTTGAACTTCTTGAAATGTTCGGGGCGGACAACCAGAACCTGGGCAAGTGGGTCTCCATTGGAAATGCCGCCAGCATGGGGGTGCCTGAAGTCCTTGCCCACATGGGAAAGGATCCCAACATCAAAATCATTGCCATCTATCTTGAAGGGGTAGCAGACGGGCTTAAACTCATGAAAGTGGGAAAAAAAGTGGCCCAAAAAAAACCGGTGCTGATTATCAAGGGCGGCATGGGCGGCGGGGCCCAGGCCGCACTTTCCCATACCGCATCCCTGGCAGGAAGCCATGATGCCTTTAAAGCCTGCTGCGAACAGGCAGGGTTTTATCTGGTGGAAGAACTCACAGAGGACCCGAAAATTATAGTCAATGTGCTTTCCATCCTCACCAGCCAGCCAAAGACAAGAAGCTCACGAATTGCCGTGGTCAGTGTGGGCGGGGGGGCCGGCATTTTAATCGCAGACCAGGTCACAGAAGAGGGCATGACCCTTGCTGAGTTTGCCCCTGAAACTAAACAACGGATGCAGGCCCTGATTGAAAAAGACCTGAAACCAGAACAGCAGATCATCAAGGATAAAATTCTGAAAAATGTGGGAAACAACCCCATTGACCTTTTCGGCAACTGCAGGGATGACAGGCTCCTGGAATCCATCCGTATCGCGGACCAGGACCCCAACACAGATGTGATTATTGCCGCCATCTATCTCCAGGTGCCCCTGCTTTCCGAATACCTGCCCGAACGGCTGGTGGAGCTCAAGCAGGAGCTGACAAAGCCTTTGATCATATCTCCCAGGGGATTTTCCTCCTATGTGGCCAGGTGCAGAACCTATATGGCCGGCAAAAAGCTGCACACCTATACCGTACCCATGATGAAACCCTTGCGTATTGCTTTGGATATTTGGAAAAAATACCAAACCTCCTTTGTTGAGTAAACAGATTCGAATAAAGAAAAAAGGCAGGCATTCCTGTCTTTTTTCTTTCCAGGGAGAACGAACAAATCCCCATAACCCATTGACAAACCAGGCGCTTTCTGAAACTGTCTAAATCCATACTAATGCTGATGTCTGTTTTTTCTGCATATTTGTGTTGTGGAGGATGACCTATGATTGAAGCCAGCAAAAGAAAAATCCTGATTGTTGATGATGTGCCGACCAACATCACTGTTTTGACCGAAATTCTGATGGATGATTACAAAATGGTCTGTGCCACCAACGGCTCAGATGCATTAAAGCTGGCAGCCTCATCAGCGCCGGATCTTATTCTACTGGACATCATGATGCCGGAAATGGACGGATATGAAGTCTGTCGCCGACTGAAAAAAGAAGAAAAGACCGGACCCATTCCTGTGATCTTTTTAACGGCCAAAAATCAGGAAACCGATGAAATCAAGGGACTTGAAGCAGGGGCAGTGGATTATATTGCAAAACCCTTCAATGCCCGGATTCTCGAGGGCGTTCAAAATTCTGTGTCAGTTGAATGAAAGCTGATATACTCAGCTAAATAAGGAGAACTGACATGACCGAAGAAAACACCGAATTTGATTTTCAAAAAGCCCTTAAAGGCATCCAGGAAGGTAAACCCTTCACAGGTAAGGGCGGCGTCCTTACATCATTAATCAAAAATCTTGCTGAAGCTGCTCTTGAAGGAGAGTTGGAGTCCCATCTCGGGCAGGAAGTTTCTGCCAACCGCCGTAATGGAAAAAGCAAAAAGACCATTAAATCCCTGGATGGTAAATTTGAGCTAAAAACCCCGCGTGACAGGGCCGGAACCTTCTCTCCACAGATCGTCAAAAACATCAGACAACGCTCAGCGATGAAATTGAAAGAAAGATAATAGCCCTTTACGGCCTGGGCATGAGTTATAATGATATGGCTTCCCATTTACAGGAAATCTATGGACTTGAGATTTCAAATGCCACTCTGAGCACCATTACCGATAAAATCATCCATACCGTCAAAGAATGGCAGGCCAGGCCGTTGGAAAATGTGTACCCAATCGTATGGCTTGATGCCATACATTATAAAGTACGAGAAAACGGAAAGGTCAGCAGCAAAGCCGTTTACACAATTCTTGGGGTGAATATCGAGGGCCGCAAAGAGGTTCTTGGGCTGTACATATCCGAGAATGAGGGTGCGAACTTCTGGCTGCAGGTGTTAACAGACCTTTCAAACCGAGGGGTAAAAGATATCCTGATTGCCTGTGTTGATGGTCTAAAAGGTTTTCCCGAGGCCATTGAGACCATATTCCCGGACACAGAAGTTCAACTCTGCGTAGTCCACCAGATCCGAAATTCATTGAAATACGTTGGTTCCAAAAATAAAAAGAAATTTATGGCAGATCTAAAACGTGTTTATAAAGCGGTCAATAAGGATCTGGCCGAAGAAGAACTGGATATCTTGGAAAATAAATGGAATGACAAATACCCGATTGTGATAAAATCCTGGCGGAACAACTGGGAACGCCTCAGTCATTTCTTTAAATATCCAGAAGAGATCCGACGGATAATATACACCACAAATACCATTGAGGCTGTGCATCGACAGTTTCGAAAACTGACCAAAACAAAGGGATCGTTTCCTAACCAGGACAGCCTGTTAAAGCTGCTTTACATGGGGATCCAGAACGCCAGTAAGAAATGGACAATGCCGGTTCAAAACTGGTCACTGACAATTTCCCAGTTGGCAATTTTCTTTGAAGGCCGGCTGGATAAAGAGCTGGGAATTTGATAGGGATTTATTTACAGATGGAAAAGATGGTTCCAGGAACTCCGCTCCAGCAAAAGCCAACTCCTCCGACGTGGCAGATTGAAGGCCCATTCTCGGACCTGGCTTTTACTTCCGCTGGTGCCGAGACAGATCCGGGAACCGAAACCGTGACACAGAATTCTGAACATTCCCGAAAAAACAGCATTGGCCAAAAAGCTAATTGAAAAGTCCTGTGAAAACCAGAAGATATTACCCGGTCAGCTTGGGCTACATGCAGATCGGGGAGCCAGTATGAAATCCAAAGGGGTTGCCCAGCTTCTTGTCGATTTAGGGGTAACCAAAACCCACAGTCGACCACATGTCAGCAATGATAACCCATACTCTGAAGCCCAGTTTAAAACATTGAAATATTGTCCACAATTTCCCAAAACTTTTGGTGCTATTCAGGATGCAAGAACCTTCTGCCAGGATTTTTTTGGATACTACAACAAAGAGCATTACCATTCTGGTATTGGCCTGGTAACCCCAGAACAATTTCATTATGGCATTGCTAAAGATATTTATGAATCTCGCTGCCGAACATTGGAGGATGCATTTATTCAAAACCCAAAACGATTTAAGGGAAAAATACCGAGGCCACCGGCTTTACCAGAAGAAGCCTGGATTAACAAACCGGAACAAAAAGAGAAGGATATTATTGGAGCTTAATTTTAGGCATAGAGTGTCTCATTGTCATTGACACATTCCGTCTGTCAGAAAATCGTTTCCATGATGGAGGGCTCGATTCAGGTTGAAAGCACCCCGGACAAGGGAAGTCTTTTCAGCTTTACGATCTTTCTGGAAAAAGAGAATGCCCCTTTAAACAGCCGTATAAAGTTTCCGTATGAACTTCAGAGTATGAAAATTTTAGTGGTTGAAAACAATCCTTGTGTTCAGCATGTTCTCCAAGAGATGCTCTCTTCGTTTGGGTTCAGCCCCTGTGTGGTCAGCACCGGAAAACAAGCCATTGAACGCTTTGATCATTCACCTGAAAAATCTCTTTTTGACCTTTTGATTGCCAACACCAGTCTGCCGGATATGAGCGGGGAGCTTTTATCCCAGGAAATCAGGGTCAGGGCAGCGTCTGAAAATTTGCCGGTGATTATTATGGATACCTACAATGTCCGCAAGAAAAGCGCCTTGTTAAAGCATAATAAAAGCTATTATTTTCTCCAGAAGCCTGTGATTGCCTCATATCTTTTTGATGCGATCATGGAGGCCTTTGGCAGGCAGAATGATTTTTCTTCCCAATCATGCCCTGAAACCCTTTTTGGATACACCTCCCCTGCAATTGTACTCCTTGCAGAAGATAATCCCATTAATCAGATGGTGGCCGTTGAAATTCTCACCCTTGCCAGAATGACGGTTCATAAGGCTGGAAACGGTATCGAGGCCATTGAGAAAATTAAAAACCAGGACTTTGATGTGGTGTTAATGGATGTGCAGATGCCGGAGATGGACGGGTTGGAAGCCACCAGCCGAATCCGTACTGAGTTGGGAAAAAAAGAGCTGCCCATTATTGCCATGACAGCCCATGCCATGCGAGGGGACCGCGAAAAATGTATTGCTGCGGGCATGAATGATTATGGTTCTGTTGCAAAAAAATATTTCCAGGACAAAGAGATCGTTCAGGCGTAAAATTTACGCAGCATAAGAAAACAGATTTTCGACGAATTCTTTCTGCTTTAAAATTTCTCCCTTCCTAATATTTTTAACTTGTCCTTTTCTGATCATGTTCATAATTTCATAGCCTTTTAGCGTCCGCCAGGCAGAATGAAATGTCTTGAACCCCATACCAGCTCTGACAAGCTTTTTGATAAACCGGTGGTCTTGCTCAATAATATTGTTCAGATATTTATTCTGTCTTAGGATACAGTCCTTATTCAGAAGCTTTTTTTCTTTCAAAGCCTTTACTGCCGGAGGATATGCAGGATTTCCGTCAACACTCAGAACCCGAGGTCTGGAGCTATTGGAAGCTCGCAGCATCTTTTTAAAAAATCGTTTGGCAGATTCCATATTACGTCTGCTGCGAAGAAGAAAATCGATGGTATTTCCACGGGAATCGACCGCTCGGTAAAGATACTTCATTTTCCCCCGCACCTTGATATATGTTTCATCAATACGGTAAGAATCATTTGATTGCCGCAGATACTTCCTGCTTCGCTTTTCCATTTCAGGAGCATAGCGCTGAACCCATCGGTAAATGGTACTGTGATCCACAGACAAGCCCCGTTCTTGCATCATCTCTTCCAGATTCCTGTAACTCAGTTGATATCTCAGATACCAGCGAACATTCAACAGGATGATTTCTTTTTCATAATGACGCCACTTGAAAGGGTTTTCATTTTTCATACTATCTCTCTGCAAACAAATTAGTGCCAAAACGGACTTGTATCAGACATTAATAATTTTTGGTTCATCAGAAAATCGCGTACCTGGACTGAGAAACATCACTGGGAAGGCAATAACACAGTAAGGATTTTTATGCTTGAAATGATGGTGTGAACATGATCATGTTCTAATTTTTTTGTGTTATTCGCACAAAATCGGAGAATGAATTAATGTCCACAAGCTTCATATACCATGCCTTTGGCCTTCGTGACTACTTTTATAAAACAACACGTTTCATCGGTGGAATAATCACTTTTGAACTCATACCAAAACCGGAGGCGGTAAAATGCCCGGAATGTAATTCCAGGTCCGTCACCAGGAAAGGGATTGTGACAAGAGATCTCAGAAAAATACCGGTAGGTTCAAAACCCGTGATTCTCAGGACGGCTATCCAGAGAATTTGGTGTTCGTTCTGTCAATTTGTCCGGCAAATCAAACTATCCTTTGCCCAGGAGGGGAAAAGCTATACCCGGGCTTTTGAACGGTATGTCTTGGAGTTGTCTCAGTTCATGACAATCAAAGATATTGCCATCCATTTAAGGATCAGCTGGGATACGATAAAGCAGATCCAGAAAGAAGACCTGCTGAGGCGTTATCGAAAAATCCCCCTTGAGAAAGTCCGGCAGATTGCCATAGATGAAATTTCCATAGGGAAAGGGCATAAATACTTGACCATCGTGATGGATCTGGAATCCGGTAGAATTCTGCACGTGGGAGAAGGAAAAGGTGGTGAAGCTTTGAAATCTTTTTGGACAAAAGTGAAAATATCGAAAGCAAAAATCAAAGCCGTCAGCATCGATATGTCCCCGGCATACTTGAGTGCTGTTATTGAAAATCTTTCTGGTTCAGCAATTGTCTTTGACAGATTTCATGTTGTTAAATTGTTCAATGAGAAACTGTCGGATTTCAGGCGAAAGCTCTACAACCTTCTTGCCAATACCGGGCAACAAAAACTTCTGAAGGGAGTCCGGTGGCTTTTGTTAAAAAATCCCGAAAACCTCAGTGATGACAAGAAGGAGGCCCAACGGTTAGAAGAAGCATTGAAAATAAATCAGCCGCTATTGGTAGTCTACTACATGAAAGAGGAACTCAGGCAAATATGGAATCAAAAGAAAAAAGAAACAGCTGAAAAGATAGTCAGCAATTGGATCAATCTGGCCAAAATTTCAATGTTGATGAAATTTGCCAAGACCTTGGCTGTGCACAGGCAAAGAATCCTTTCATACTATGATTACAGGATATCTACAGGTCCTTTAGAAGGGACAAATAACAAGATAAAAACCATGAAACGGAAAGCTTATGGATACAGGGATTCGGAGTTTTTCAGGTTGAAACTTTTGGACCTTCACAATAAAAGGTACGCATTAATCGGATGAACCTAATTTTTTGCAACAGAACCGATGCAAGTATGTTTGATTCTGATTAATTCTAAAAAGGAAATTTAACAGGGCATAAAATTGACTATTGCAATTTTTGACAGGGAGTGATTAATCTCCAATTAAGTTGGCCAAAAGGGTTTTCCACAAATACCCTTATAATATCGGATATCATGGAAAGTTTAGATTCAGAATAGTCACATGGAACACTTTTCCCATTTTGGAGCTGATAATACTTGATAACATGGAAAATTTACCAGCAACGCTTGGAATTCTAACAAATGTACTCTGGATTTGGATCTTGGTTATTAACCAAAAACGAGGCTACAAAATTCATTTATGGTATGTTGATCTTAGGAATCTAAAGAATTTTAAGGAGATCATCGAGCAGGAAAAATCGCCTCAAAATAAGCAAAGATATCAGTCTATCTTATTTGGACTATATATCAGCTTTTTGGGATGTTTTTTCTCGTTATTTTTTCTTTAAAAATTGGTTTCCTTTTATACTTCTATAAATAAAAAAGACATAACCTGACCGGATAAAGCTGATTTTGGGTAAATAAAGAATTTTCGAGATATAGCTGATTCCTGCCAGTGTTTTTAAAAAGAATTTGAAAAAAACTCCCTGAACCCGGCCGTAACGGTGAAAACTTCCAGCTAAACTTGCGCGGATCGTCCTGATCCGCTACAGAGCGGGCGTACAACCGAATTTGTCGTCCTGACATCCGGTTTGTACTCACGCCGCTGGCAAG
The DNA here is from genome assembly GCA_028768545.1 of Desulfobacter sp. Taxonomy (NCBI): domain Bacteria; kingdom Pseudomonadati; phylum Thermodesulfobacteriota; class Desulfobacteria; order Desulfobacterales; family Desulfobacteraceae; genus Desulfobacter; species Desulfobacter sp. The sequence goes on from CP054838.1 coordinate 698,403, forward strand.
CCCTTCCCGCCACAGCCTGGAGACCCCGGTTTACGAACATCGTTTATCAAAATTTAAAATCTGCTGATTGCCATTTCTCAAAACCCCTTGTTTTATCTAAGGTCCTAAAATTTCTTTGGAGAATTTACAGCTTTTAAAGTTTACCAGGAAAATCAGGCGGGGGTACGGGTGGGATGCTGAACCGGCGTGAGCCCTGAATGATTGCAGGACCGCAAATCATCAGGACGACCGGCAATGCTTTAGGTGAAGTACCCACCCGTGCCCCCGCCGGGTTAGGGCACAGACCTTCTTTAAACCAAATACCAGGAAAGGGTAATTCCGGATAGCTTTGATTCTTTGGACTCAAAAATATCCTAAGCAGCAATCTTATATGGGATAATTTTATACAAGATATCTGGTGTATCCTTGATATCCCCTGACAGCAGGGGAAAAGTGAATTTTGAGTACAATATTGAAGTAAATATAAACCCCATAATGTGTCTACAATCAAACGCCCCGCTCTCCTTTTGAGTGAGGCATTTATTTCTTTTATTAAGGTGACCACAAATCAGTTTTCCACCCGGGCGCTTGCCATCGACAAACCCTGCATAATATAAAAATTATTAATATATCATAAAAATAAACAGTAGTGTCCGGTTAGGTTGTTGCATATAAAAAGCATCTAAAATCATTGAAAAAACAGTCTGTTTTGTGTTGACAAATGTGCGTAAAAATTTTTGTGCGCCTTGAAAATTTAACTCAAGGAGCTCAAATGACGCACATCTCAGTCCCTAAAAAACAACTACGGTCCCTGAACTTTGACAATTTCAGGTGCCCTCTGATAAAGTCACTTTCAAAAGGGTTCTGTTGCAAAAAATTATTAATGTCTGATACAAGTCCGTTTTGGCACTAATTTGTTTGCAGAGAGATAGTATGAAAAATGAAAACCCTTTCAAGTGGCGTCATTATGAAAAAGAAATCATCCTGTTGAATGTTCGCTGGTATCTGAGATATCAACTGAGTTACAGGAATCTGGAAGAGATGATGCAAGAACGGGGCTTGTCTGTGGATCACAGTACCATTTACCGATGGGTTCAGCGCTATGCTCCTGAAATGGAAAAGCGAAGCAGGAAGTATCTGCGGCAATCAAATGATTCTTACCGTATTGATGAAACATATATCAAGGTGCGGGGGAAAATGAAGTATCTTTACCGAGCGGTCGATTCCCGTGGAAATACCATCGATTTTCTTCTTCGCAGCAGACGTAATATGGAATCTGCCAAACGATTTTTTAAAAAGATGCTGCGAGCTTCCAATAGCTCCAGACCTCGGGTTCTGAGTGTTGACGGAAATCCTGCATATCCTCCGGCAGTAAAGGCTTTGAAAGAAAAAAAGCTTCTGAATAAGGACTGTATCCTAAGACAGAATAAAGGTTCATCAGAAAATCGCGTACCTGGACTGAGAAACATCACTGGGAAGGCAATAACACAGTAAGGATTTTTATGCTTGAAATGATGGTGTGAACATGATCATGTTCCAATTTTTTTGTGTTATTCGCACAAAATCGGAGAATGAATTAATGTCCACAAGCTTCATATACCATGTCTTTGGCCTTCGTGACTACTTTTATAAAACAACGCGTTTCATCGGTGGAATACTCATTTTTGAACTCATACCAAAACCGAAGGCGGTAAAATGCCCGGAATGTAATTCCAGGTCCGTCACCAGGAAAGGGATTGTGACAAGAGATCTCAGAACAATACCGGTAGGTTCAAAACCCGTGATTCTCAGGACGGCTATCCAGAGAATTTGGTGTCCGTTCTGTCAATTTGTCCGGCAAATCAAACTATCCTTTGCCCAGGAGGGGAAAAGCTATACCCGGGCTTTTGAACGGTATGTCTTGGAGTTGTCTCAGTTCATGACAATCAAAGATATTGCCATCCATTTAAGGATCAGCTGGGATACGATAAAGCAGATCCAGAAAGAAGGCCTGCTGAGGCGTTATCGAAATATCCCCCTTGAGAAAGTCCGGCAGATTGCCATAGATGAAATCTCCATAGGGAAAGGGCATAAATACTTGACCATCGTGATGGATCTGGAATCCGGTAGAATTCTGCACGTGGGAGAAGGAAAAGGTGGTGAAGCTTTGAAATCTTTTTGGACAAAAGTGAAAATATCGAAAGCAAAAATCAAAGCCGTCAGCATCGATATGTCCCCGGCATACTTGAGTGCTGTTATTGAAAATCTTTCTGGTTCAGCAATTGTCTTTGACAGATTTCATGTTGTTAAATTGTTCAATGAGAAACTGTCGGATTTCAGGCGAAAGCTCTACAACCTTCTTGCCAATACCGGGCAACAAAAACTTCTGAAGGGAGTCCGGTGGCTTTTGTTAAAAAATCCCGAAAACCTCAGTGATGACAAGAAGGAGGCCCAACGGTTAGAAGAAGCATTGAAAATAAATCAGCCGCTATTGGCAGTCTACTACATGAAAGAGGAACTCAGGCAAATATGGAATCAAAAGAAAAAAGAAACAGCTGAAAAGATAGTCAGCAATTGGATCAATCTGGCCAATATTTCCAAAATTCCAATGTTGATGAAATTTGCCAAGACCTTGGCTGTGCACAGGCAAAGAATTCTTTCATACTATGATTACAGGATATCTACAGGTCCTTTAGAAGGGACAAATAACAAGATAAAAACCATGAAACGGAAAGCTTATGGATACAGGGATTCGGAGTTTTTCAGGTTGAAACTTTTGGACCTTCACAATAAAAGGTACGCATTAATCGGATGAACCAATATTATTAAGCAAGACCACCGGTTTATCAAAAAGCTTGTCAGAGCTGGTATGGGGTTCAAGACATTTCATTCTGCCTGGCGGACGCTAAAAGGCTATGAAATTATGAACATGATCAGAAAAGGACAAGTTAAAAATATCAGGAAGGGAGAAATTTTAAAGCAGAAAGAATTCGTCGAAAATCTGTTTTCTTATGCTGCGTAAATTTTACGCCTGAACGATCTCTTTGTCCTGGAAGTATTTTTTGCAACAGAACCGTTTAGAGTCTATATATAGTTAAGTTATGGAAAGGCTCTCCCATTGAAGGAGAGCCCTTCTGGGTCCGTGTCAGAACTCAAAGCAAAAACATAGCATAAAAAATTTGAAAAAGACAAGAAAACATGGGCGCAAATTTGATATAATCAATAGTTACAAAACAGAGGCAACATGATAAACTGGCCCCCAAAAATGAATCCCAGTTAAACTACGGCCAAAGAGAGGAAAACGTGAAGTCAAAAGCCCTTGAAGTGAATCTTTCAGACACCTGGGCAGAGGTGACCATTGATGCTCAGTATCAACTGCTTTTGGATTTTTTTCAAGGATATGTGGGCATTGTAAACCGGCTGGAAACCTTTTTAAAGGAGTTGAGCCACCCCTATCGGAACTGGGGGTTTATTGTGGGGGAATCAAGGCATTTTTCCCTTCATTATTTTCATCTTTACAAATCCCAGGAGCACGGCGCCAAAGCGCTGGAGATGTTCTGCGATATTTTGATCTCAGCCTTTGAATCCGTTTCCGATCCTGAGATCAAGGCCAATGCCGCAGACAATATCATGCTGGTCATGCATCATATTGCCAAGGAGGGCAAAGAGGGGGGCGCTGATTTTATCCCCATGGTGGTCAAAGAGCTTGACGCCATCCGTTGCTATGATGGGCCTGATTTTTTTTATTTTGTATCTTCCTATTACCAGCCGGACCGACTGGCCAGGATGGTTGTTGAAATTCCTAATCCGGCCAGGGCCCTGGTAGAGGCCCAGAACCGGGTATTAATCCGGTTTTTTGAGGCCTCTTTTGCCTTTTGGCTGACCCAGGATGACCCGGCCGTATGGATGAAAGAGAACAATGACGAGTGGCGGCTGAGCCGGGAAATGGTGGACTTGCTTGCCGGGATTTCCCATGACCGGGTAAAACATTGGCAGGAGCGGCTCCAGGAGATTAAATCCTGGGACATGGACCAGGTTGACACCACCACCGCCCTTGTGGGTCTTGTGGGGAACAGGACCTTTGTCAAGCGATTCCGGGAAATGCCCAGGCAGATCCTTGCCCTGTCCAAGGGCAGGACCTATGGAAAATATTTTAAGCTGACCTTTTTATTTTATATCATCCATGCCCCCGGGCTTTCCATGATTCACAGGGAGGCTCTGGGCGACATCCACAGGACCCTGATCCGGCTCATCGGTGAGCGGGACTATAAAAAGGACATCCCCATCGTGGACCAGACCTTTGCCCTGCTCAAAGAGCACAAGGGAAGATATCCGGGCACGGTTCTCGAGTGTATTCATAAAATCGGGGATGCGGTTTACAATACGGATGAAATCGAACTCATCAACCATTTTATTGACCGGTCCGTGGACCACGGATTTCAGTTTCCCATGATCCAGGGCACAGGGGATGACTGGCAGATCAAGGGCAATATGGCCCATGTGAAAAATATCCGGGTCTTTTTAAACCTGGTGGGCAAGCATCCGAAAAAGTCAAAACGCCTGCTCTCCGCCTTGATTACCTCCCTGGCCGTGGGCGGGGTCTTTATCAGGGATACGGATCTGTTTCCCAGGGATATCACCAAGTTTCTCAACGCCGACATTGGGCCGGTGTATAATCTGGTCAAGCAGCTGTCAAGACTGCTGCCGGCTTTTTTCAATGAAATCGGTGCCGAAGGGGAACTTCGGGATATTTCCACCCAATTGGATGAAATCTGTTTCAGGCGGGACCGGCTGATTCATTTTTTAAGAAAGCAATGCCATGTGGAAAGCTCTTCCAGAATTGTTGAATTCATCCAGGAGGTGATGATGTTCTGGCAAACCCTGGACAAACCCCCCCTGGCGCCCTACGTGCCCCCGTCCATCTATGAAGAGATCGAAAGTTCGGGTCGGTTCATAGACGGTCCCCACAAGATTTTTCAGGCCCTCAAGTACAATAAGCTTGCCCGGCCCCAGGAGTTTCTTCTGGCAAACCAGGAGACGCTGGACACCCTGGTGGACGAGGTCGACGGGGTTCAGGACCTGGACCGGACCCGGGCAAAACTCATGCTCAAGTTTTTCCGTCTTCTCAATGAAAAATACGGGACAGACCACCTGGAAATCAAGGCGTATCTTACGGCCCACAGGGCAGAAGGACTGCCCGACCCAAAAGATGTGATTGTCTCTCTTTCTGAGCCCCATCTGGAAACCAGGATCGAAAGCCTGCTGGCCTATATGAGTGAATTGCGGGATATTATCCTGTCGGACAAACAATTTCCCGTGAACGAGGCCATTTATCACAAGCGTCATTTTGCCGTTGATATCCCCTCCATGTACGGGTCTTACTCCGAGGCCAAGTTTGATGCTCTGGGACTGACCCTGAGGATTGAAAGCGTGGTCAATGTATTGTTTGAAGACTTGATTTCCGGCATTGATTTAAGGCTGATCACCAAGCCCACCTTTGTCAGGATTTTCGGGATTTTGAAACTCTTTCGCCAGGCCCTGGCCCTGGACGGCATTGTTTCCAACAAACTGGATACCCAGATGGAGTTTTTAAAATACTCCATCAATATCACCACCTGTTCCTTTACCCAGTATCTGGATATTTTCAAGGGCTTTACCCGGGCGGTGGCAGATGCGGTCAATGACCATTTCAACAACCTTCACTCTAGAAACCTTGCCCATATTGACACCCGGATCGGCAGGGATAAGATTTTGGAAAAATATCTGCCCAAGGGGTATGGTCTGGACACGGAATTTAATATTAAAATGGCCAAAAAGCTGGACCAGCGGGTGGCGGATATTTTTTTCAGGGACAGGATTGCCACCTCCATGGGGCTTCAGCAGCTGGATGTTTTTTTAAACCGGATTCTCAGCACCTTGTTCCGCCAGTCCGAGCGGCTGTCCCAGGATGAACTTTCCGCCCTGCTCAACTATGACCCCAAGGCGGCGGTCTCCACCATTGATGCACGGGAACTGTTCAGCCACAATATTATTTACCTGGGCAACAAGGGGTTGAACCTGATCAAGCTCAAACATCTGGGCATTGATATCCCCAACGGGTTTATCATCACCACAGAGGTGTTCAAATGCCTGGACCTTATTGATTCTTACATTCCTGCATCTGTGAATTTCAAACAGCTGGTCTCCCATATGCTGGCCCAGCTGGAAGCGGCCACCGGCGCAAAATTCGGGGATCCTGAAAATCCCTTGCTTCTCTCTGTGAGGTCCGGGTCTTCCATTTCCCAGCCCGGCATGCTGGATTCCTTTTTAAACGTGGGCATCAATGAACAGATTGCCTCAAGCCTGGCCCAAAAGTCAGGAAATCCCTGGTTTGCCTGGGATTCCTATCGACGGTTTCTCCAGGCCTACGGCATGGTTTTCGGCATTCAAAGGGACCGGTTTGACCAGGTTATTAAAAAATCCAAAGAAAGGGCCGGCATCACATTCAAGCGGTATTTTACAGGAGAGCAGATGAAAGCGGTGGCCCTGGCCTATAAACAGCTGCTGGTGGATGACGGGGTCGAGCTGGTCCAGTCCCCCATGGAACAGCTTTTTCTGGCCATTCACAAGGTGTTTGCCTCCTGGAATTCAAAACGGGCCAAGGATTATCGGAAGATCATGGGAATTTCAGATGACTGGGGCACGGCAGTCACGGTCCAGTCCATGGTTTTTGGAAACCGGTCCAGGGAATCGGGCTCCGGGGTGGTTTTTACCCACAGCCCCAAACTGCCCGGGGACACCATCCGTCTCTGGGGGGATTTTACCATTGGCAACCAGGGGGAAGATGTGGTATCGGGTCTGGTGAAAACCCTGCCCATTTCCGAACTCCAGCGGGAGATTGAAAACAGGGATACAAAAATCAGTTTAGAGATACGGTTTCCCAAGATTTTTAACCAGCTCAAATCCATTGTACAGCAATTGATTTACGAGGGGGGATGGAATCCCCAGGAGATTGAGTTTACCTTTGAGGGGTCTGAGGCCGAGGATTTATCCATTCTCCAGGCCAGGGACCTTTCCTTGAGGGATACCAAAAAAATTGAGCGGTTTGAGGCGGACAACGACACCCTTGAATCTGCATTTTTAGGCCAGGGCATTGGCGTGTCCGGCGGGGCCATGAGCGGAAGAATCGTTTTTACCCTGGAGGAGATCGACGGATTCAGGCGCCAGGACCCGGAAGCCCGGCTGATTCTGGTCAGAAATGATACCGTGCCCGATGATATTCTGGAAATTGATGCGGCAGACGGGATTTTAACGGCCAAAGGGGGGCTGACCTCCCATGCGGCTGTGGTGGCCTATAACCTGGGGAAAACCTGTGTGGTCGGGTGTGAAAATCTGATCTGCAATGAAGAGGAAAGGACCTGCGAACTTTCCGGGGTGACCATGAACACCGGTGATTTTATCAGTATCAACGGGCACAAAGGCGCGGTTTATCAAGGACAGATGACGGTCAATACGATTTAATCCTCCAGATGACGCCTTGACATATGGGCGCTGCCGGTGTTTAACGGCTCTAGCGCCTTGTAAGAAAGTTCACCCCAATTTTGCAAATGTCATGAAGGGTCAGCCCTCCGGGGGATGCAAGGTTGGGGTCAGACAATATTAATATATTAAAGCCATATGAAGGAAAAGGGAAAATGAATACCAATGCAGCAAAGATTCTGGGTATAAACGGATTGGGACGGATCGGGAAACTATCTTTGTGGCACCATGCAGGCAGACAATTTTTTGATCAGATCGTCATTAATGTGGGAAGGGATGTGGGATCTTCAATGGATGATATTGTCCATTATATTGAGCGGGATTCCACCTACGGCAGACTCGAAGCCTTTCTCCACGGTTCCCAGGCTGCGCCTGTGATCACAGATGTGGATGCTGCTGCCTCGACCCTGAAGGTGAACGGGGTGGGGGTGAAAATTTTGAACCGGCACAGGAACCCCAAGGATATTGAATGGGCCAGCCATAATGTGGATATTGTGGTGGATACCACGGGCCAGTTTCTGGATCCCAACCTGCCGGCAGACGATCCCAAAGGATCCATCCGGGGCCATCTTGAGGCCGGTGCCCGCAAGGTTGTTGCCTCGGCACCCTTTAAGTTCAAACAAGGCGCGGTCATGCCCGATGATGTTGTGACCACGGTCATGGGCATCAATGACAAGGATTATGACCCCATGCGCCATGTCCTGATCTCCAATGCCTCGTGTACCACCACCTGTCTTTCCCACATGGTTAAACCCTTGCTGGATGCCTTTGGAGTGGAACGGGTATTGTCGGCCTCTATGGCCACCATCCATGCCGCCACAGGATCCCAGCAGGTCCTGGACCGCCTGCCCAAAACAGGGGCCAAGGATTTGAGGAAAAACAGGTCCATATTGAATAATATTATCCTGACCACCACAGGGGCGGCCAAGGCCCTTCAGCTGGTGATCCCGGAAATGGGCACCATCGGCTTTATTGCCGAGTCCGTGAGGATCCCGACGTCCACGGGCTCTTTGATCATCCTGGTTTTGAATTTCCAGGAAGAACTCAACAAAAAGCCCATCCGCAGGGACATGATCAATGAGATCTATAAAGAGACGGCCGCCCAGAACGACAACGGGTATCTGGTCTTTACAGATAAGCAGAACGTCTCTTCTGATATTATCGGCACCCCAAGGGCGGCAGCAGTGATCGAGGGGCATGAAACCCATACAAGGACCGGAGCCATTTCCATCAACCTGGAGCATGTCAGGGGCATTGACAAGGCTGCCCTGGAAAGCATCAAGGACCATGTGGGCTCTATCCAGGTCACCCAGTCCGTGATCTACGGATGGTATGACAATGAAATGGCCTCCTATGTGAACATGATGGGCGACCGGACGGTATCTATTGCTGAGTCCATGGAATAAATACCTGGGTTTTTTCTGCCGGCCGGCAGCAGCTCTCATGCTGGCCGGCAGCCTTGTGTTCCCGGGAAACGCCATGGCAGAGGGTCTGCCGTTTTCTCCGGGAGAAGAAATCCATTATGATGTAAAATGGCAGATGTACAAGGCAGGGGAGGCCGTGGTCAAGGTTTTGCCCTTTGAGGAAAAAAAGGGAGGCCCTGCCTGGCATTTTGAACTTTCTGCCACGACCAACCGGTTTTTGGATACCTTTTTCAAGGTCAGGGACCATATCCAGGGATTTGTAGCACGAGATTTTTCAGGGTCTGTGGGATATGGGTATTCAGGCCGGGGCAAGAAGAAAAAAGAGATCCAGGTCACTTTTTTCCCAAAGACCTCCACAGCCGCCTATTCCAATTTTGAAGAAAAAAGGGAGCCCATCAAGATTCCCCGGGGCTGCTTTGACCCCATGTCCAGTTATTTCAAGATGCGGACCTTTGATCTGGTCGAAGGTCAGACCCTTTCTTTTCCCATTACAGACGGTAAAAAAACCTTTCTTCAGAAAGGGGATATTCTGGGAAAAGAGAAACTGAAACTCAAGTCCGGCACCTATGACACCCTGGTCATCGAGCCCTATGTTAACCATTTTTCCGGGGTGTTTGAAGAGAGCAAGGATCCCACAGTCCGGGTCTGGATTACGGATGATGAACGCCATATTCCCGTGAGGATCAAGGTCCAGGTGGTGGTGGGCAGTATTTACCTTGACTTGAGATCCTATGTTCCGGGTCAAAAATTTCGGGCCCAAAAAGAAAAGTAATCAAGCTTAAATTTGACCTATAAAATGGTAAACCCTGCCTCTTTCCATCCTGAAATCCCCTTGTCAAGCACCTGGGCATTGGTATACCCCTGTTCTTCATACTGAGCGGCAAGACCTGCCGCGGACCTGTCTTGGGGTCAGCCTCAGTAGAAAATAATACCTGTGCTTTTGGGAAGATCTGGCTTCATCCTTAAAAATTCACTCATGGGAATGGCCCCTTTAAGATGGGCCTGGCTGTAAAATTTGTCATCATCATAGATACAGACCAAAAGGGAGAGATTGTTTTTCATCCTCTTTCTGGCATCTGGTGCGGATATTCGGCTTGTCATGATTTATCCTCCTGTATGGGTGACAGATAGGCATAAGATAGACATGAATTGGGGATCTGGCAAATAGAACCTAACCCGCATACCCAAAAAATAAGACAAAAGACAGCTTCACCTGAATTCCCCCCCCAATCTTGCACAAAAACTTGAGATAAAACCAGCTGAATTCAAACAAAAGTCTCTGGAAACAAGGTATATAGCGGTTCTCAAATTAATTTTCCGAGTGGGTTCAAAAGCTCCTATAAAATTATACCTTTCCGTATAGTTCAAACGGAACGTATTTATGAAAACCGCTATAGACAAGGAGTTTGGAACAAATGTTTAGGGCGGTATCATTATTATCCAGCCCCGGGGGTCAGGATATTTCACACCAATTTACAATAAAATCCCCAATAACGGCTGAGGTTTGCACCAATTCTTTGATGGGCACGGATTCATCATCTGTATGGGCCTGGTAAATACTGCCCGGTCCGAACATCAATGTCGGTGTTGTGGACTGGATATTCATCAACTGCTGCATATCGGCCGGGCTGACCAGTCCGGTATGTTTGGGTTTTGTCCCGATAATTTTTTCATAGGATTTTTCCAGGCAACGGCTGAAGGGATGGTCTTGGGAAAGTGCTGCCGGACGGTTTCTTCCCTCCATTTTTATCCAGGTGAATTCAGGCGGATGTTCGGCCAGCCAGGAGTCTTTATTGGTCTCAGTCAATATTGTCTTTTCAAAGTCCTGTATCATTTTTTCAGGATCCTCTCCGGGCATTACCGTGGATCTTACCATGACGCAGGCCGACGACGGGATTTTTCCCACAAGCCCCCCGTCGGTCCGGTCAATGCTGACCATATGCGCGGCTGTATATGTTTCGGGCTCATCAACAAACAAAGGGTCCAGGGGAATGGTTTTTCTTTTTGTCTTCCAGGCGTCCAGCCCCGTTTGGATATACAAGGCTTTTTCAACGGCATTCACCCCGTTCCAAGGGGTTGTGGAATGAGCGCTTTTTCCTGTTAAATTGATAAATCCATAGATCCCCCCGGTAACGCCGACAGCCATTGTAAGGCTTGTGGGTTCGGGAATAATGCATGCATCTGCCTTAATACCCTCGGCCTAGAGCGCCAGGGTGCCGTTACCCGGACCCTCTTCTTCAATGACGCCGGTGATCAGGAGATCCCCTTTTAACCGGATTCCCAGATCCAAAATCGTTTTTACGGCAAAAAGAGCGGAGGCAGCTCCGCCTTTCATATCACAAGCCCCTCTTCCGTATATAGAATCTCCTTTTATGGTTCCCTTCCAGGATCAACACCCCAGTCATCAGCCGAGGCATCCACAACGTCGAGATGGAAATTTATCATCAGGCTTTTACCATTGCCGGTCCCCTTGAGTGTCCCTAAGATATTCGGCCGGTCTTTGTAGGGAAAATGCCAGCGGAAAAATGCATCTTTATGGGATTTTTCCATGGCATCCGGATCAATTTCAAAGGACTGAACTTTGAAATGGGTTCTGTTGCAAAAAATTATTAATGTCTGATACAAGTCCGTTTTGGCACTAATTTGTTTGCAGAGAGATAGTATGAAAAATGAAAACCCTTTCAAGTGGCGTCATTATGAAAAAGAAATCATCCTGTTGAATGTTCGCTGGTATCTGAGATATCAACTGAGTTACAGGAATCTGGAAGAGATGATGCAAGAACGGGGCTTGTCTGTGGATCACAGTACCATTTACCGATGGGTTCAGCGCTATGCTCCTGAAATGGAAAAGCGAAGCAGGAAGGGGCGCATTCCCATTTTCCCGGTTATACCGCTGGCACTGGATTGTGCATGTTTGCCATCTGCTTCAGGCAGTGAGGGCGTTCAAAATTCTGTGTCAGTTGAATCAAAGCTGATATACTCAGCTAAATAAGGAGAACTGACATGACCGAAGAAAACACCGAATTTGATTTTCAAAAAGCCCTTAAAGGCATCCAGGAAGGTAAACCCTTCACAGGTAAGGGCGGCGTCCTTACATCATTAATCAAAAATCTTGCTGAAGCTGCTCTTGAAGGAGAGTTGGAGTCCCATCTCGGGCAGGAAGTTTCTGCCAACCGCCGTAATGGAAAAAGCAAAAAGACCATTAAATCCCTGGATGGTAAATTTGAGCTGGAAACCCCGCGTGACAGGGCCGGAACCTTCTCTCCACAGATCGTCAAAAAACATCAGACAACGCTCAGCGATGAAATTGAAAGAAAGATAATAGCCCTTTACGGCCTGGGCATGAGTTATAATGATATGGCTTCCCATTTACAGGAAATCTATGGACTTGAGATTTCAAATGCCACTCTGAGCACCATTACCGATAAAATCATCCATACCGTCAAAGAATGGCAGGCCAGGCCGTTGGAAAATGTGTACCCAATCGTATGGCTTGATGCCATACATTATAAAGTACGAGAAAACGGAAAGGTCGGCAGCAAAGCCGTTTACACAATTCTTGGGGTGAATATCGAGGGCCGCAAAGAGGTTCTTGGGCTGTACATATCCGAGAATGAGGGTGCGAACTTCTGGCTGCAGGTGTTAACAGACCTTTCAAACCGAGGGGTAAAAGATATCCTGATTGCCTGTGTTGATGGTCTAAAAGGTTTTCCCGAGGCCATTGAGACCATATTCCCGGACACAGAAGTTCAACTCTGCGTAGTCCACCAGATCCGAAATTCATTGAAATACGTTGGTTCCAAAAATAAAAAGGAATTTATGGCAGATCTAAAACGTGTTTATAAAGCGGTCAATAAGGATCTGGCCGAAGAAGAACTGGATATCTTGGAAAATAAATGGAATGACAAATACCCGATTGTGATAAAATCCTGGCGGAACAACTGGGAACGCCTCAGTCATTTCTTTAAATATCCAGAAGAGATCCGACGGATAATATACACCACAAATACCATTGAGGCTGTGCATCGACAGTTTCGAAAACTGACCAAAACAAAGGGATCGTTTCCTAACCAGGACAGCCTGTTAAAGCTGCTTTACATGGGGATCCAGAACGCCAGTAAGAAATGGACAATGCCGGTTCAAAACTGGTCACTGACAATTTCCCAGTTGGCAATTTTCTTTGAAGGCCGGCTGGATAAAGAGCTGGGAATTTGATAGGGATTTATTTACAGATGGAAAAGATGGTTCCAGGAACTCCGCTCCAGCAAAAGCCAACTCCTCCGACGTGGCAGATTGAAGGCCCATTCTCGGACCTGGCTTTTACTTCCGCTGGTGCCGAGACAGATCCGGGAACCGAAACCGTGACACAGAATTCTGAACATTCCTGGATTCTCAAGCATAAAATCAGGATCCACCTTGAACTCAAACTTCACAGGGACAACCTTGAAGAAATCGTAAGGGAGAGGACCATTGAAATTTCAAAATCCCATCACAAACTCCACCAGGAGATCAGCGAAAGAATTTGTGTTCAAAAAGCACTGATTGAGCAGCGGGCATATTTTCATCAGCTGTTTGAAAACTCTCCCCATGCAATCATGATCGTTGAGACCGACGGAAAAATTGTTGAGGTAAACAATAAGTTTGAAACCATATTCGGCTATCAGGCTTAAAGGGAAATACAATAAACACCTCATTGTACCCGAAGAACTGATTGCAGAAGATCAAACCTTTCATCAAAATATCCTTGCCGGAAAAACAATTCAGAAAGAGACCTTTAGAAAAACCCAAAAAGGGGCCCTGATACCGGTCTCTTTTCTTGGCTATCCTGCGATGGTCAAAAACAAAATAGAGGGCATGTTCGTATTGTACGAGGATATTTCCTCAAGAAAAAAATATGAGGCCCAAATGCTTCACCAGGCCTTCCATGACTCTTTGACAGGTCTTCCCAACAGGGCCCTGTTCATGGAAAGACTGAACCGTGCCCTTGAACGCTCCAAAAGAAGAAAAGAGTACAAGTTTGCCGTTCTGGTCATTGACCTGGACAATTTCAAATTTGTAAACGAAAGCATCGGGCACCTGGCAGGAGATGAATTTTTAAATCAGTTTTCAGACCAGGTCGGACAGTGCATAAGGTCTACGGATACGATTGCGCGCATGGGCGGAGATGAGTTTGCCGTTCTGCTTGAAGAATTTCAGGCCCCCAAAGAAATCTTTAAAATTGTCCGGCGGATCTCCAAAATCAGTCAGTCCCGCTTTTTTATCGAAAGAAACGAAATCCGGATCAGCTCCTGCATCGGTGTTGTCTTTGATACAACCACGTACACAAATGCTGAGGATATCCTGCGGGATGCAGACATTGCCATGTACCGGGCCAAGGAAACCGGCAAACCACGATTCAGAGCGTTTAAAAAAAAGATGCGCAAACTGACCCTTGAATCCATCACCATGCAAAATGAACTGCGCTACGCCCATTGTCTCTGCAAAAACCAATGAACTGACCGGGTTTGAGGCCCTTATCCGATGGCAGCACCCGGAAAAAGGAATGATCGGCCCCAACCTGTTTATCCCCCTTGCCAAAGAAACCGACCTGATTCTTCCCATGGGAAAATTCATCATAAAACAGGCCTGCCGTCAATTAAAGCAATGGCATGATTTAACTGACGGTGCTGACCGCTTGACCATGAACATCAATATCTCTGCCAAACAGTTTATGGACGGGGAATTAACCAATATCATCATGAAAGAAATCAAGGAAAACAGCCTGCCCCCGGAATCCATCAAACTTGAAATCACGGAAAGTCTTTTGATTCAAAAGGCAAAAACAATGGTGGCCAAGCTCTCCTTTTTAAAAAAATCCGGGATCAATGTGGTGCTGGATGATTTCGGTACGGGGTATTCTTCCCTTTCATACATCAAAGATTTCCAAATTGACGGGATCAAAATTGATCGTTCCTTTGTCAATGACGTTGACCACGACGGCGGCAGCGCAGAGATTGTTAAAACCATACTTGCTTTGTGCAAAAATCTCGGACTTGGCGTGGTTGCCGAAGGGGTTGAACGAAAGAGTCAGCTGGATATTTTACAAGGGCTTGAATGTGAAAAAATTCAGGGATTTTATTTTTCAAAACCTTTGGATGGCAAGGCCGCTGGGAAATTAATCAAAAACGGATTTAAAGTTTCTTTATAAATGTATCAACAACTTTCCGCGCGTCATCAAACCGATACATCCCGATCTGCTGACCCAGATCAGTAAACGCAGCAGATGCATCTGCATCCAGAACAAACGGGTCAAGGTATTGTGGGCGCATTCCCATTTTCCCGGTTTTAAAAAGGCCTGTCTTTTAGAGCAAAAAGAATGATATCCTCTGTTACGCTGAAATGAACATAAATGGATTGTGCTAATGAAGAAAGCTGAAGATCGTAATACTGTTGATGAAGTCCTTGCATGCCTCAAAGAACTGGAAGAAGATCCAAATCGCTTGGTTCGTAACGCTAACGAATTAGAACAGATGGAGCAGGAAATCCTTGAGTATACAAATCGGATAAGCGCCTTTTTTTTAAAAAAAAGATCCAGGCCTCAGTAGATTCCTCTGAACAGGTCGACCAAGAAAAAGAATTGATGTCCAATTGGCCGGGACGGATGAAAAGCGAAGGGCTTGAGACCGTTTGGATTCAGCTTTGTACAGATAGTTCGGTTGATATTCATGTTCGATACTATCGAAGGTCCTGTGACCGCCGAAAAGGAAAAAGATATAAAGGTGCATACGCTGGCTTAATCCTTCTTGGAATCCATGATCGCTGCTCGCCTGCTTTGGCTTCTATGGTGAGTTCTTGGTCAGCCTTATTAAGTTCTTTTGAAGAAGTCCGTCAAGTGCTTTGTGACCGTGGGATGACGTTGGGTATAAAGGTCATCCGTAAACTGACCTATCGGTACGCAGAGCGGGCTCGAGCCGAACAACAAGCGGGCCGAATCCCATTAAATGATAGAGATTTACTTGAAGGGCGGCGAGTCGTTATCAGCACTGATGGTGGCCGCACTCGGCTCAGAGAGAAGAAAAGGGGACCAAAAACCCAAAAGGATAGAACCCGATTTCGTGGGGCATGGCGAGAACCCAAGCTTTTGATCATTTATGTAGTGGACGCCCATGGAAAACAAGAAAAAAGCTTTTCACCATTTATTGATGGCTGTTTCAATGGACCGGATGGTGTATTCCACTTGTTAAAGGGTTATTTGAACTCCCTTCATATTCAGAACTCAGACAAAATACTGTTTGTTGCAGATGGGGCACATTGGATTTGGAATCGAATCCCCGGACTGCTAAAAGCATTGGGTTTGGCTCCTGAGCGTGTGTATGAACTTCTCGATTTCTACCATGCAGTTGAGCATCTGGGTACAGTAGCAGGCTTAAGGAAGACCTGGTCATCCAAGGAACGCAAACGCTGGGTATCGAAGCAGCGAGGTCTTCTGCTGAAGGGAAAGGCGATTGAGGTGGTACAGGCCGTCCAGAAGCTTTGTAGAGGCAGAAACAGTAAGGCTATCAAGACGGAACGGGATTATTTTGTGCGCAATGAACTGAGGCTTAATTTCTCAACTGTAAAAGCGTTGAACTTACCTATTGGCAGCGGTGCTATTGAAAGTTCGATTCGGAGAGTCGTGAATTTACGTCTTAAAGGTCCATGCATCTTTTGGTATCGGGAGAATGCAGAAAAAATGATTATGCTGCGATCATTTTATAAAGCAGGGCGTTGGAACTGCCTGAAGCAGATGGCAAACATGCACAATCCAGTGCCAGCGGTATAACCGGGAAAATGGGAATGCGCCCGGTATTGTTTGAGTTGATCATATCCTGATTTTGACCCCGCAGGATCGTACTCTTTAAGATCCAGATCCAAATGTTTAAGCAAATCCCTGACCTTGTCAGGATCTATTTGCCGGCCTGGGACAGACGGCCTTTCAGGCACAATGGGATTCGCATTTGCCTGTTTTAACGCCTTTTGGGTGCTAAAAAAGTGCTTTTCAACCTCAAGAACCCAGGTGGCCACATCTGTTTCAAGACCATTGTCAAGGGCCTTTTCAAGGGATTGAGCCGCCTTTAAAAGCTTTTGGATGCCCACATTTCCGGCAGCCCCTTTAAGGGAATGATTTTCTGCCCTTGCCTGGACCAGATCCTTTTTTTCCACACATGCCTTTAATCGACAAACCACAGGCTCAAGATCGATGAAAAACTGCGAAAGAATTACAAGGAACCGATCATGGGTGCACCCCAGACGCCTCATGCTTCCTTTAAGGTCAACCCCCGGAATGAGAAGGCTCTTAGAATCCGTATTCAGGTGAGGCAATACTTTTTCAGGCTCGGCCGGGCATTCCTGGCCGGGAATATACTTGTTAAGCACCTTGTATAATTTTAAGCGGTCAATGGGTTTTGAAATATAATCATGGTTCTGTTGCAAAAAATTATTAATGTCTGATACAAGTCCGTTTTGGCACTAATTTGTTTGCAGAGAGATAGTATGAAAAATGAAAACCCTTTCAAGTGGCGTCATTATGAAAAAGAAATCATCCTGTTGAATGTTCGCTGGTATCTGAGATATCAACTGAGTTACAGGAATCTGGAAGAGATGATGCAAGAACGGGGCTTGTCTGTGGATCACAGTACCATTTACCGATGGGTTCAGCGCTATGCTCCTGAAATGGAAAAGCGAAGCAGGAAGTATCTGCGGCAATCAAATGATTCTTACCGTATTGATGAAACATATATCAAGGTGCGGGGGAAAATGAAGTATCTTTACCGAGCGGTCGATTCCCGTGGAAATACCATCGATTTTCTTCTTCGCAGCAGACGTAATATGGAATCTGCCAAACGATTTTTTAAAAAGATGCTGCGAGCTTCCAATAGCTCCAGACCTCGGGTTCTGAGTGTTGACGGAAATCCTGCATATCCTCCGGCAGTAAAGGCTTTGAAAGAAAAAAAGCTTCTGAATAAGGACTGTATCCTAAGACAGAATAAATATCTGAACAATATTATTAAGCAAGACCACCGGTTTATCAAAAAGCTTGTCAGAGCTGGTATGGGGTTCAAGACATTTCATTCTGCCTGGCGGACGCTAAAAGGCTATGAAATTATGAACATGATCAGAAAAGGACAAGTTAAAAATATCAGGAAGGGAGAAATTTTAAAGCAGAAAGAATTCGTCGAAAATCTGTTTTCTTATGCTGCGTAAATTTTACGCCTGAACGATCTCTTTGTCCTGGAAATATTTTTTTGCAACAGAACCGAATCATGTCCTGCCCGGGCCATGGATGCTGAAACCGGTATTGCTGATCCGGAAAAGTGTATTGCCTGTCTGGCCTGTGTCGCAATCTGTCCCGAGCAGGCATTGTCTATCAACGATACAACGGACTCGTGGCAGTTTAAGCTTGATCTGGATGAAACAACCGAAAAAGAACTCAACCGCCAACAGGGGAAGATTTATTTGTAACCTTTTTTTGCCCAGGTATATTTTAAACGTAGAACGTCAACGAATTATTGAAATTGTGCACCCTTTGTATACTCAAGAAATTTATTAAAATACTTTTATGAGCCCCTTGCAGAGAAAAGAGTTCTGAAAGAGGTTTTATCATTGTTTTTTGCATTTGGCAGGGCATAAAATTTTATGGTTTTATTTTTTAAAGAAAGTTTTTGGGATTGGGATGTGAAGTATCCATCGGACAGGGGATGAACCTTGATTCAACTTAAGGTTAGTGTTCATTCCCTGTTTTTGGCAATGGGCAGTTGAAACCGATACTCCGGCTGATTTGTGATGGGAGAGGCATCCCATTGGGCCCGGGTTCTGACATGAAACACCGGGATAATATTTTTTCCAAAATACTCTTTTTTAAATTGGGCAAAGGGCATTTTAATCTCAACCTTTTGATTTTCAATCTCCCTTGTCAAACTTTTATAAACGGCAAAAAAGACAAGGTTTTTTTGGGGGGTATTCTTTTGCTTGAGCAGGGTTATTTTTTTTGTTTTGCCTGACACACCTTCGGTTTTCAGGGTCACTGCGGGATAATAGGTTAGCCCCTGCATGCATTTTCTGGAAAACTGGAATTTAAGGGTTATCCCGTCTTTGGTGAGCCTGTGGGAAAGGTGGGTGATGCGGTCTGAATTCCTGCAGGGATTATTTTTGATCTTTTCAAGGTCCGGAATTCCCCAGCGCGAGGCTTCTGCCCTGGACAGCCCCTTTTTTAAAGGGGTGTGGCTTGTTGATGCCTGGATCATATTTTTAATATTATAGTCCAGGCAGGTGCCGTAAAGGGCCGCTAAAAACGGGGTGGAATACGAGGTGCCATGATTATTTTTTTTTCTGCCAATTTCAGCTGGCCAGGCCCCAGAATATGGGGAATCACATCACCGTCCACGGTCTGTCCGTGGCTTGAAAAGTAAGACGGGGCGGGCTGGTTTTTGTCCCGGCCGTAGGATCCCACAGAGATTAAAAACGGGGATTCAAATTTGGACAGGGCTGCGGTTCGTTCAAACCCGTTAAAAAAGCCTTTTTCCAGGTTGGTCTGGTTTACATAGAGGCTGAATTTAAGATTTTCCGGGTTCACAACTTTTTGGGCAATGAGTTTAATGTCGGCCAGCTGCTTTTCCCTGGGCAGATAGGTCAGCCGGATTCTCGGGATTTTACTGTCCAGGGAATCTGCCTGGGTAATGAGTCTTCCGGTTTTGTCCACGAGCTGGACAATGAGGTCTGATTTTTTTTTGGGAAATTCGTTCCAGAACAATTCCAGGGTCAGTTCATGCTGCTCAAACAGGATGATCCGGTTGCGGTCTGCTCTGGTTTTTGCCCTGGGTAAAAATTCAAGCACCTTGTCCCTGTTCAGGTCCTGGTAAGGGAAAAAATGCACCTTGGACCGGTCATTTCCCACGGCCTGGAACAGGGTGATTTCATAGTGGTTGAGCATCTTTATAAGCTTATGCTTGTTGGTTTTAAAATCGGTTTCAGGCTGGCCGAAATAGACACTTGATCCCTGGCTGAAACTGCCCATAAAGACCTTGTTTTTGACCATGGTGTTAAGGGCGAGGGCCAGGTCCTTGTCGGTATGGCCCTTGTCAAGAAGATAAAGATGGGCATGGGGCAGGATCTTTCTGGCCACACGATAGGCATAATACCCGTGGTTTCCGGGAATTTTTTTGCCGCTCCGGGTCACTGAGATATAATGGGTATATTTTTTTTCTTCAGGATGGGTGTCCAGCCATGGGTCAAGGCCTTCAAAGCCCGTATCAATAATGGCAAATTTTATTTTTATGCCTTTTGTATTTAAATCATCTTGGGTCCGCTGGAGAGAAAACCCCAGGCTTGTTTTGGCCTGGTCAATGGTCATGGCCAGGGGCCGCCGCTTGATGGGGGCGGCCGGCTTCAGGGGGGTCCAGGCCAATGCCGGCAGGGCAGACATAGCACTTATAATCCAGGGGATTATCAAACATAAGAGGTGTGTTTTTTTCCGGAAGTTCATTTATGACAAGGCCTCGCTGATCAAGGCTTATCTCCGGACCGGGCTGCGTTCAATGGAAATCCCCAGTTTTTTGATCCTGAAACGCAGGGTGGAGGGGTGGAGGCCTAAAATTTTTGCAGCCCCGTCCTTTCCGTTAATTTTACCCCGGGTCTGTTTGAGTACGGCCAGGATATGGGCCCGTTCTACATCTGCCATGGAGCCAAGGGCTTTATCGGATGTCGGGGCCTCGCCGTTAAGCTCTGCCTTGAGATCCTTGTTCGTGGCCGTGATCAGCCTGAAGTTGGACTGGATGGTCTTTTGGGAGCCCACCCGCTCGAATTCATGGTTTTGAAGGACCCTGAGCATCCTGACCTGGATATAGGGGGAGATATCCCCGATCTCATCCAAAAACAGGGTGCCCTTGTCTGCCAGCTCAAACCGGCCGATCCGCTGTTTGGTGGCCCCGGTAAAGGCGCCTTTTTCATGGCCGAACAATTCGCTTGCGATCAGGCTTTCAGGGAGAGCGGCGCAGTTGACCCGGATAAAGGGCCCGTCGCTGCGCAGGCTGTTCTGGTGAAGGGCCCTTGCCACAAGTTCCTTGCCCACCCCGGTTTTCCCTGTGATCAGCACGGTGGTGTCGGTTTTTGCCACGGATTCAATGAGTGAAAATACCTGTTGGATGGCAGGGCTTTTGCCCACGATTTCCCCCATGGCCAGGTTTTCTTTGAACTGCTCCTCGTAATATCTTTTTTCCTCCCTTTCTTTCTGGTAAAGGGATTCAAGGGTCTGGTACACCCTGGCATTGTCAATGGCAATGGCGGCCTGGGCTGCAAAATAGTTTAACACCTCAAGGTCGGTTTTCTTGAACACGCTTTTAAAGAGCCGGTTATCATGATAGAGCACGCCGATAAGGCGGTTATTCATCCGCATGGGCACACAGATCAAAGATTGGATCCGTTCCCTTTTTGATCCCCGGACCTTCGGGTTTACCTGGGGATCGAAAATGCCGCCCTCCTCTGAAAGCGCTGTTTTTTCAACAATCTTCATGGATGCGGCAAACCCTTTGGACATGATCTGGTCCTGGGTCAGGTTTTTGGCGGCCTCGAGAATAAGTTCTCCTGAGTTTTCCTGGGCCAGAAAAATAGCACCCCGCTCTGCTGCCGTGATCCTGTTGACCGCAGATATGATTTTGTTGAGTAGATCATGGGAATCTCTCATGTTGGCGATTTCCCGGCCCAGGTTTAAAATTTCCCTGAGCAGAAAGTCCTGGTCAGAGGATTCTTTGACCAGAAAGGAAAAATCATCCGGAATGAGCTGCTTGTCTATGGCAAACAAGGATTTAACCAGGGGGGCAGCTGTTTCAATGGCCTGTTTTTCTCTGTTTTTGCGCTGCAGGAACCTGGCCATGGAAATTCCGGCCCGTGCCAGGCAGATCTGGTGGCCCGAGTGCCGGATCTGGTCCATGGCCTTTTGAAATGTCCGGATCACCTTTGATTCCGGTTTGTTTTGGGCCTCCATGGTCAGGGCGCGGTAGTAAAATCCCATGCCCTGCATGAAGATATTATGGCTTTTTTGGTTTTTTTCCAGGATCTTGTCCAGGCAGATCCCGTCTACCCAGGGATAAGAGGCCATAGACCCTGGGTCTGGAGCTTTGGCTGGCCCGGGCCTCTTCCAGGGTCTGCTCATAGTAGACAATGGCATCCTCAAACCGGTTGAGGTTTCCCAGCAAAGAGCCCATGGTCAAAGAGGCATAGGAGGCCGTGCCCAGGTCCCCAAGGGTGGTGGTGTGCTGGTGGACCGCATCAATCATGCCGATGCCCTGGCTGATGTTGCCGCTCAGGCCCGAGGCATGGCCTGCAATGAGCTTGGCAAAACAGTCAAACCGGGTTTCAGGCGGGGTCTCAATGGCAGGGATATAGGCTTCATAGCCTGCAAATGCACGGGTGAAGAGCCCTTGCCAATAGAGCAGAAACATGTCAAATAATTTTAAGGACCGGATCAGGGCAGGATCTTCAGAGTTTTTGATCATCTGTCTGCCCTTTTCAATCTGGGTTTGGGCGGTATCGTATTTTCCGAAAAATAACTCCTGGTAGGCCAGGTTCAGGCGGAGCAGGGGAAGAACGGTTTTATCGTCCAGGGTTTTGGCCTTTGAAAGGGCTTGTTTTAATGTGGTTTTGGCCCGCTGGTAGCTCTGGGAGGCCGTCCATATCTTGGCGTATTTCAAGGTGATATGGATGAACAGCTCATCTGCCTGTTTTCCTTTGAGCAGGGATACGTCCTCCAACGCCTTGTCATAAAAAATTTGGGCTCTGTCAAACCGCCAGGCTTTTCTCTGATTGTCCCCCTCTTCCACGAGCAGGCCGCACCCCTGGATCTGGTTTTTGATCTTGAGCAGGTGGGTGGTGAGCCTGGAGTTTTTTTCAGGCATATCCGGCAGTTCTTTGGACAGGATTTCCAGGGCCCTGGCATGGAGAATTCCTGATTGAGAGCCGGAGAGACCGGAAAGGAACTGGGATTGTTTTTCAGGGTCATTGAATTTGAAAATGCCGGTATTGCTGTTTTTAATCCAATGGTTTTCACAGCCGAACTCAAGGGCAGACAACACCTTGAGAGCTTTTTCCCCGGTCAGTTCAATGACCCAGTCAATGGAAAACTCATCTTCAAAAACTGAGGATTGGGCCAGGATCTCAAGTGCTCTGTCTTTTCCCATTGTTTATCCTTTCCAAGACACCCTGGCCACAGGAAATGGTCCGCCTCTTTGCCGGGTGCCTTAATATCCTTCGAGTTTGGCGATAATATCCTTCATGACTTCATCTGCCCCGCCGCCCACGGAGATGAGTTTTGAATCCCTGAAAAACCGGGATATGGGCATCTCGTTCATAAAACCGGATCCCCCGAAATACTGGAGGCAGCCGTCTGCCACCTTCTGCACCACCTGGGCCGCTAAAAGCTTGCCCATGGAGACCTCTTTTGAGGCGTCCATTCCTGCGGTCTTCAGCCGGACAATATGGTAGGTCAGCTGCTTGAGGGCGAGGATTTCAGCCTTCCACTGGGCCAGGTTGTGGCGGATGACCTGCTGTTTGATCAGGGGTTTGCCGAATACCTTCCGGGAGCGCAGATAGTCCACGGTTTCCTTGAGGATCATCTCAGAGGTGCCGTATGCCAGGGGCAGGGCGGAAAACCGTTCATGCTGGAACTGCATCATCTGCTGGATAAAGCCTTCACCTTCGGTGCCGATGAGGTTTTGGGCCGGGATTTTCATATTGTCGAAAAACAGCTCAGCCGTATCAGAGCTGCGCATGCCCATCTTGTCCAGCTTTTTGCTTACGGAAAAGCCGTCTAAATCTGTTGGAACCACAAAGAGGCTGAAGCTGTGGTACCCGGGCTCATCGCTTGTCCGGGCCAGCAGGGTTAAAAAATCGGCCTGGGTGCCGTTGGTGATATAGGTCTTGGACCCGTTGAGGATATAGTGATCCCCCTGTTTTTGGGCAAAGGTTTTCAAGGCTGCCACATCAGAACCGGCATCCGGCTCTGTAACGGCAATGGCAGAGACCATCTCTCCTTTAAGGGCGGGTGTTAGATAGGTCTTTTTAAGGTATTCGCTGCCAAAGTCATAAATGGCCGGGGTGGCCCTGATTTTGGCGATCTCTTCGAGAAAAACAAGTTCATACCAATAGTCCAGCCCTTCTCCCCCGTATTGGGTATCATACCGGATGCCCAAAAAGCCCAGTTCCCCCATTTTTTTGAAAACATCATGAAGCGGGGTTTTGCCCTCTTCTTCCCATTGGTCAATGTTGGGGTTGATCTCTTGTTTGATAAAATCCGCCACTGCTTTTCTGACCAGCTCATGGTCTTTGGTGAAATAGAGGTCTTTTGCCATTTTAGGTGTCCTTTTTAAAGGTTAGATCCATTAAGGGCCTGAATGTCCGGCACCCTTGTTTTTTTCTACCCTTGAATGAGCAATTTCCATTCCACATTTTTAGAAAACCCTGGACGATGATGTTTTTGTTCCTGGATTGGCGCCAGATCATTGTCCCGGCCCGGGTATTCCCCTGGCGCTCCGGTTGCCCCAGACAAGTCCGGTCTCAATATATTGATAAAAAACCATATGCTCTCGTTTATATCTCCAGCTTGTCCTGGAATCCAAGCTCTGTCAAGGCGGATTCATAAAGTTTGGCCACTTTTCTGGATTTGGGGGCCAGTCTTAACAAGCCCATGGCCGAGCCTTTGATTTTAATTCTTCCCCGGGTAATGGCCATGGCTGCATTGATTTTATTGGCCCAGGAAAGATGGCCCTGGTCTGCGGAGAGAATCAGGGTCAGATTGGGTTTGTCACCGGGTCTGCCCGGGCCATAGGAAAACTGGTTGTTCCGGCAGTCCGACCAGAATGAGCACTCCTCCCCGTTTTGGGTGTAATCGTACCAGATCAGCTGGTTGATTTTTTTGATGCCGGTCAATAGTTTTTCATCCTGTTCAATTTTTTCCATGAGTTTTAAAAAGGCCGTGATGGCCTGGGCGGGTGAGTCCCAATATTTCATGATTGACTCCTTGCGTTTAGGAAAATTTGGAGGATATCCTCTTCATCCATTTCCCTGGGGTTGTAGGACAACTGGGAATCACAGGCGGCTTTTTCAACCAAAGATTCCAAAAGCTCTTTTTGGTCCGGGACATGATAGGTCTCAAGTGTGGGGGTGAGATGAATTTTTTTTTCAGCTGGATCACCGCCTCAACCGAAGCCTGGCCAGCCTCCTGAAGGGTTAGATTTTGGGTGTTTACGCCCAGGGCCTTGGCAATTATGGCATAGCGTTCTGGGGCGGCCTCAAGGTTAAAGGCCATGACCCAGGGCAACAGGATGGCATTGGCAATGCCGTGGGGGATTTTGTACTCTCCGCCCAGGGCATGGGTCAGGGCATCCATGCCTGTGGCGGCGGTCATCTCTTGGGGCAGCCCCAGGATGAGTTCAGGATCCAGCATGGCAATATCGGCATTAAAGGGATGGGCCACCCCTATTTTTTTCCCGGCATCAGAATCCAGGACCACCAGTCCGTTGGTCACCTCGCTGCCGGTGCCCGCGGTGGTGGGAAAGACAACTTGGGGAGGCAAAGAGGCTGGATTCTCGTAAAGGGCGGCCTGTTCTGCCAAAGGACGAAAATCTTTTATGCCTTCTCCGATCATGATGTTAATGGCCTGGGCCGTGTCCATGACAGAGCCCCCGCCCACCACCACCATGGCGTCTGCCCGGCATGTTTTGTAAAAGGGCGCCCCTTTGTTGATGATGTCGATTCTTGCATCCTGAAGAATCTCATCAAAGATGCCCGCCGGTTCAAACCCGTCTGCCCGGGCCGCATCAATCACCATTTGGGTGACACCGGCTTCCCGCACGCCGCGGTCCGTGATAAACAAGGGCCTTTGGGCCCCAAGAGTTTGTAATTCAAATCCCAGTTCCTCTCTGACCCCTGGGGCGTAGAGGATTTTTGGGCGGTTGCTCCACATGAAAAAAGGGTTAAATTCAGGGTTTAGATCGTTCATCTTAGTCCTTTTTTGATATTTGTGTTTTTAGGCGGAACCAGGCCCATGGCCCTTTCAGCCATGGCTGTGATGGTCAGGCTCGGGTTGACCCCGATATTGGCGGATATGGCAGATCCGTCCATGATGTAGAGTCCCGGATGACCAAATACCTGGTGAGAGGTGTCAATCACCCCGTTCCGGGCAGAGGATCCCATGTGGCATCCCCCCAGGACATGGGCGGTAAAGGATAAATTGCCCAGGCTTTCCATGGCGATATTCAGGGGAATCCCGCAGGTCAGGCCGGCCAGGGTGGTGGCGGCCTTGTTGGCCACACGCAGATTGGTCGGGGCCTGTTTCCCTTTGATCGGTACGGTTTTAAGCGAATGTTTTAAAAACAGGGCGCTGGGACAGGGTTTGTATTTGAATGAAATCTGATTGTCCAGATCCTGCATCACCGTGAGCACGGTCATCCGTTTGTGCCAGTTTTTTGCAGACCAGTTTTCCACCAGTATTTTTGGACGGGCAAGCATTTTGCCAAGGGTTTTCACGGCACGGATTCTGGGATTGTCATGGTCAACCATGGGGCCGAAATACCATTTTTGAAAGGAAAATCCCCTGGGAAACCGGTTCTGGGTGATATGGGTGTGTGCATCCGGATAAAAATCAGAAGAGATGGCGGTTCCCTTTGACAGGTCAATATCAGGATTTTGGGAGAGGACACCCACAATGGCTTCCGAATTGGTCCGGACCACCTTGCCCATCTGGCGTGAGATCAAAGGAAGCGTCTTTGTGAGATCACGGCACCTGAAGAGAAGTGCCAAAGAGCCGAGCACGCCCGCGGCCACAATGACCTTTGATGCCCTGATGTCGGGATATCGGGTCAAGGGCTTGAGCGGATGGGTCATGGAAAGCGTATACCCCCCGTCACGGGTGGGCATAATATTGACCACCTTTCTTTGGTCAAGGATGCGCACCCCTTTTTTCCGGGCCAGGAAAAGATAGTTTTTATCCAGACTGTTTTTAGACCCATGGCTGCACCCGGCAAGGCATTCCCCGCACATGCGGCAGCCGGTCCGCTCAGGCCCCCGGCCTTTAAAATAAGGATCATTGACCGTGATACCCGGCCGGTCAAAATAAATGCCCATGGGGGTGGGGCCAAAGCTTTTTTCGACTCCCATTTTCCGAGCAGTCTTTTTAAGATATCGGTCCATGGTGTCAAAGCCGGGATTTGGGGTGACTCCGAGCATTTGGGAAGCGGTTTCGTAAAACGGGGCCATCTCCTTTTCCCAGTCAATGCCCAGGCTGGACCAGAGGGGATCTTTGTAAAACCGGGCCTTGGGCTTTAAGAGTACCGAGGCATAGACCAGGCTGCCGCCGCCCACCCCGACCCTGCCGACCACACCCAGATGTTTGAATATGGCCTGGGAAAAATAACCGTCCATTCCCAGACCCGGCATCCATAGCAGTTTTTTATAATCCCGGGCACCCGCCTTGATCCGGTCAGGCCCGACATGGCCACCCTGTTCCACCACAGCCACCCGGTATCCTTTTTCGGCCAGCCTCAAGGCCGAGACATTGCCGCCGAACCCGCTGCCGATAATTACATAGTCAAACTGCATCTGCACCACCTTTTTAGAATCGATTAACCCCCTGGATTTATCGCAAAATTCCCGAACCTGTCTTGGTGTCAAGGCTTGCCCAACACTGGGGTAAACTTTGGTGCTTTTTGTTGCTTTTGCCCAAAATTTTGGGCCGGACCGGGATCTCCGGCCGATTATTTAGGTATATGGAGCAGGCCGTCCATTAATCGGGCTGTGGTCAGAACCGCCTTTATCTGTTCATGGGTCAAGGTTGAAAGATTTTTAAGAATAATATCAGAGGAATGGTCTTCAACAGCCTTGACCAGATTTTCTCCCCTGGCATCTAAGGAGACCTGGACAATGCGCTTGTCTTTTGCGGTTTTTTTCCGGGAAACCATGCCCCTTGCGGCCAGACGGTCCACTACCCGGGTGGCCGTGCTCACGGGCACCTGCATTTCCCTGGAAATGTCGCCCATGGTGGACGGGGACTGCCGGCGTAGAAACTGGAGCAGAAAAATGGCATCATAGTTGAGTTCAAAACATTTGACCTTGTCCTGCTCAAACTTGTAGATGGCGCGGAAGCAGTTGAAAAGAAGGTCCTTGATTTCATCTTCGGACAGGTTTAATGGCCGCTTGTCTAAGGTCATGAATAAATTACTAATTCATTTATTTGCACAATGCAAATAAAATGGGGTAATCTCATGAACTCAGACACTTATGGCAAGTTGTGAGAAAATCCGATCCAGGCCAACACAAGGCCTGTCAATACAAAAATATATGATTTGTTTTCATTTAATAATCTAGCATTCTGGAAAGAGACTTCGATTGCCAAAGGTCAATGAAAAATGATATTAAATCAGGATCAGCCAACGATTATCCTTAAAAAGGAATGAGAACCATCAATGAAACCCCAGGAAATTGAAGACTTAAGTTTTAAGATCATAGAAGATGAAGCAGGCGACCACGGGTTCAGCCCGGAGCGATGGCCTGTGGTGAGACGGATGATCCATACCTCGGCGGATTTTGAGTATATCCATACCATCCGGTTTAATCAAAATGCCGTGGCAAAAGGAATTAAAGCCATTCGATCCGGGTGCAAAATTGTAACAGACACCAATATGGCAAGGGTGGGGATCCGGAAAAAAGAAATAGACTCCTTTGGGGGCAGTGTGAGCTGCTTGATCGGGGAGAGGGCGGTGGCCGAGATGGCCGAAGATAAGGGGACCACCCGGGCTTTGGCTGCCGTGGACATGGCCTGTGAAACCCTGGGACAGGGCATTTATGTGGTGGGAAACGCGCCCACGGCCCTGCTGCGCCTGATTGAACTCATCCAAGACAAAAAGGCCGCCCCGGCCCTGGTGATCGGATTTCCCGTGGGCTTTGTCAATGCGTCTGAATCCAAGGAGGCCCTCATGGCCCTGGATATTCCCTATATCACTAACCAGGGGAGAAAAGGGGGATCCAATATTGCGGCCAGTGTGGTGAATGCCCTGGCCATAGCCGCTTACGCCCAAGGCTGAAAAGGGGGGATACCATCAAAGGTTTTGTCATCGGTGCCACGGGCAGCGGCACGGGAAAAACAACTATCAGTCTGGCCCTCATGGCCTGGCTGGAAAAAAAAGGGATACGTGTGGCCCCCTTTAAGGTGGGCCCGGATTTTATCGATCCCGGCCTTCATTCAAAGGTGGCAGGATCTGTCAGCTTTAATTTGGATTCCTGGATGCTGTCCAGATCCTACAATCGCGATCTTTTTTATTCCAAGTCAAGGGATCGGGAGATTGCGGTTGTAGAGGGGGTGATGGGCTTGTTTGACGGGTATGATGTCCTGTCAGACACAGGCTCCACCGCCCAGATGGCCAAGTGGCTGGACCTGCCGGTTCTGCTGGTTGTCTCTGCAAAGGGCAAGGCCAGGAGTGCGGCAGCTATTGTAAAGGGATTTGAAGCCTTTGACCCGGATCTTAAATTTGCCGGGGTGGTTTTTGCCCAGGCCGGCAGCCAGCGCCACTATCAATATTTAAAGGATGCCGTTGAGCAAAACTGCACCACTCCCTGTCTGGGGTATTTGCCGCAAAATGAAAAAATTGTCATGCCCGAACGTCATCTGGGTCTGGTCACAGCCGATGAAATGCCCATTTCATCCAAGACCCTTTCTGCCCTGGTCTCCATGGTGGACGACCATTTGGACATGGACCGGCTGATCAATGGGCTTTTGGACCTGGAATTTCCGGAAATCGGACGGGCCGATACGCCAAGAATCAAGCAAGATCCATCAGCCACCCGGGTAAGGGCGGGTGAAACCCGTGTCCCGGGGTTAAAAGCTGTGCAGGGACCCGGCCGCGCCCGGATTGCCGTGGCCAGGGACAAGGCCTTTTGTTTTTATTACCCGGATAATCTGGAGATGCTTGAGGCGGCAGGGGCAGAACTGGTCTATTTTTCTCCTTTAACCGCCTCTTGTTTGCCCGAGGACATAGACGGGATCTATTTTGGCGGGGGATACCCTGAACTCAATGCCAAAGCCTTGGCCACAAAAACCCTGCTGCTGGATCAGATCCAAGAGGCCAGCCTTGGGGGAATGCCCATTTACGGGGAATGCGGGGGGTTTATGTTCCTGTGCCGGGATCTGATTTCGGCCCGGTCAGAAGCGCCTGCCCGGATGTGCGGGGTGTTTGAGTTTGATATCCAAATGTCAACGCGGCTCAGATCCCTGGGATACAGGGAAATTACCCTGACCCGGGATACCCTGATCGGTAAAAAAGGGGACAGGATGCGGGGCCATGAATTTCACTATTCTTCCATGGTTGAAACCCAACCCTGTGAAAATGTTTCTGACACGGTATACGAGGTGGCCTCCAGGGTTGGGCAAAAGGTCTCATTAAAGGGGTATCAGAAAAATATGACCCTGGGCTCTTATTTTCACCTGCATTTTGGGAGCAGCCCCGGGGCTGCCCCGAGATTTGTCGGTTGCTGTGAGGCTTTCCGGCAGGCCAGGTCTTCCAAGGGATAAGCATGGCAAAAAAAAGGCTGAAATCAGGATTCACCACAGGGGCTGCTGCTGCTGCCGCAGCCAAGGCAGCCCTGTTGTCGCTTTTTTCCCCTAAGCCCCCTGCCAGGGTTGAGATCTTATTTTTAACCGGAGAAAAAAAAATCATTCCGGTGCACCAGGTGATCCGGGCCTCCAAGACCTGCGCCACGGCCCTTATTATCAAGGATGCCGGAGATGATCCTGACATCACCCACAAGGCTCAGATCGGTGTCAATTTGACCCTGGCACCGGCAGATCTGCCTGAAATTCGGATTTGCGGCGGCAAAGGCGTGGGGGTGGTGACCAAGCCCGGTCTTGAGGTGGAGGTTGGAGAACCGGCCATTAATTCAGGCCCGAAACAGATGATTAAAGAATCGGTGAAATCCGCATTTGCCCAGCTTGGCCAGGGGTTTTGCCACAGGGTAAATGTGGAGGTTTTTGTTCCCAAAGGCGAGGCCCTGGCCAAAAAAACCTTGAACATGCGGCTGGGCATCCTCGGGGGAATCTCCATTTTAGGCACCACAGGCATTGTCAGGCCCCTGTCCCATGATGCCTATATTGCCACCATCCGGTCGGGGATCTCTGTTGCAAGGGCCAATGGCGCCTCTTGCCTGGTCTTTACCACGGGCCGTCGCAGTGAAAGATATGCCATGGATATTTTTTCCCAATACCCCTCCCAGGCCTTTATTCAGACCGGGGATTTTTTCAAGGCAGGCATTGATATGGTTGGGGCTGAAAATGAGTCCAGGGCCATGGCGCCGGGGCCCGGGTCAATTGAGAAGATCATTTATACCATATTTTTCGGCAAGGCCGTTAAAATGGCCCTGGGATTTGAGCACACCCATGCGGCCAAATCCGAACTCACCCTGAAAACCCTGGCAGATTGGGCCGGGCAGGAGACCCGGGATAAGGCTCTTGTTCAAAATATTGTTACAGCCAATACGGCCCGCCATGCCTTTTCTTTTGTGTATCCGGATTATCCCGGCCTTTTGGCCCGGGTGGGAGCCACGGCCAGGGACCATGCCCTTGGCTTTGCCCGGGACCAGATCGAGATCCGGATCATTATCCTGGATTTTGAAGGAAAGATTGTCTTTGACTCGGAAAGGAAGAGTTCATGAAAAAACATGCATCCAATGCCCGGCTGATCCTCAATGCCCTGGGAGAACTGACCGGTTTTTTAAAAGACCTTGATACAGAAGCGGACAATGAGGTTGCCACCAATCAATGCTTTAACCACCCCCTTGAAATCATCCGCCAGACCATGCACTTTGATGTTTCCGTGCTTTACAAGGTCTCCAATGTGATCAATGACAGACTCATCCTTGAAGTGGTCAAGGTGGTGGACCCCGACCATGCCAGAATGGACCTTCAGGAGGGGCGGAAACTCCGGCTTTTTCTTGATGCCAGGGACAAGCGCTATGTGAACGAGGTCAATGCCTATATCGGCCGGAGCACCTCCCATATTAATGTGGCAGGCATGGGGTGCGATATCATGGGATATGTCTTTTTCCCAAAGGATTTTGGCGGGGCCTATCTGGTGGGCGGGGACTTTGTGGGCAATGAATCCCGGGTGCTGGATTTTGAGATTTCTGCCATGGACGTGATGTGCAATAT
Organism: Desulfobacter sp.; assembly: GCA_028768545.1. Classification (NCBI taxonomy): domain Bacteria; kingdom Pseudomonadati; phylum Thermodesulfobacteriota; class Desulfobacteria; order Desulfobacterales; family Desulfobacteraceae; genus Desulfobacter; species Desulfobacter sp. The sequence goes on from CP054838.1 coordinate 730,506, forward strand.
TTTGTCTACGCTTTTGCTTAAAACCCGGTTTAAGCAAAAGGCAGAGTATGATGATCTGACCTCTTTGTATAATTCGGGAAAGATAAAAGAGGAGGTCAACCGGGTGGTCAAGCGGTTCAGGCGGAAATCGGGCAGTGAAGCCGTCATTGCCATGGGGGATATTGATTTTTTTAAAACGGTCAATGACACCTACGGCCATATCCAGGGGGATATGGTGTTAAGGGAGGTGGGCCAGATTCTTTCCCAGTCCATGAGGCAGTATTTTGATGTGGCCGGACGGTACGGGGGGGAAGAATTTTTAATGGTCTTTGATGATACAGACCATGGCATGGCCATGGAGATTGTGGAGCGGATCAGAAAACGGATTGAATCCCACAAATTTGTCCGTGTGGATAAAAGAGGACGGCCCGTCAAGGAAGAGTTCCTTCAGGTGACCATGTCGTTCGGCCTGGCCCGTATGGGCTCCCGGGACCTGCCCTGCGAGGCCATTGACTGGATTGCCCGGGCCGACAATGCCCTGTACAAATCCAAGCAGGATGGCCGGAACAAAACCACCCTGATTGAGAAGAGTCCAGAGGATCCTCTACCTTAATATGAAAAATACAGAGATGACCCTTGGGGCCGCAGTGTTTACCATTTTTCTGTGCATACTTTTCGGCGGGAACGGGGTGGCCATGAAGCTTGGCTATACCGGTCTTGGCCCCTTTACCTCTGCCGGTACCCGGTTTACTTTGGCTGCATTTTTGCTGGTGCTCTGGGCAAGATACAAGAAAATCAACCTGAAACTGGACCGCACTCAATGGGGGCTGATCCTGGTTCAATCGGCTCTGTTTATCACCCAGGTCTCCGGGTTCCACCTGGGACTTAACCATACCACCGCCTCCCATGCGGCGATTGTTGCCAATGTTCTGCCCTTTATGGTTCTTGTCCTGGCCCATTTTTTTATTCCCGGAGACCGGATCACCTTTAAAAAGGGGGCAGGCATTTTGCTGGGCTTTGTCGGGGTGGTGATCTTGTTTTTTGATTCACCCGACCTGGGCGGAGATCTTCAGAAAGGGGATCTTATCGTTCTCGGGGCCGTGGTCTGCTGGTTTGTATCTGCCGTATATGTCAAGCGGATCATCCATCGGTTCCATGCGGTTCAGATCACCTTATACCCCATGATACTGGGGCTTCCTGTCTTTTTTTTCAACGGCTGGATCTGGGATGAGGCCATGGTGACCCAGATCACCCCCACGGTGGTAAAAACCATACTTTACCAGGGAGCAATAACCGCAGCCTTTGGATTTGTGGCCTGGAACACCATGCTCCAGAGGTTCGGGGCCACAGCCCTGCACTCTTTTGTCTTTATCGTGCCCCTGGCCGGGGTTACAAACGGGGTGATTCTGCTGGACGAGCCCGTGACCCACCACCTGTTAGGTGCCATCTCCTGTATTGTGATCGGGATTGTGGTGGTTAATCTGAGGCGGCCACGAAAGATCCCGGTGGCCCCTTTACATTAATTAAGACGGCTGTCCGGGCAAAGCGTTTTACCTCATCTGCTGGGTTACAGTCCGCTCACAGTAAAGGACTACGGTGCCTTGCAGCTAAGGCAAAAACGCTTTGTGAAATATGCGGTCTAAGGCTTCACGGCCTGGCGCTTTGCAGCTATAGCGGTTCGCATAAGTTTGTTTTTGTTTGAATTATGCCGTCTAAGCCGGGGTGATTGTCACACAGGCCTTGTCTGAATCTTCCTGGAAATGGAATAGCCCCTGGAAAAAATCCTGGGTTTCGTAAGTGGTGCCATTATCAGGATCACCCAGGATGACCGGGCCAGGCGCACTGCCCGGCAGAATAAAATATCCAGGGGCTGTGTCCATGGGAAGGATATAAATGGATAATAATTCCTGGTCTACAATGTGGGGAAAGACAATGCCCGGGGGAATAAAAAAAGTGCCTGGTTTTGAAATGCCCCATCCTTTATATGGCCGTTCCTGTCCGAATTTATTCCAGCCCAGGTAGATCTGTTTTGAAAACTCATGGTTCAGTCCCCTGTGATATAAAAAAATCAAGGGGTCTTCATTGTTTTTTCCCCATAAATGGCGGTGTGACCTTACGGCAAAGGCCATGGCCTTTCTTTTCCAGGTCTCAGAGGGGGTGGTGGTTTTTTTCATTGGGAATAAAATAGGCCAGATCCTCATGGGACAAGGCCTTTGCCTTTTCAATTATGGTTTGGGAATACCGCCCCAATTCAATGAGAGCGGTTTGCTTCTCTAAATACATCTTCTCATCCATGCGCCTGGAATACCATAAAATTTTTGGCACCAAAAGGGCGTTTATATAAGGGATGTTTTGATGCCGGCAGCATTTTGCCCCTTTGCCGTCATCCATGATGACAAAGGCCCCGGAGGGTGTGCCGGTCTGCTGGTGATAAAGGGCAAGGGTCTGTTGCTCCCCCATACCTTTTAAAGGAATGGGAAAGGTCATTTTGCCGGGTGTTTGAACCTGCACCTTGTTTTGGGTTTTCATTGTGCCAAAAAATTGTGCCCCTGGATATCCTTTTATCCGGACTTCTTGAAAAACCTTTCGGGCCATGATCAGATGGTAGGCTTGGGTACACGGGATAAAAAGATCGGCCTTGAACAGCAGAATGGCAGATGAGGCATCAATAAATACAGGGGTTATCATTAAAATTCCTTAAAAATTTTAGAATTATCTTCAAAATATTTATCTTAATCTAAGATAAATATCAGTAGTGTCCGGTTAGGTTGTTGCGTATAAAAAGCATCTAAAATCATTGAAAAAACAGTCTGTTTTGTGTTGACAAATGTGCGTAAAAATTTTTGTGCGCCTTGAAAACTTAACTCAAGGAGCTCAAATGACGCACATCTCAGTCCCTAAAAAACAACTACGGTCCCTGAACTTTGACAATTTCAGGTGCCCTCTGATAAAGTCACTTTCAAAAGCACCGGAATTACAATCTCGAGGAGACCGCCCTTTAAAAATGACATTCGAAGACCAGATAAATGCTTTGGTTTATTTCCATCTTCAGGAGCACAAGTCTGCCCGACATTTAATTCAGGATCTCAAGGAGAATGTTTTTGCTAAAGAAAATATTGCGCCAGACGGTGGTATCAGCCGTAGTAGTTTCTGTGAAGCCATCAATCACAGGGGACTCGAACAACTGCAATTTATCTTTGAGGATCTTTATAAACAGGCTCTTGAGTGTCATCCGGGTGAACACGCCGAGTTAGGAGAGTTGGTTTCCATTGACGGTAGTCTCATAAATGCAGTCCTTTCAATGCACTGGGCGAACTACAGAAAAGGAAGTAAAAAAGCCAAAGTACATTGCGGATTTGACATTAATCACGGAATCCCAAACAAAATCTTTTTGACTGAAGGCAACGGCGCTGAACGCACTTTTGTTCCCAAAATACTTTCCAAGGGGCAAACAGGTGTTATGGATCGTGGATATCAATCCCATAAAGAATTTGACCTGCTTCAGGAGCAAGGCAAACATTTTGTCTGCCGTATAAAAACCAGGACAACAAGAACAATTATTGATAACCACGAGACCCCTTCCGACAGCTACATTTTTTATGATGCACTGGTTAAACTTGGTACTCCGAATCAAAACCAGACGAAAAGGCCTGTTCGGGTTGTTGGCTATAAAATTGCTGGCGTCAAATACTATGTGGCAACTGACAGGCATGATTTAACAGCGGAACAAATAGCAACAATTTATAAACTCCGGTGGACCATTGAGGATTTTTTCAAATGGTGGAAAGAACATCTGAAGGTATATCATCTCATTGCCCGCAGTGAATACGGCCTTATGGTTCAGATTCTTGGCGGCCTTATTACTTACCTGTTACTGGCAATCCATTGCCAAAAACAGTTTAATGAAAAGGTCACGATCAAAAGAGTTCGGCAGCTGCGAACCGCCATTCTAAATGACCTGTTTGGCTGCGAGGAGCAGGGCTCTCATAGTTCAAACAGGGACAATATTGTCAAAGATCAAAAAATTATTGAGCAAGCAAAAACCTAACCGGACATCACTGGATAAATATACATCAAAAACAGATAAAATTAAAACAAGGGCTTGCCCCAGCAGGGACCTGGTGGAATCTTGGTTTTTTGAACTGTCTGAATTAAAAGGTAAATTTTTTGATTCTTTGATTGAGGTAAAAAAAAATGAAGAAAATTTAAAAAAGGGTTTGACAGGCATGGGGAATTCAGGCATATTACGCCGGTCTTCACGAGGGGACACGGCAACGCGGCCTTCGGGAAAACAAGTTTGATCTTTGAAAATTGGTCAGTGAAGAAGAAAAGAGCAGGTCCGGCTTCGTTGGAAGCTGTGACCGCAAGTTTTAGTAAAAGGATTATAACTGGAGAGTTTGATCCTGGCTCAGAATGAACGCTGGCGGCGTGCTTAACACATGCAAGTCGAACGAGAAAGGGATTGCTTGCAATCCTGAGTAGAGTGGCGCACGGGTGAGTAACACGTAGATAATCT